>CAZAOQ010000163.1:0-6466 GCA_964486795.1 uncultured Rhodocyclaceae bacterium
ATGACGGCATAGAGCATCCTGAAATTCAGAAAACGGCTTGGAGCAAGCATCGCGGATCGCGTAGTCAGCCGCTTCGTGCCGTATTGGTGACTTCGACCAACCTAGATGAGTTGCCCCATTTGGGGGTGCCGCCAGACTGGTTGCAGGTGACTGTTGTGGGCCGCTATGCGTCACGTTCGGATCGCCTCAATCGACTTCGAGAGATCCGCTGGGGGTTGGCCAAGAAGCGCACGCTCCGTGAACGGTTTGATTACATCAAGTTTTGGAGTAGCTCGCGTATCCGTTGTGAGGCTTGGGACCCCGTCGGTGTTTACGAACAGATGATGCATGCTGATATCGCGATCATTCCGATCAAAACCGAGCCTGCATTCAATCCCGGAAAACTTCCTCCACCGGGCTGGATTGTGAAGTCTGAAAATCGACTCACCATGAAAATGTCCATCGGACTTCCGGTGATTGCCACGCCTATTTCATCCTATTTGCCTGTCATCAACCAAGGGGTCAATGGGTTTTTGGCCCAGTCGCCACGGGAGTGGCGCAGCTTGCTCGACCAATTGCGTGACCCGGATTTACGTGGAGCGATGGGCGCAAAGGCGCGTGCATCGGTATTGGAGCGCTATTCGATGCAAGAGCAGGCGCGACGGCTGATCTGTGTTTTAGATGAGTTCCGGCAGCCTGCTGTGGCGCCCCGCTAAGCCGGATGTGAACCTGATGCTTACTTGAGGCGGAATTCCGCTGCATGTGCCTGCATCCACTGCTCCATCATCATCAGGATCCAGACCAGTTCACCGTAGTAGCCGGGGAACTCCCGCAGATGGCGGCTGAGTAATTCGCTGATGAATTCCCGGCGAACGATGCCGCGCTCGGCAAGGCTGTGCAATGAATCCTCGGCCAGCTTGTGCAAGGCCGGGTGACGATTCGCCCAGACGCCAAATGGTAGGCCAAAGCCTTGTTTCTTCTTGGTCAGGATCTCGTCCGGCAGGTAACCACGCAGGGCTTCCTTGAAGAACCAGCGCAGCTTGAGGCCCTTGAGTTTGTAGTCAGTTGGCAGTTTCAACGAAAAATCCAGCAGTCTGTCATCAAGCAAAGGGAAGCCGACACGGATATCAGCAAGGGCCGTCGTGCCGCAAACCTTGGGCAAGTCATTCTCCGCAAGGGTGTAGCGCCAGTCATAAGCCAGCATACGATTGACGAGGCTGTCAGTACTGGCCTGCGCCCAGACTTCACGCTGTTGGCGGGCGGGATCGTTCGTATCAACGCTGGCGAGGAATTCCGCTGTAAGAACATTCTCGATGCCCAGGCGGGTGAGCAGGTTGTAGGTTTGCATGCGGTCGGGCATGGGAACCCGTGCTTGCTCGACGTAGCTGGCACCCTTGCGGATCAAGGGCAGACGGCCAACGGGCGTGCCGGTCAGCAAGGGTTCCATGACCCCCTTGCGTACGCTTCCCGGTATCAAGTTGTACCAGTCGAATACGCGCTGCTTCGCATAGCGGACGTTACCGCCGAATAGTTCGTCACCGCCATCGCCGGCGAGTAGCTTGTCGACGCCGTCGGCCTTCGCCATCTGGGCGCAATAGTAGGCCGGCACGGCGGACGAGTTGCCGAAGGGCTGATCGTAATGCGCGGCGACTTTCGGAATACTGCGAACCAGATCGTCCGGCGTCACGTAGTACTCGTGGTGTTTGGTGTTGAAGTGGCGGGCGGCGAGACGGGCGTATTCCATCTCGTCATAGCCTTCGGCGTCGAAGCCGATGGAATAGCCATCTACTGGTTCACTACTGACCTGACCGAGCATACCGGCAACCGTCGAGCTGTCGGTGCCACCACTGAGGAAGCAGGCGACCTTGCTGCCGTCGAGCTGACTGGCGACAGCGTCTTTCACCAACTGGCGGAACTCATCGCGTAACTCGGGGAAGCGTGGAGACTTGTTTTCCTCGAACTTTGGCACCCAATAAGGGGCCACTGTCAGCTTGCCATTCTCGAATAAGGCGTAATGACCGGGTGGCAGGCGATAAATATCCCGGAATATCGTGCGCGGCGAGGGGATGACGTGAAAATACAGATAGTCGAAGATCGCCTGCGGATCGATTTGTGTGTGTGCCTGTGGGTCGGCAAGATCGGTTGCCTTTTCGGCGAACAGCAATCGGTTACCCACCTGCCGATAGCAGAGGTTGCGGATGGCGAAGCGATCGACCGCGAGAAAAACCCGACCATCGGCTAGGTTCAGGCCGACGGCAAAATCGCCGGTGACTTGTGCTGGGGCGTTGATCCCGTACTTTTCGACCAGCGTCTGCCATGCGCCAAGATCGCTGCTGGCTGCATCATGATCGTTTGCGATTCCCGGAAAGTTTGGGCGTCCGGCGCAATGATTGGGTGAGGGCGACAGGTTGGTTTGGGCTATCACATCGTTGTCCTTTGAAATGGGCTGATGCCGGCTTTGAATGTGGCGTGCCGACTCGTGCGGTGTGATCGTCTAAATGATGATCGGAAATATAAGTCTGTGATTCTATCCGGTAGTGCTGTGCTTGGTCCGCTGCGCCCGATCAGCGAGTGATGTAGATCGTATGTCTGGACGATGAGCGATGGCAGATGCCGGCCTTATTTGCGAGTCAAGCGGGCAAGGGTGGCGCCGGCCTGATCGCCCAGGCGCGTGACTTCTTGCCAGATCGGATGATTACAGGCGCGTGCGGTGAGTAGAAATCCAAGCGCACCAAGCGGTGTTGTGATGGCAACTGGAATCACGGTGTTGTCCGGGCGGAAGCCAGTGTAGAGCATGGCCATGAGCGGCGCCGTCATGGTGGCACAGGCGACCAGCAGGCTCTTGAAGAATGCCGCGCGCAGCTCGATCCAGGCGAAGGGGATAAGCGTTTGTATTGTGCGCAACCAGATGATGGACATCAGCAGGGAAACCGCAGCGAGACTCCAGCCCAGTGCGGTCAGCCCCAGCTTGGCACCGATGGCGATGGCGGCTGTCTGCACCACAAGGTGGAGGCAATTGATGCGAAACGCGGTACCGACCGCGCCGATGGCGACCATGGGCTGCGAGCAGATCATCGCAGGCAACAGCAGAGAAACCGACAGGCAAAGGATGCGCGTGACATCGACCGAGTCGTCCCACTGGCCACCGTACAGGGTACGCATGACCGGGTAAGTGAGAATGGCCAGTGAGCCGAGGAAGGACCAGCCGAGTACGGTGACGAGGGAAATCATGTGAATGAAGGGTGTGTCGAGCCGCTGGCCTTCGCGATGTTGCCTGGCGAAATAGGGCATAGATACGGAGGTCGCTGCATCCATGACGAGGCGCTGGAACATGGCGGCGAGCCCCAGGCCGCGACTGAACAGCCCCGTTTCGGTCATGCCCTGCAGTCGGCCAAGAAATAGTTCGGGAGTGGCCTGGTTGGCCGTGTTGATGATGGAAATACCGGTCAGCGTCGAACCGAAGGAGAAGACCTGGCGCAGGCCCTTGGTGCCGGGCAGCCACGGGAAATGGCGCGGACGATACAGGGTCGCGAGCCCCCCAGTTACGATGGCTGTTGCCAGCGACCCCCATGCCAGACTGATCGGCCCGTAGCCCTGCCAGGCCAGTGTGATCGCAATCAGGCTGCCGACGAGCGTGCTGGTAAAGCGGATGGTGGCCAGTGCTTCGAAACGCATTTCTCGCATGAGCCAGGCGTAGGTCAGCGAGCCGAAAGGGGTAATCACATAGTTCGCAGCGAGCACGAACATGATGTCCCTCATACGCGGCTCATGGTAGAAGCTGGCCACGAATCCGCTGGCTGCAAGAATCACGATGGCCAGTGTGGTACCCAGGCCGAGTTGCACCGCCCACACGGCGCGGATGCGCTCCGTTGTGAGTTCCTTGACCTGAACTAGATATTGGCCGGCGCCGAGGTCGCGGATCGTCGCGACGAAGGACAGCAGCACCATGGTGACGGAGAACACGCCGATTTCCGCCGGGCTGAGCAGCCGGGAGAGGATCATCGACGACACGATCGCCAGAACTAGCCCGGCGTAACGGTCGAGAAAGGAAAAGGCGAGGGCTTTGCGTGTCGACATTCGTGAGGGTGGGCGGTTAAGTGTTCGACCGGGGTGGTGCGGACAGCCTAGACCAGCACCTCAAGTGCGTCGGGGTGACTCAGAAAGGCGCGTGGGCTTGCGGAGAGTCCATAAGCCCCTGACTGGAAGATGACCACCAGGTCACCCGGTTCGGCCTGCGCCAGTTCCATGCGATCGGCGAGCAGATCGAGGGGCGTGCACAGTGGACCGACGACGGAAACATTTTCCAGAATTTGGGCGTCCATCTTATTGCCGATCGCCACGGGGTAATTCTTGCGGATGACCTGCCCGAAGTTGCCGGATGCGGACAGGTGATGATGCATGCCGCCGTCCGTCACCAGGTACACCTGGCCGCGTGAGACCTTGCGGTCGATGATGCGACAGACATAGATGCCGGCCTCGCCAACCAGATAGCGGCCGAGTTCGATGGTCAGCGTGGCTTGCGGCAAGCGCTCTGCGGCACGTCCGACAAGCGCATGCAGGTTCTCACCGATAGGCGCCAGGTCGAGACGCTGCTCGCCGGGGAAGTAGGGAATGCCGAAGCCGCCGCCAATGTTGAGAATCTTGACGGGGCTTGGTGCTGATTCAGCGAGGCGGATGGCGAGTTCAACCGATTTTTGTTGCGCATCGCAGATGGCTTCCGCCTTCAGGTTCTGTGAGCCCCAGAACAGGTGGAAGCCTTCGAAGGCAAGACCCAGCTGGCCGATCTCGGCAAGAAGTTGCGGTACTTGTTCGGCATCGACACCGAATTGTTTGGGGCCGCCACCCATCCTCATGCCCGCAGACTTGAGTTCGAAGTCCGGGTTCACGCGCACCGCAACGCGTGCGGGCAGGCTAAGGGCTTGCGCAACTTCCGCAAGCTCACGTGCTTCACGAAAGGATTCAACATTCAGCAGCACCCCGGCGGCAACGGCTTGCGCAAGCTCATCACGTCCCTTGCCGGGGCCGGCGAAGCTGATGTCCTGCGGGTTCATGCCGGTATCCAGGGCAACACGCAATTCATTGGCCGAGGCAACGTCGATACCATCGACCAGGCCTGCCATATGGCCGACTACGGCCGGCATCGGGTTGGCCTTCATCGCATAGTGGAGCTCGATGGCCTTGGGCAGAATGGCGCGCAATTCAGCGACGCGGCGATCGAGTAACTGGCGGTCGTAAGCGTAGAACGGTGTCTGTCCGACACGCTTGGCGAGTCGCGCAAGCGGTACTCCACCGATTGCCAGTTGGCCCTCAATGGTCGAGAACTGGTTCATTGGTGCGTGGAGCGGGAGAGGCTTGGAGGATGGCATCGTGATGGTGTCTGCATGTCGAGAAGCTCCCGCAATTCTAAATCAATGGGTCTTCATTCCCTAGCAGCATGGATTGTTCCAGCGCCGTCACACGAGCTCGGCTTGCAGGTATAGTTTGGCCTCTTTGGCCACTGAAGTGAGGTTGCATTGGGCGATGAGACAAACCAACTGCGCCAAGCTGCTTACACCACGACACGTCCCGATGTGTTTTTGATGGTGCCGGCTGAGGCGCAATACATTCTTGATGTCGGCTGCAGCAATGGTGCGCTGGGGGCAAGTTTGAGAGCTGCGGCTTTGGGGCGGCGAGTCACGGGCATCGAATACGATGCGGAGCTTTCTGCCGAGGCTCGGACGAGACTCGATTGTGTGATTCAGGCCGATCTGAACCGGTTCGACTGGGAAGTTGATTTTTCGGGGCAATATTTTGATTGCATCATATTCTCCGATGTTCTTGAACATTTGGTTGATCCTGAAGGACTTCTAGAAGTCGCGCAGAAATACTTGAAGGTGGGTGGCTGTTTTGTAATCAGCCTGCCCAATATTCGCCATGTCTCTGCCCTGCTCAGCATTTTTGGTCAGGGGACGTTTCCGCGCCGTGATCGCGGTATCTTCGATCGCACCCATCTCCGATGGTTTACGATCCAGGATGCTCGAAGGCTTTTGTCAGATGTCGGGATGCTCGTCGAGGATGCCAGCTACAGTCTGCGTGTCCGGGATCGAGGAGATGGTCTGGCGAACAAGCTGGCTCGCAAGCTGCTCGGGCCGCTCCAGGCTGTCCGGCCAGTGCACGAGTTTCTTGCTTATCAGTTCTGCTTACGGGCTGTGAGGCGGTGAGTTTCTAGGTTCGTTGCATCGCTTCAGCCGCATATCGATGACAGGCTCCTAAGAGAGCATCGTTACGAGAACTTGTTTAGTGCCACGATTCGAGCGCTTGGAATCGACTCTTTTGAATTCGAAAGAGGAACGAGGCCGATCGTGATTGGCCTTGTCATCCTTAAATGTGTTTCGCATGGCTGCAATTGAGCAAGATTAGCTTGATGCAAAGAGATTGATAAATTCCCCGGCCAGCGTCTTCCGGTCGATCTTGCCATTCGGATTGCGCGGCAGTGGGCCGCTGCGGA
>CAZAOQ010000164.1:0-4830 GCA_964486795.1 uncultured Rhodocyclaceae bacterium
AGTTGCAGTAAAATTTCAATTTGGCGTTGTACGACGTCAAGAAAAAACAGCGCAACGCTGATCGCGGACCGACAGGATTTGCCAGTCTGCGTCACTACAACATGACTGCAACGCATCCCCGGTCTGCTTGAGTCGGGCAGATAGTGAGACGGCAGCGTAGCCTCGAATCTTTCATTTCAATATTCCCATATACGGAGGCTGCATGTCGCAAGCCACTTTTCCCTCGACCCTTGAACTTAGCGGCCAGGATGCCGAGCAAATCCGGCAACAAATCCTGACGTACTTCCACGCGACCTTCGATCGTTACGAGCAACTATTCGAGGTTTTGCGCAGCGATGATGCCTACGCGTCGTATTACGTCAAGCCGATTGCCTTGCGTCACCCGCTGATCTTCTACTTTGGCCATACCGCCACTTTTTTCATCAACAAGCTGGTGCTGGCCGGCTTGCTGACCGAGCGCATCAACCCGCAATTTGAGTCAATATTCGCGGTTGGCGTCGATGAAATGAGCTGGGATGATTTGAACGCTGCGCGCGATGATTGGCCGAGTGTCGACGCAGTGCGGGTGTATCGTCAGCGTGTTCGTGCGGCGGTTGATCAACTCATTCGGACGCAGACACTCACTTTGCCCATTCATTGGGAAAACCCCTGGTGGGTGATCCTGATGGGCATTGAGCACGAGCGTATTCACCTCGAAACCTCCTCGGTGCTCATGCGTCAGCACACGCTTGAATTTGTGCAAGCGCATCCTGCCTGGGAGCCCTGCCGGCTGAGCGGCGTCGCACCGCAGAACAGCCTCGTTGATATCCCTGCGGCCAGCTTACGGCTTGGCCGCGAGCGCAGTGCGCCGCAAATTTATGGTTGGGATAATGAATTCGGTTGTCATGAAGTCGCCACGCCGGCGTTTCAGAGTGCGCGCTACCTGGTATCGAATCAGGAATTCCTCGCTTTCGTTGAGGCAGGCGGTTATGCGGACGATAGCCTGTGGCAGGAGGAGGGCGCAGCCTGGAAAAAATTTGCCCGAGCCGAACATCCGACCTTTTGGATTAAGTGCAACGAAGGATCCGGCCAGAATCCCGGCCAGCAATGGCGATTGCGGCTGATGGCGGAAGAAGTCCCGATGCCGTGGGATTGGCCTGTCGAAACCAATTACCACGAAGCCAAAGCCTTTTGCCAGTGGCGGGCGCGTGTCAGCGGTCAGCCGGTGCGACTGCCGAGTGAAGATGAGTGGCAGGCGCTGCGCCAGTTTGCCGGGGTTGCCGACGTGCCGAATCAGCAGCAACTTGCGGCGAATATCGAACTCGCCCATTACGCCTCCAGTTGTCCCGTGAATCAATTTGCACACGGCCCGTTGTTCGACGTCATTGGTAACGTCTGGCAATGGCTGGAGACGCCGATTTATCCATTCGATGGTTTTGTCGTCCATCCGATCTATGACGACTTCACGACGCCGACCTTTGATGACCGGCACAATTTGTTCAAGGGTGGCTCGTGGATTTCCTGCGGCAACGAAGCCTCGCCAATGTCGCGCTACGCCTTCCGCAGGCATTTCTTTCAGCACGCCGGGTTTCGTTATGTCGTCGCCGAAGCGCCCGCAGTCCAGCCCGCATCGCACTATGAAACAGATCGGCTGATCGCCGAATACATCGAGTTTCATTATGGTGACGAATACTTCGGCGTTGCCAACTTCCCGCGCGCATTGGCCTGTTTGGCCATCGAAGCGATGGGGGGTAAGCCCGCACGCAAAGCACTGGATCTCGGCTGTGCGACGGGTCGCGCAAGTTTCGAACTGGCCCGGCATTTTGACCAGGTCACCGGCCTGGATTTCTCGGCGCGCTTTATCGGCATTGGCACACAGCTCAGCGAGCAGGGGCATCTGCGCTATACGCTGGTCGAGGAAGGCGAGTTACTGGCCTACAAAGAAACCTCGCTCGCTGCGCTGGGTTTGGCCGCGGACAGTCACAAGGTTGAATTTTTTCAAGCCGATGCCTGCAACCTTAAGCCAACATTTACCGGTTACGACCTGATTCTGGCGGCTAACCTGATCGACCGTTTGTACAGCCCGGCCCAGTTTCTGGAAACCATCCACGAACGCCTGAACCCCGGCGGTCTGTTGATGCTGACCTCACCCTACACCTGGCTGCCAGAGCATACCAAGCGTGAAGAGTGGATCGGTGGCTTCAAAAAAGACGGTGAAAACTTTACTACGCTGGATGGACTCAAAGCGCTGCTCGGCAAGCATTTCCGCCTTGTGCGCGAACCCGAATCAGTGCCCTTTGTGATCCGCGAAACCCGACGTAAGTTTCAGCACACGCTGTCTGAAGTGAGTATCTGGGAGCGGATATAGAGCAATTAGAGGCAGCAGAGTTGATGCGGCCCCGCAAAACAATTCGAGCCTGTTTTATCTGTAGCTTTATCTGCTGTTGATTTTGAGCGACGCCCTGCAAGCTACCCCGATTTACGGATACTGCGGATTGCGGATGCTCAGTGATCGGTGATCGGTGATCGGTCGCATTGAAATTTTTTAACTCATGACTTCGATATGCGCATGGGTACGGCTGAAAGCGGTGTGCAGTCCGCCAGTGGCACGATGCGCTGGAGGGTGATGCGTTGGGGGCAATCACCTGGGTGACGCCCGCCGCAGATCGCCAGCAGGTGTTCGGGGCCGGGTCGCAGCAGCCAGAAGCGCCAGCGCTCAGGGTCGTCGCGAAGGCGCGGATCAAAGTCGATGGCGACACTGTGCTCATCGGCAAAGCGGAAGCTGAACTGGTCGAGGGGGATGGCGAGGCCCATGCTGCGCGCTTTGATGTAGGACTCTTTCAGTGTCCAGTAGTGGAAGAACCGCTCGGGCCGGGCTGCGCCTGGGAGGCGCTGTAGATCAGCCGTTTCGCATGTCGAGAAGTAGCGGTTGGCGATGTTGAGTGGCGGCTCGCGTTCGACGGTGTTCTCTGTGTCGACGCCGAGTTCCCCGCCGCGAGTGATGCCGAGGGCGATCAAGCCGGCGCTGTGTGAGAGGTTGAAGACGAGATCGCCAGCCTCGGGATTGGTGATTTGCGGACGGTCATGTTCGAGCTTGTGGAAGCGCCAGTCCTGCGCTGCGACGGGCGCATAGCGGGAGAGTACGGTGCGCGTCAGCGCACGCGTGACCAGATATTGGTGACGATCTTTTTCGAAATAAAAGCGCTGTTCCTGCTGGCGCTCTTCGGGCGTCAGCAGTTCGCGATAGGTGGCCAGCAGGTCCGGATCGCGGATTTCGCGGTCGAAGGCCAGCCAGAGGTGGATTTCATCGCTGCCGATCTGCAGCATGTCAGATAAGCCCGCTGCGGCGCGCCGTGTGCATGATGCGGAAGGCGAATAAAGCGTGGCCGAGCAGGAAGGGTACGAAGATCCAGAGTCGGCTGGCGTCTTGTGGTGCCGCACTAAGCCACAGTGCAGCGAGGCCTTGCGCGACGGCCATACCGACATGAAACTGGCTGACGCGGCGATGGGAATGCCCGCTGCGGTTGAGCAACTGGTAGAGGTGGCTGCGATGCGCCTGGGTGACGTTCTCGCCGGCCAGCAGGCGGCGGCCAAAGGTGAACACGGTGTCGAATAGGTAATGCATCAGCAGCAGCGGCATGACCAGCAGCAGATTTGGCGTGGTCTCTGTGGCCGCGGCTCCGTTCGCAGCGAGCACGGCCAGCGCAGCAAAAGCGAAGCCGAGAAAGGTGCTGCCGATATCACCCATGAAGATTTTTGCGGGTGGCCAGTTGAACAGCAGGAAACCACCGCTGGCGGCGCAGATGGCGAGGGCAGCGAGGGCGATGAAGGGCAGTCCTTGCTGCCAGCAGATGGCGGCGAAGAAGACTGCAACAATGGCGGCCGTGCTGCCGGCCAGGCCGTCCAGACCGTCCATAAAGTTGTAGGCGTTGGTCAGGCCGATCATCCAGAACAGAGTCAGTAGCCAGGCACCCGGCGTGGTGATGCCGTTTGTAGCAAAGCCGAGTTGACGCGCGTCGATGACGACGCCACAGGCGATGGCGATGGCGATGGCGATGAGCTGGATGAGGAGTTTGCTGGCGAAGCCACGTTCGGCGATGTCGTCGTGCAGGGAAATCGCGGCAATCAGCAGGACGGCAGCAAGGAAACCGGCGAAGGGCGGGCTGCGCAGCGGCGCGACAGTGTTGGTGTCACCGAAGAGATAGATCAGCCACAGTGCCAGCAGGAAACCGAGCACGATGCCGAGTCCACCGCCGCGTGGTGTCGGTGTGCTGTGCGATGATCGTTCGTTGGGAACGTCGACGATGCGAAAGTGACGCAGCACCAGGGCGGTGACGATCGCCGAGAAAGCGAAGATGACTGCAGCGTAGAGCGCGACGCCGGGAAAGTTGGTGAGGGACAAGCCGGGTTCCTTGTGGAGTCTGCGCTGCGTGGCGCTTGGCCGGGCTGGGCGGGGGAGGGGGAATCGCAGCCTTGCGGACGCTCTCTTTTGTTAGAGGAGAGCGTGCTCGTCGCCCAGATTATTCGTGGTGGTTCATCGTCTTGTAGCCGTGGTTCGAGATCAGCTCGTCGCGCTCGGCAGACTTGAGATCTTCACGCGCCATTTCGGCGACCAGTTCGGCGAAGGTGGTCTTCGGCGTCCAGCCAAGTTTCAGGCGTGCCTTGGTCGGGTCGCCAAGCAGTGTCTCGACTTCGGCCGGGCGGAAGTAGCGCGGATCGACAGCGACGATGGCTTCCTTCTTGCCGGACGGATGGTTGGCCCAGTAACCTTTTTCTTCGACGCCCTCACCCTCCCAGCGGATTTCGATGTCGAGCTCGCGGGCGGCGGCATCGACGAACTCGCGCACACTG
>CAZAOQ010000164.1:4840-6386 GCA_964486795.1 uncultured Rhodocyclaceae bacterium
GTGGCGATGACGAAGTCCTCGGGTTGCTCCTGCTGCAGCATCAGCCACTGCATTTCGATGTAGTCCTTGGCATGGCCCCAGTCGCGTTTGGAATTGAGGTTGCCGAGAAAGAGACACTCTTGCAGTCCCAGCTTGATGCGCGCCATGGCGCGGGTGATCTTGCGCGTCACAAAAGTCTCGCCGCGCAGCGGTGATTCATGGTTGAAGAGGATGCCGTTACAGGCGTACATGCCATAGGACTCGCGGTAGTTCACGGTAATCCAGTAGGCATACAGTTTGGCGACTGCATACGGGCTGCGCGGGTAGAAGGGTGTGGTTTCCTTCTGTGGAGTTTCCTGAACCAGGCCATAGAGCTCGGAGGTGCTGGCTTGGTAGTAGCGCGTCTTCTTTTCGAGCTTGAGGATGCGGATGGCTTCAAGAACACGCAGGGCGCCGAGTGCGTCGGAGTTGGCCGTGTATTCGGGCTCTTCAAAGCTGACCGCGACGTGGCTCTGGGCGGCGAGGTTATAGATCTCGTCAGGCTGCGTCTGCTGGATGATGCGGACCAGGCTGGAGCTGTCGGTCATGTCACCGTGATGCAGGATCAGGCGAGGATTGCTCTCGTGCGGGTCCTGATAGAGGTGGTCGATGCGGTCGGTGTTGAACAGCGAGGTGCGGCGCTTGATACCGTGCACCGTGTAGCCTTTGTCGAGCAGGAACTCGGCTAGGTAAGCGCCGTCCTGGCCGGTGATGCCGGTGATGAGTGCGGTCTTGGTCATGGTCGCGATCAGCCTTGAATAGGGTATTGAGGAGCGATGCGTTCAGGCGAAGCGCTTGACGAAATCGGCGTAGGCATCGGTGAGGCCGATGTCGAGGGGGATTTTTGCCTTCCAGCCGAAGCGGGTCATACGTGAGACATCGAGCAACTTGCGGGGCGTGCCGTCGGGCTTGCTGACATCGAAGCGCAACTCGCCGGTAAAGCCGACGGTTTTCGCGACAATTTCAGCCATGGTGCGAATGGTCTGATCTTCACCACAGCCGATGTTGACGAGTGGTGGACCATCGAGTGCGAGCAACTCGGCGTAACTGTCTTCGGAGAGTTGCAGCAGGTGGATGCTGGCATCGGCCATGTCGTCGCTGCAAAGAAATTCGCGCAGGGGTGTTCCCGTTCCCCAGATGCTGACTTCCTTATCACCGCGTGCTTTGGCCTCGTGCATCTTGCGAATCAGGGCGGGTAGCACATGTGAATTAGCGAGATCGTAATTGTCGCCGGGGCCGTAAAGATTGGTCGGCATGGCGGCGATGAACTGCGTGCCGTACTGGCGGTTGTAGCTCCAGCACATCTCGATGCCGGCGATCTTGGCCAGGGCATAGGGGCGGTTGGTGGCTTCGAGCGGGCCGGTCAGCAGGTAGTCTTCCTTGATCGGCTGCGGGCAGTTGCGCGGATAGATGCAGGACGAGCCGAGAAACAGCAGGCGCTTCACGCCGACGCGCCAGGACTCGTGCATGACGTTGGTCTGAACAGCGAGATTGCTGTGGATGAACTCGGCCGGGTAGGTGTTGTTGG
>CAZAOQ010000165.1:0-6313 GCA_964486795.1 uncultured Rhodocyclaceae bacterium
CTCAACCAGTGTTTCTTCGGGGCGATTTGCGGCCGCGGCCCGATTACTTCGCTAATCCGCCCCCCCTCCTACTAGTGCACGATCGTCGGCGTCACCGGCGCGGAGGATGCCGCCTCATCAACCGACTGCTGAGTGAGCCAGGCAGGTACCGGAACCGCATCGCTCCAACCGGCCTGCTGCCCATGCGCCAGCAAGCGCTCGAGAAACCAGTGCAGCTCGCGCACCTGAAATACAAGCTTCCCCACCGTTTCATCCGCCACGAAAAACAGCAACGTGGTTGCACCATCCGAATCATGGCGAATATCGACCCGCGACGTCAGGTGAATAGGCATTTCTGCCGGCATTTGCAACGGTGGCAGCGGTGACGACGGCGCTTCGGCCTGTGCGTTCCGGATCTGAGAAACCGCGTGAACGTGCTTCATGGACAACAACTCATCCTGCAAGCCGGCCTTGGCCAAGCGAGTATCGCCCTGGGTGTTTTGTACCTGCCGTGACAAGGCCGCCAGCATTGCGAAGGTGAAGCGTCGAGTGAGCTGAAGGGCATAACTCGAAACTGCACCCCTCACAAATACGACGATCCTGTCCTGGAGACTGTCGTAATTAACAGTGATCGTCTGAGATTCCACAGTCGCTAAAAATTAGGGGGTAGAGGCACGTTGCCTGATGCTCAAGCCGGCAAGGCCTTGCGCAAAGCTTGCAGATAAGAGTGACAAGCCGTCTGACAAATGGCTTGCTGAATTTTCAGGCGGGCCAGTTCTTGATCGGCCGCCTGAAGGTTCGCAAGCTGCTGCTTTGCCTCGTGGCTCAGACTTTCAATCGCATATTGCTTGTTATCGATCGTCAGTGTGGGCGCTTGCGTTGATTGCGTTGATTGCGTTGATTGTGTTGATTGTGTTTGCTCGGATGTCATGGTGATTCTTTCATCTTCATCTTGGTTAAGAAAAGCCGACCGGGTAACCCTATCGGGCTCCCTATTTCGCCACCGCATATTGCACCCCGGCGCACCGCCCGACTCACGGTTGCGTAGTGCACGTCGAAAGCTTTAGCAATGACCTGCATTGTATAGTCACCAGATGCATAGATGCATAGATGCATAGATGCATAGATACATAGGCAGCGGCCATTCCGGCGTGCTTGTCGACGTACTCAGTCAGGTATTGATTCAGTGGCCTGGCCAGCGGACGGCGTTGCATGCGCGGGATTTCACCGATTTTATCGTCGATCAAACGCTGCATTCTTTCAAGGAAAGCATCGTCACCCAGATAAATCCGGCTGCGTAGATCATCCCAAATTGACGGCAAACCTACACCGGCGCGAACAGGGTTCAACACCACATATCGCGACCACTCCAGCAGATAGGCATCTTTTTCCACGAGGATGGCCTTGTACCGCCCCTGAAACACATGACCAACACGCCCGTGGGTACGATTGACGTGCTGGGTGTACACCCCGTTCAGTTACCGCATGCCCTGCGACAAATTGCCCTCCACCGTCTCCAGCACAAGATGATAGTGATTGCTCATCTGGCACCAGGCGTGAAGAACAAGGTGGGTGTCCACTTGTTCGGTTGTTCGTTGGGAGTTGTTCGCTAGCGCGAAAAATGCCTGATGGCTCATGCGATTTTTTTCACCAGCACGAGAGGGGCGATGACGGCTCTATCTCGCCAAGGCCTCGATTACAACCTGCGGGTTGTACTCGATCACATTCAGTAGCACCAGCGCCGGGCCGTGCGGGGAACGATCACCTCGCTCCCAGTGCCGCAAGGTTGCAGTTGAAAAACCAAAGCGGGCAGCAAACTGCTCCTGGGTCATCCCAACTTTGGCCCGAACGGCCTTCACGTCGACGACGCGGGGACGGTGCACACGCACGCCACTGGCCTCACCCTTGGCGTGAGCGATCGCCTCCTGCAAGCCCTGTTTGATACTTTCGAATGCCGTACTCATGCTGTCGTCCTTTCTTTCCAGATACTTACCAGCGCGTCAATCAAATCGGCCAGTTCGTTGCGCTCGGCCTTGGTCAGGTTGGCCTTGTCACCTTTGGCAAAGAGCGTGAGCAGGTACAGCAGCATGAGGTCATCGTGAAAATAGTAAATGACGCGCACGCCACCACTCTTGCCTTGCCCGCCCCGACGCCAGCGCAGTTTGCGTACACCTCCCGTGCCTTCCATGACGTCACCGGACTTTGGGTGTTCTGCCAGGTAGTTGATCAAGTCCTGGCGCTCTTCAACGGATAAGAGCTTTTCGGCCAGTCGAATGTAGGTTGGCAGTTCGGCGATGCCGTGCAGGGTTTCGAGCATACATCAGTGTAATCCATTGGATTAGGCACATCAAGGTTGACCGAGCCTACTCGACACCACTTCACAGAACAGGATTTATGTTAAACAAATTGGGTGTCCATTTATTTTTTGCTTCTATTTTTTGGAAGACCATTAGTTTGCGTTGAGGATGGACAGAATGTCCTGCCGTTCACCGAGCAGGCGCACAACATCAAGGCTGTCTTCGCGCTCGAAGTAGAACCAGCTCAGCGGAAAGCCTGACACAGACCAACGACGCAGGCCGGGAATATCCAGCATCTGGCCAATACGCGGTGACCCTGCGCCGGGGTTCTGCTGAAGGTGTCGCAAGGTATCATCGGCGGCACCGACCAATTGGTTGGCTATGGGTTTGCCGGCGTGCTTCCGGTAGTAGACGATTTCGGCGCGGAGGTCGGCGCGGGCTTGTGGGCGCAGAATGATCGGCTTCACTCAATATCGCTGTTGGCGATAGCGAAAAGCTCTTCACGGTCAGCTTCGGCCCAAGGTGTTCCTGGGCCAGAAGCCAAACCGTCCCCAATCAGGGCGCGCAAGCGCAACTTAGCGTCCTCTGTTTGATCCTTACGGACCAGATCGCGGATGTATTCGCTGGTGTTGCCGTAGTGGCCAGAGGCGACGCGTTCGTCAATATAGGAACGCATGGTTTCCGGCAGGGCAAAGCTGAGTGTGTTTCGGCTCATAGTCGTTACATCTTAGAAAAGTTAACAACTGTTGTCAAAAGCAAGTTGGGGTGACAGCTAGCCGAGCATAAACCTAAACATACCGATTCCCTGATTGCCTTGACGAGCCAAAGCCACTTCAAGTAACGGGATTTATGTTAACCAAAGTGGGTGTCCTTTTGTTTGCGAAAGTTGGCGCTGGCGGGACGGCAGTCAAATCACCAAGGTTTGCTGCTCACCTGCTTGATTGTCGCCCGCAGCGGCGCTCTTGCGTGGCCGGCCGCGTGGTCGCACCTCACGCCGCTGCCCGGTCATCTTTTCGACTTGGTCAAGGAAGCGACTCTTGCCTAACGGCTGCCCCTGATCCAGTGCCAGGCGGATATCGGCAAGGGCTTCCTTATCCAGTTCCGAGCGAAACAAGGCGCGATAAGCGGCCTGCCTAACTTGATCCTGCCGATCCAGTGACAAATAAACCTCGTGAGGTGTCAGCAAGCCGTCCGCCTGCCCCAAACCGTTCGCCCGATAGCTACTCCAGCGGTAATTCGCCGGATCATTCACCATCGCCGCCCGCACCGCGTTCAGCTCGATATAGCGCTGGCACAACAGTTGGTATTCATCTGCATGAATCAACGAAGACTTATAACGGCTATCCCACAACGTGCCGGTACGGCGGTAGGTCTTGTTGATGTACTGCACATAACGCCGTCCCAGTGAAATCACCAGTTGTGACACCGACTCGGACTTAGGGGGCGTCAGCAGCAGATGCACATGGTTGGTCATCAGCACATACGCGTGCAAGGCGCAGCCGGTTTTCTTCAGCGCTTCGCCCAACCATTCCTTGTAAGCTAGATAATCATCATCGTTAAAAAAGCAGGCATCGCGGTTGTGTCCGCGCTGGACAAGATGTACGGGATGACCAGGCAGATAAATACGGACTCGGCGCGGCATAGTCTATGGCCTTAGTCGGTTAGTAGAACCGAGCGGTCGTACCGTGTTTCCGCGGCGGTCAAGTCCCGGTAAGTGATGCCGCTGTGTATCCACGATACATCATTCGATGTGATGACAGTTGGCACGGCAAACTCACTTTAGAAATTTAATCGGAGCCAACTGTATCAGTTAATTCAGCCTGGCCCCTTTTAATTTCATCACTTTAATTTTAATTTCGCACAATAGATTTTATGCGAAAATAATTTTTCCAGCCTGCCCCTTTGATTTCGATTCCAGCCTGACCCCGTTGATTTCGTTGATTTACGTGAAGATCGGAGCAACTTTGGCGAGCACCTCATCAAGGACTGACTGCGACACGCTTTCAAGCTTGCGGCCTTGACGTGAAGCAACATCCAGTGCTCTGGGCTGATCGCAACGGACAATACCTGTCGTTTGCGTACCTGAACCCATCAGCGAAACAGCAAAGCCCGCTGTGCGTGCAAAATTGCCGCCGCTAGTGATGGGCAGCACGACGGGGGTTCGCGTCAGCCTGTTGAACGCCGTTGGCGATACCACCAGCACCGGGCGTGTACCCTGTTGCTCATGACCAGATGTCGGATCAAGTGAAACGAGATAGATGTCGCCGCGCTCCATTACAACAACTCGCTACCGACCGCAGGGGCATAGAGCCATTCCCTATCCTCGGCCGAGAATTCAGCCTTGGCGTCGCATTGAGCGAGCAACTCGTCGAGCGTGTAGCGCGGCCGTGGATTCGGATTGACGACCAAGCAACCTTGATCGATCGCAAGGCCAACCATTAGACCGGCGTGTAAGTGGAGTTGGTCAAGAAAAGCGGGTGGCACAACTAACATAACCGAACCGCCGACCTTGCGCAAACTGGTTGTATGCATGATTCACCTCCAATGGGTTTGTTATACTTAAATATAACAGATTGTTGGCCCCGTATCCAACTGCACGCCGCTTTCGCTTATCCTCCTGCGCTTTTTAGCCACAGGAGGTTTCTCTTGGAAGTCTGGATACTGATGCTGCTACTGTTCGCTGGCTGCAGGCCAGGGCACGCAAAGGGCACGCCAAAAAGTTCGCTGAAGGAAAAGCGCGTGGCCGACCGCCGACACCCCTGTTCATGGTCGATGCCATCATCGCAATCAAACGCGAGAACCTTCGCTACAGCGCAGGGCACATTGCACGCATGATCTTCGGCGGCAAGATCAAGTTTCGTATCAGCAAGAAGACGGTGGCCACTATTCTCCAGAATTTAATGACCCTGGTCCCTTTGATTTTAAAGGGACCATCAGCAGGCATTTGCTGAAACACCGAACTTCAAGCCTGTTGGCTTGAGTACCGCGTTGAGGGTACGGATCGTCGGATTGCCTCTGGTCGACAAGGTGCGATACAACGTTTCACGCGACAAATGGGTTTTCTCAGCGACAACGGCGATACCGCCTCGGGCTTCTACAACCTTCCTCAACGCCGCCAGGTAACTTGCCTGGTCATCGTCCTCGCTGGCCGCATTCAGATACTCGGCAGCAAACTCGGCATCTGCGAGTTGCGTCATCAACCAGTCATCATGTTTGGTGCAAGTTTTCATCGATTGCTCCTTGTTTGCCATTCGTTCCAGCGTTGGATCGCTCGTGTAATGTCTTTGGATTGCGTCCGCTTGTCGCCACCCTCGCAGAGAAGAACGACTCGCTTACCTGCAAGCGCATAGTAAACCCGGTAACCCGGACCCTAATCCACACGCACAAAGGGGCAGCGGGAACAGCAATTTAATTCAGCCTGGCCCCTTTTAATCCTTTTAATTCAGCCTGGCCCCTTTTAGTTCTTTTAGTTAAACGGGGGCCCTTTAGTTTCTAGGAAAGAATTCAGCCTGACCCCTTTTATTTCATGGTATGCGCGGCTTCAATGGCGGCTTACTTTGCCCGTGTCAAGCGTGAACGCGTTGTTGTCTTTGATGGTTCAAGGGCTGAATCGCCAGTCGCATGCCCATGGCCTTTAGAATCGCCGACAACGTCTTCAGCTCAGGATTTCCCTTCTCCGATAGCGTCCTGTACAAAGTATGGGCATTGACATCGGCTTGACGGGCCACTTCCTGCACCCCTCCGAATGCCTTGCTCAGGGCGCGCAGGGCCAGCATCAGGTCGGTCTCGTCGCCATCCTCCAGCACTGAATTGAGGTAATCGGCAGCCAGTTCTGGATCCTTGCGGAACATCGCGATCGTCGCATCCTCGTGTGTTTGATGTGTCCTAACCATTTCGCTTCTCCCAGTTCTTCAGCAACTTAACGGCACGCTCAATGTCGCGGCTCTGCGATTTTTTGTCGCCGCCGCTGGTGAGCAGGATCAGCCTGTTGCCTACGTGCGCGTAGTAGACACGGTATCCGGCTCCGACATCTATCC
>CAZAOQ010000166.1:0-6302 GCA_964486795.1 uncultured Rhodocyclaceae bacterium
GGCGAGCCGGAAGACCCGCGTGCCGAGCTGGTGCGCCGCCTGCTCGAATACGAACTGATGAAAGCCGCAGCGCGCAAACTCGATGAGCTGCCGCAGGCCGAGCGCGACTACGAATGGGTCACCGTCTGGATCTCCGACCAAGTCGCCGAGCGCCAGCCCGAAGTCACCTTGCAGGACCTGCAGGGCGCGTGGCTTGCCCTGCTTAAGCAGGCGCGCGTCACTCAGCATCACAAGATCCGCCGCGACGAGCTTTCCGTGCGTGAGCACATGAGCCTGATCCTGCGCCATCTCACGGGCGGCGGCTTTGTCGCCTTCGAGCGCCTGTTCGAGACCGGCGCCGGCATTCCCCATCTGGTAGTCAACTTCCTCGCCATGCTTGAGCTGGCGCGCGAGAAGCTCGTTGAGATTATTCAGAGCGAGCCGCTCGCTCCCATCTACGTGAGACTTTCCCAAAATGCTGACGCTCTACACGCCTGACGACTTCAAGCGCGTACTCGAAGTCGCGCTGCTCACCGCCAGTGGTCCGCTGCCGCTCGCCGAACTGAAGCGCCTGTTCGATGACGAGTTTGATGACGATACACTGCGCAGCCTGCTCGACGACTTGCGCAGCGACTGGTCGCAGCGCGGCATCGAACTCGCTCAGTTGGCCAGCGGCTGGCGCTTTCAGACACGCCCGGATTACCAGTTTTACCTTGACCGACTGAAGAACGAAAAGGCACCAAAGTATTCGCGTGCGGTGATGGAGACATTGGCCATCATTGCTTATCGCCAGCCGGTGACGCGCGGCGACATCGAGGAAATTCGCGGTGTCGCGGTTTCCCCCAATATCCTCAAGACCCTTGAAGCACGTGACTGGATCGACGCCGTCGGTCATCGCGATGCACCAGGCCGCCCGGCGCTGTATGCCACCACCAAGAAATTCCTCGACGACCTCGGTCTGCGCAGCCTGGCTGAATTGCCACCGCTGACTGAAGTTGAAAAGGCCATGGAGAACCCGAATGGCGCCACCCAACAAGAAATCTGATCGCTCCGCCAAGTCTGCACCGGCGAGCCGTCCACGTCGTGTCGGCGGCCGCAACACGCCGTTCCGTGCATCAACCGCGCCGACCAGCAAGATCCGCACCGCCGAAGCAGCGCCCGAGCTTGATGATGAAACCGGCAAGCCGCTGGAAGGCACCGGCAAGCCGGCTGCGGCCGCGCGCACACCGCGTGCCGGCAGCACACCTGCTGCGCCGCGCACGCAAGGTGCCGCGCGTGGTGGTCGCAATGAACGCGGGGGAAAAGCTGGCCGTGGCCCGCGTGGCGCGCCGGTCGAAGAGGTGTCGACCAAATTACACAAGGCGCTCGCCGATGCTGGCTACGGCTCGCGCCGCGAGTTGGAAGACTGGATTGCCGCCGGTCGCGTCAGCGTCAATGGCGAGCCGGCACACGTCGGTCAACGTATCGGCCCAACCGACAAGATTCGCGTCAACGGCAAGCTGGTGCGCTTGCGTCTCGCCGATGAGCGACGCCTGCGCGTGCTGCTTTATCACAAGCCCGAAGGTGAAATCGTCTCGCGCAACGACCCACAAGGCCGCCCGAGCGTATTCGAAAAGCTGCCGAAAATGCGCGGTGGCCGCTGGATCGCCGTCGGCCGCCTCGACTTCAACTCCTGCGGACTGCTGATGTTTACCAATGACGGCACACTCGCCGACCGTCTGATGCATCCACGTAGCGACATTGAGCGCGAATATGCGGTTCGCGTGGTGGGTGAAGTGAGCTTCGATGCCAAGCATCGGCTGACCGAAGGCATCGAGCTTGAAGACGGTATGGCCAACTTCGGCCGCATGGTCGATGGCGGTGGTGAAGGTACTAACCGCTGGTATCGCGTCACCATCTCGGAAGGCCGCAACCGCGAAGTGCGACGCATGTTCGAAGCCGTCGGCATCACCGTCAGCCGCCTGATGCGCGTGCGCTATGGCCCGGTGCAAATGCCGTCGCGCCTCAAGCGCGGCATGACGCTCGAGTTGTCACCGGACGATGTGAAGTCCTTGCTCAAGCTTCTTCCCGCCGCCACGCCAGCGTCTCACGGGCAGCATGACGGTGGCGAAGGTGAGATCGAGGAAGGCGTTGAGGCGGACTGGGGCGACGAGGAGTAAGGCTGCTTCGGAGGGACGCGATCTGAATCGGTAAGCGCGTTATTGCCGCACAGGTGTTGGCCAGAGAGCGAGTATCCATGCGGGTTTCAGAGCAGTACCTGCGGAGAACCGCGTGGATGCTTAATTCCAGGGCATCGGTACTAGGCGAGACTGAAACACCTCCCTAAAATGGCATAAGGGAGAGGACAATGGGTTCTCGCGATATAATTGATTGGCAAGCCGTTCTAGTTACAAAGATATAAATTTCCATTTGCCAGTATCGACCGAACCGGCAAATTAACTGACTTGAATGGAACCCCTTCCTTCATGATGAAATACACAGAAAGCAAAGAAAAGAGCGGCGAATACTTGCGCATGGTGTTGCCTTTAATGTCAAAGCATTCCGCTGCTTTTACGCCATTGAGCTACGCGGTCTGGTACGAGTCTGTGGCCGGGATGAATAAGCCTCTCAAGGCTGCGATCGACGAACTAACCAGAAATGATGCGCTACTCGATGGAGTCGCCATCGGTGCGCTATATGAAAAATACATTGCAGATTTCGATGAGGGCGCAGCGCAACGCTTGAAAGCTGGCTTTGAGGCAGCACTCGCGCACCTCAACCATTCAGCTTCAGAAGCGGGTGACCACGCCACTCACTTCAGCCAATCTTTAGAAAAATTGAGTGCAAGCATAAAAGATTCGGGGTCGGAATCGGCGCAGGGGGATGCGATCAATACGATTCTTAAGGACACTCAACTAATGCAAGGTGCAATTGGCTCACTTGCACAGCAGTTGGAGGATAGTCAGCAAAAAATCGAGCTTCTAAGAGGAGAAGTTGAAAAAGCCAGGGAAGACGCGCTTGCCGATGGATTGACCAGTCTCCTGAATCGTCGTGGGTTCGATATCGCTATCGCAGAATGCATTGCCGAAGCAGGAGAGCAGGGAAAGGTCCTCAGCGTACTCATGGCCGACATCGATCACTTCAAGAAGGTCAACGACACATACGGACATCTGTTTGGCGACAAAGTGATTCGCGCAGTGGCGAAGACTTTGAAAGACAATATTAAGGGGAGGGATAGCGCAGCGCGCTATGGTGGTGAGGAGTTCGTCATCATTCTTCCAGATACGCCGCTTGAAGGTGCTCGATGCGTCGCAGAGCGGATCCGTTCAACGATCGAAGCGAGTCGCATCCGACGTACCGATACCAATACGGAATTGGCGCAGATCACCGTATCGTTTGGAGTGACCGAGTACCGTGACGGCGAATCCTCAGAGGAGGTGGTCGAACGTGCCGATGGCGCCTTGTACCTTTCCAAGACAGGCGGACGGAATCGGGTGACGGTGGCCTCAGCCAGTGAGCCGGCTACCTCAGCTCCTTAATGCGAATCCGCTGCGGTGCTGGATGTCGATGCAACAAGTAGGTCGGGTTAGCGGCTTCATCGCGTAACCCGACGTCGCGGTCTCTGTCGGCTGATGCGATGAAGCCATTCATCAGCCTATCCATGACCTATGACCACACCGTTGCACTTGGAGTGTGAATTCGCCGACGGTTTCGAAGGCAAGCTCAGCAACAGCAAGTGGGCCACCATCGCCAAGTGTTCTCAAGACACGGCGCTGCGCGATATCAACAACTTATTAACGCGCGGCGTGCTGCGAAAAACAGAGGCGGGTGGGCGTAGCACCTGCTATGAACTGAACGATTTGCCGGGATAAGCGCATCTTCAGGTAATGACCTAGCTTGTGGGTCATGGGTCATGTGGCACGGAAGTCTAAGGCGCCATCTTTGCGTTTTTTCGAAAATCCAATCAGTGTTTTTCAGCGTTGGCGGCTGCTATGCGCTCCTGCCGCGCGGCTTCTTCTTCACGCGCCGCATCGATGATCTGCATGACCTCGTCGAGATCGGCGGGCTTCTCTTCCTCCTTGAAAACGCCGGTGAGTTCGCTGTCTACATGCAGCTTGCCGGATTCATAGAGCGACCAGATTTCCTTATCGTAGCGCGTGTCGAGAAGCTCCGGGGCGAATTGGCCGAAGTAGGTCGCGAGGTTATTGACGTCGCGCTCAAGCATGCGACTGGCATTGTTGTTGGCCGCTGCGTCGATTGCCTGTGGCAAATCAATGATCACCGGCCCCTCGCTATCGACCAGCACGTTGTACTCGGAGAGATCACCGTGCACGATGCCGGCGCAAAGCATGCGAACGACCTGGCGGATCAGCACCGCATGGTATTGCCGGGCAATCTCTTCGCTCATCACCACGTCATTGAGGCGCGGCGCTGGTTCGCCATTTTCATCACTCACCAGTTCCATCAACAGCACGCCTTCGTGAAAGTTGTACGGTGTCGGCACCCGCACACCGGCTGCGGCGAGACGGTAAAGCGCGTCGACCTCGGCGTGCTGCCAGGCGGCTTCCTGTTCCTGGCGTCCGTAGCGTGAACCTTTCTCCATCGCACGCGCCTTGCGGCTGTTCTTGGTCTTGCGTCCTTCGGTGTAATCGACGGCCTGACGGAAGCTGCGCTTGTTAGCTTCCTTGTAGACCTTGGCACAGCGCACTTCGTCGCCGCACTGGACGACATAGACCATCGCTTCCTTACCACTCATAAGTTGTCGGAGAACCTTGTCGACCAGTCCGTCGGTCACCAGCGGTTCGATTCTGCTTGGGGTTTTCATGTAATCGCTGTATTCCTGTGCAGCTTGCCGTGGGCTTCGGTCAGGCGTTGGTTCATGTTGCAGCCGGTAAGGTTCAGGCTGAGCGAGGTTTGGCCGGTAAGATTAAAGGCTCAAGGCTAGCATTGAATTATGACAAGACGCGCGCCTGAAAATGATCCTGCCGACCTCCCACTGCTGAATCGATGGAGGAGATGACGTAAGTTTTCGAACTAGCGATGACGTAGGAAGTGCAGGGTACGCTCTTGGCCTCACTGAGCGCCACGTGCAGAAGGATGCACGGCACGACTAAGCGCTTTGAGCCTTGTGCTCAATACTTCACCCGCACCCGATAAGTCAGCGTCGTCTTGCCCTCTGCCGGCACCGGGATGTTCCACACGGCGGTATTCGATGCTGCCTTGCTGTGTGGGTGGTTTTGGGCGAGAACTTCCCAGTCGCCGGGGATCGGTTCGACGACTTTGACGGTCACGGCTTCATTCTTGGCGTTTTTCAGTTCGATCTGGAACGTGGCGTCATAGACGTAGTTGTAACGGCCACTGCCGGAGACTTTCTGGAAGTCGGTCTGCTTCTTGTCGGCGGTGATGTCGAAAGCATCGCCGAGTTTGAGGCGGATAGTTTCGTTTTTCGGGGTGTGGTCGATGCGGTCTTCGCCAATGAATTGGGCGTTGCCGGCGTTGTCGCGTTTGTAGACGCGTAGCGTGCCTTTTGGTAACGGGATGCCGAGGTTGCGGCCCTTGTTGTCGAATTCGACATACACGCCCACCTTGAGTTTTTGGCCGAGATCTGACTGGACGGCGCGGTAATAGTAGTCGGCACCTTGCAGGCGGTATTCTTTTCTGACCGGTACCTGGGTGGCCGAGAGCAGTGCGACTTGTTTGGTCTGGTTTTCTGCGATGGTCGTCGGACGGTCGAGGGTGTAGAGGTGGTATTCGAACAGGCTTTCCTCGGCCATGCTTGGTGCAGCAGCCGGAGCGGCCATGGTCATGACCCGGCCGGTGCGTTGCGCCATTTCATCTCTGACGCGATTGACGTCACCGGCGACGAGCTGCAGTTTGGCGTTGCGGAAGCTGGTGCCGCTTTGGTTGGTCAGTGTCACCCAGCCATTGAGGTCGAGCTGGTCTTCCTTGCCGCTCAGTTCGGCAACGTAATCGGCTTTCCACGACAGGCCGCTGCTGAGGTAGGAGAGTTCGAGGTTTTGGGGGCCGGCTTCGGCGCTGTTCAGCTTGATGACCAGGGTCGGACGGTCGCGGAGGTTTTCGGGAACGGTTTGAAAGGCCAGGCGGCCGGCCGGGTGGGATTCGATGCGGTCGGCGAATTGCAGTACTGTGCCGCCATTGGCTGAGAGTAGCGTGGCTTCCTCACTGGTTTCGGCACCGGTGGCCGGGTTGGTTTTGATCACGCGCAGCTTGTGACCGACGTGTTTGTCGAGCAATTTTTGCGGTGTCAGCAGGTCGAAATCGAAGCTCTGTTCGATCAGGCTAAAGCCGTCGGGGTGAGCCAGGTTGCGCAGCAGGGCGGTTTC
>CAZAOQ010000167.1:0-6277 GCA_964486795.1 uncultured Rhodocyclaceae bacterium
CGGCAGGCATTCGCGTGGATGGTGCTTGGCATGTTCAGAACGTCAATGCTTATCAGCGCGAAGCCTACCCGGAGGGGTACAGTCGCCTCAAGGCCTGGATTTACAAATTTCGTGGCGTAGCGACGCGCTATCTGGCAAATTACCTGGGCTGGTTCCGCGCTCTCGAGCGAGACCCAACCGGTGGCCCCAAACCCCAAGACTGGCTTGCAATGACGTTCGCTAGCGCCACTTAGCAACATACTTTACGAACACAGCCATGAAATTACGTATTCACATCTGACGCTAACCTATACGCTACCGACAAGTAATGGCTTGTTTCGTCAAAGTGTTTACATTGCTTGAGTCCAGCATACCCACTGGTTGAACTGCGTAATGACACGCACCCTCTACTTTTGCCATCTTGTGCTTGGGAAGCCATCCTATCTGTAGGGTTAGAATTGCGGCTTTCCTTATTGGCTCCACCCTGATGTTACTTGCGCCATTTCGTCTTGCTAGCCGTGTTGTTCAGCGTTTTCAGGCGGAGCGATGCGTTCAGGTGGCTGCCAGTCTCTCGTTCAGTACGCTGCTTGGCCTTGTGCCGCTGATCGCCATGGCGCTGGTGCTGTTGATGCACATGCCCTTTGCCGCGGACATGAGCACGGCAATGGAACGCTTTCTCCTTGCTAATCTGCTGCCTGACAAGGCCGGCAAGATCATCGCCCACTACATTCGGCAGTTTGCCCACAAGACAGATCGCCTGACCCTGTTCGGTGGCGCCATCCTGGGTGTGACGGCCCTGATGCAGATGCTCACCATCGAACACACGTTCAATGGCATCTGGCGCGTCAAAGCAGGTCGGCCGCTGTTGCGTCGTCTGGGCATGCACCTGTTGGCGTTATTCATTGGCCCCTTGTTGTTCGGTGGTGGCTTGGCGGCAATCGGCTACCTTGCCGGTGTTTCGTTCGGTCTTCTCAACGAACCGCGCTGGGTGAATGCTGCATTTTTTCGGGTGCTGCCATTAGTGGTCATGACGCTTTTGTTTGCACTCCTCTATTACGGTGTGCCGAACCGGCCGGTGCGCAAGTGGCACGCACTGGCCGGGGGGATTTTTGCAACCCTCGGCTTTACTTTGATGCAGCGCATGTTCAGTGCCTATGTCGCGAATTTCCCGGCTTACACGGTGGTCTATGGCGCCTTTGCCGCAATTCCGATTTTCCTGATATGGCTGCACCTCTCATGGAGTGTGGTGCTGGTCGGTGCCTTGATTGTCGCGGAACTGCCCGGCACGGGGTCGCCACCGGTGCGACAGTTCCGAAAGTCGGTCGGTTGAGGCCTGCTGCGAGTCGACCTCTATGGCAGTTGATGGCAGTTGATGATTGATTCGAGCCGTTTTTTCGGGTATATTCTGCCGTTTTTCCGATCCCGGATTGTCGAGGAACATAACAATGGTAGTCATTCGTCTTGCCCGCAGTGGCGCCAAGAAGCGCCCGTTCTACAACATGGTTGTGACGGATTCACGCAATCGTCGCGATGGTCGCTTCGTCGAGCGTATCGGCTTCTACAACCCCATTTCACCTGTCGCCGAACAGGGTCTGCGTGTTGACGTCCAGCGTCTCGCCTACTGGCAGAGCAAAGGCGCACAGATGTCGCCGACCGTTGCCCGTCTCGTCAAGAAGAACGCCGCAGCCGCCCCGACTGCTGCCTGAACTCACAGGATTGGGTGAGCCTGTTTTGGAGGTCTCGTCCACTCCGGACATGGTTGTATTCGGCCGTGTATCTGGACCTTATAGTCTTCATGGCTGGGTAAAGATACATTTCTTCGGCGACGATTGGGCGGCACTCGGCGAGATGCCGCAGTGGTGGCTTGGATCTGGTTCCGAGGCTGATGCTGGTGCATCAACTTGGGTTGCCCATGAACTGGATCAGCTCAAGTTGCATGGCAAGAGCATGATTGCCAAGTTGGTGCAGGTCAGTGACCGTAATGCTGCCGAGGCGATTGACGGCTTCTACATCGCAGCTCCGCGAACGGCACTGCCGAAGACTGCAGCGAATGAGTATTACTGGGCCGATTTGATCGGTCTGGATGTGGTGAATGTACAGGATGAACTGCTTGGCCAGGTTGTGGGGCTGATGAGTAGCGGCGCGCATGATGTATTGAGCGTCAAGGATGGTGATGGTCGTGAGCGCTTGTTGCCATTTGTGGCGCAAGTGGTCAAGAGTGTCGATGCTGCACAGCGCCAGATTCGAGTTGAGTGGGGGCTGGATTGGTAGCGCCGGTCACCTCTATGGCAATGTTGGACGTTGCAGAAGTACCAGAAGTGCCGGAAGTCTCTAGGCGTCTCGATTTCGATGTGGTCACGCTGTTCCCTGAAATGTTTTCGGCACTGACACATTCGGGAATCACGCGGCGAGCGCTGGAAAATGAGTTGTGGCGTGTTAACTTCTGGAATCCGCGCGACTATGCCGAGGATAACTACCGTAGCGTCGACGATCGGCCTTACGGTGGTGGCCCGGGTATGGTGATGTTGCCTCAGCCTCTGGAGCGAGCCATTGGCGCAGCCAAGATGCGGCGCGCAGCTGATGGTGAACCGGTGGGGAAAGTGATCTATTTTTCTCCCCAGGGCAGGCCGCTGACGCATGCGCGGGTGCTGGAGCTGGCGCAGGGCCCGGGAGCGATCCTGCTTTGCGGGCGTTATGAAGGCGTCGATGAGCGTTTGATTGAACGTTGCGTCGATGAGGAAGTGTCGCTGGGGGACTTTGTGCTCTCCGGTGGCGAGATTGCCGCCATGGCATTGATGGACGCGGCGGTCAGGCAGTTGCCCGGAGCGCTGAACGATGCCTGTTCGGCGGTGGAGGACTCATTCGCTACGGGCTTGTTGGACTGTCCTCATTACACGCGACCAGAGGACTATGAAGAAATGCGGGTGCCGGAAGTTTTGCTATCCGGCAACCATGAAAAGATTCGTCGCTGGCGCCTTAAACAGGCGTTGGGGCGAACCTGGCGGCGCCGCCCCGAGTTGATTGAAGCTCGTGAGCTGAGTCGTGAGGAAGCGGGACTGCTGGACGAGTTCCGGCGAGAGCAGGTGAAGTAAGGCAGTTGGTAAGGCAGTTGAGCAACAAAAAATAATAGCGCGCGCATCAGGGAACGCCGAAAGGCACGCTGCTCTGCACGAACGGCCTCAGGCCATTGTTTAATGAAACGGAGTCAACATGAATCTGATTGCACAACTCGAAGCTGAAGAAATTGCCCGGCTGGGCAAGGTCATTCCCGATTTCGCCCCCGGCGACACCGTCGTCGTCTCGGTAAAGGTCAAGGAAGGTACCCGTGAGCGTAGCCAGGCCTATGAAGGCGTGGTGATTGCGAAACGCAACCGCGGCCTTAATTCCAGCTTTATCGTCCGCAAGATTTCGTCGGGTGAAGGCGTCGAGCGCACATTCCAGACTTACTCACCGCTGATCAGCGGGATTGAGGTCAAGCGTCGCGGTGCTGTGCGCCGTGCCAAGCTGTACTATCTGCGTGACCGCTCCGGCAAGTCGGCACGTATCAAGGAAAAGTTGGTGCGTCGCAAGGTTGCGGCTGAATAAGTCCGCTTTGCAGATTGCAAAAAGATACGGGGCCGCAAGGCCCCGTATCTTTTTAAGCCGAGTTAGCTGGCGCGGTATCAGCCAAGACGCTTGTCCTTCTCGATCAGTGCGTAGGCCGAATGATTGTGGATGGACTCGAAGTTTTCCGATTCCACCACATAGGCATCAATGCGCGGATCGGCATTGAGTACGCCTGCGACGTCGCGCACCATATCTTCGACAAATTTTGGATTGTCGTAGGCGCGCTCGGTGACGTATTTTTCATCTGGACGCTTGAGCAGGCCGAACACCTCACAGGATGCCTGACCCTCGGCCATCAGGACGATCTCTTCGATCCAGACGAACTCGTTGGTGGTTGCCGTAATGGTGATGTGCGAGCGCTGGTTATGGGCGCCACGCTCTGAAATCTTTTTCGAGCAGGGGCACAGACTGGTCGCCGGCACGACCACCTTGGTTGCCTGATGATAAACACCGCCAGACCGGATTTCGCCGACCAGGGTGACCTCATAGTCCATCAGGCTGCGCACTCCTGAAACAGGCGCCTCCTTGGCAATGAAGTAGGGGAAGTGCATCTCGATGAGACCCGTCTCAGCCTCGAGGCGCTCGACCATATTGCGCAGCATCGACTCGAAGTTCTCCACTGAAAATTCGCGCTCGTTGGTGTTGAGCAACTCAACGAAACGCGACATGTGCGTGCCCTTGAAGTTGTGTGGCAGACCAACATACATATTGAATGTGGCGACCGTGTGCTGAACACCGCCGTTCTTGTCGAGAACCTTGACCGGATGGCGAATGCTCTTGATGCCGACCTTGTTGATCGGGATAGCCCGGGAATCGGCGCTGCCTTGGACGTCTGCGATAGCCATGATGATAGGGTCTCTGCTGTTCATGAAACGTGCTCCTGAAATCGGAAGGGAAGCGTGTGCTCCCGAATCAGCAGCAGTTTATCAAATCCGACGGTTTTACTCAACTATTCCTGTGATGCCTTCGTCACTTTAGGTGCGCGTCTGGAATTCTATGATATGGCTGATGATGCCCGGGGCGTCGAGGCCGAGCTGACTCAGTAATGTCGCTGTGTCGCCATGGTCGATGAAATGGTCAGGTAAACCGAGGCGCAACAGAGGCGTGTTGTCGCCGATTTGTGCGAGGTAACGCGCCACCTCACTACCGGCACCGCCAATCACGGTATTTTCTTCGATGCTGACAAGTAATGAATGTTCGGTGGCCAGGCGACGGACAAGTGCTTCGTCAAGTGGCTTGACGAAGCGCATATTGGCGACTGTCGCGTCGAGTTCCTCGGCTGCGGCAAGTACCGGTGTCAGCATGCTGCCGAAGGCAAGCAGTGCGATGCGCTGGCGGTCGCCAAGCGGTATCTTGCTGCTCCGGCGAATCTCTCCCTTGCCGATTGGTAAGGTATCGAAAGCTTTGTCCACCACTGCACCGGGACCGCTACCACGCGGGTAGCGGACGGCGCTTGGGCCGTCGTGGCGGTAAGCGGTGGTTAACATCTTGCGACATTCGTTTTCGTCGCCGGGTGTCATCACCAGGATGTTGGGAATGCAGGCCAGGTAGGAGAGATCGAATGCGCCATTGTGCGTCGCGCCATCCGCGCCGACGAGTCCACCACGATCGATCGCCAGCATTACCGGCAGGTTCTGCAGGGCGACGTCATGAATCAATTGATCGTAAGCACGTTGCAGAAAAGTCGAGTAGATCGCCACGACGGGACGTAAGCCTTCACAGGCGAGTCCTGCGGCGAAGGTCATGGCGTGTTGCTCGGCGATGCCGACATCGTGGTGTCGGCCGGGATATTGCTGAGCAAAACGGCCGAGGCCCGATCCTTCGCACATCGCAGGGGTAATGCCGATCAGTCGCTCATCGGCTGCGGCCATGTCGCACAGCCAGTCGCCAAATATCTGGGTGTAAGTTGGCTTGCTGGTTTTGCCGGGCTGGGCCTGAATTCCGCCCGCGCTGTCGAACTTGGAGACGCCGTGATACAAAATTGGGTCGGCCTCAGCGAGCTTGTAGCCCTGGCCCTTGCGTGTGACGACGTGAAGGAATTGCGGACCGGTGAGTTCGCGTAGGTTTTGCAGGGTCGGAATCAGTGACTCGAGGTCGTGGCCATCAATCGGGCCGATGTATTTTAAGCCGAACTCCTATAACAGTGTGCAGGGTACGACCATACCCTTGACATGTTCTTAGGCGCGTCGGGCCAGTTCGAGTACTGAAGGGACGATGGAAAGCACTTTTTCGCCGGCACGCCGCGCGGCATTGAAGGTCTGGCCAGACAGCAGGCGGGCGAGATATTTGTTGAGCGCGCCGACGGGCGGCGAGATCGACATGTCGTTATCGTTGAGAACAACCAGCAGGTTGGCATCGATGACGCCGCCATTGTTAAGCGCTTCGAAAGCCTGTCCGGCAGACATCGCACCGTCACCGATAATCGCTACGACACGGCGCTGTTCGCCCTTGTTGCGCGCGGCGACGGCCATCCCCAGTGCAGCCGAGATCGAGGTTGAGGAATGACCGACGCCGAAGGTGTCGTAGGGGCTTTCGCAGCGACGTGGAAAGCCGGAAACACCGTCTTGCATGCGCAGTCGTGCCATGCCGGCGCGCCGTCCGGTGAGCACCTTGTGTGCGTAAGTCTGGTGGCCGACGTCCCAGACCAATCGATCTTCGGGTGTGTTGAAAGCATAGTGAAGCGCGATGGTCA
>CAZAOQ010000168.1:0-2765 GCA_964486795.1 uncultured Rhodocyclaceae bacterium
GAGATCAAGCACTGGCGCGGGTTTCAGCGATGCATGCTCGGAGAGCAAGCATTGGAGCGCTTCTCCGGACAGCGCACTGAATTACTCGAAATACTTGTTGCTGGCCCGCGCGCTGGCTTCGTAGACGCGCGGCAGGTCGACATGTCGATCACGCAACATCTTGCCGTGCATGGCGACGACGAACTGGCGTGTGGAGCGGAAGGGCGGCGGTTTGCTGGCACGGCCGTGGTCCACCATCTCGCTCGCCAGGTGGGCGGCGACTTCACCCTGTTCGTAAGGCGAAGTGCCGATTGCCAGCATGCCGCCGTCCTCGGCGAAAAAGGCATTGCTGCCGATGAACCAGGGACGGGCATGTTCCTGCGTCCAGCGCACGACTTCTTCGGCGGGGACGAGGGCAGCATCACCCGTGGTGCCGGAGGAATCAGAACCACGCAGCAGCTTGCGATAGTTGGAGGTGACGAGCACGTCGGTGTCGGCGGCGCTGTCGGTAACGGCCTGCTGCCATTCCGACCAGGTGTCGACGAGGCGCGCGGGCTGGACGATGAAGGGTGCCCAGTCGTGGCTGCTGAAGGTCTTCTCGTCGCCGAGCACGGTCTCGGAGCGGTCGCCGATGAAGCGGATGCGCAGCGGCATGTGCAAGTTGCCGCGCTGGGCGGCGATCAGCAGGGTTTCCTTGAGGGCGTCGATCGGCAGGCGCTCGATGATGCCGCTGACATTGCTGGCGCGGTCGAAGCCGTATTCGGCGGGATCGTTATTGACACCGGCGAAGACCACACGAATATGCGGATGGTTGATGTAGTGACGCGCGACGTAGTTCTGCGCGTCGTCGTCAACGGCGAGGATGATGTCGGGCTGCGTTTCGTCGATCATGCGCCGTGCGGCGAGGCCGGCATTGGCCTTGAATTCCGGCCAGGGATGGCGCTTGGTGTCGAGGTAATACCAGCGCACCGTGTAGTCGCCGCGCTTGTCGAGCACGCGGTGGATGCCGGCGTTGACGTCGCGGACCCAGGAATATTCCTTGTCATAACTGTGCAGGACGAGGATGCGCGGCTTGCTGAGGTTGAACCACGCCAGCAGGCCGAGCGCACCGATCAGGAAGATGGTGATCAACAGGGTTTCGAGACGGACTCTCATCACACTCATAACAGCCCGAATGCCTTCCAGAAGGGGATCGAGACGAATACGGCACCCAGACGGGCGAAGTTCATCGCGCCGTTGTAGACGAGAAACACATTCTCCCGATACAGCGGTTCCTGCCGGTTGATGGCCTGGAATTGCAGGTAGTAGGAACACTGATAGGGCAGGAACCAGCTTTCGCCGAGCAGCAGGACACAGAAGCCGACGATCCAGGGATTGACGCCGTTGATCTCCGCGATAGGCATCAGCAAACTGGCAAGGATGACGATGGTTGCGCTGATCGGCACGGCTAGGCGGATGACGAAAATCGCGGCGAACAGCAACAGGATGAAGAGGCCGAAATCCTCACGCATCGTCGCGCCGAGCAGCGGCAGCTGGGCGGCAAGTTGCCGGTCGATACCAAGATAGTTGAACGCATTAACCAACCCCGTCAGCCCGCTCAGGTACAGCAGGAAGGGCCAGTCAATCTTCTCCTTGAGTTCCTTGCGACTCAGCGAACCCACCAGCAGCAAGGCATAGAAGATCGCCAGGCCCATCCACGGGGCCTGAACCTGATGCAAGCTGGTGGTCAGCATGCCGCCGATGAAAACGGCAATGCCGAGCACGACCGCCCACTCGCGCCGCGTTGGTCGGCCGAGCATTTCGAGCTGCGCCGCGACGGCTTCACGCGACAGGCGCAGCGGCTCGCGACTGGGAAACATCAGTGCGGTGAGCAGCCCATGACAGACGAGCAGGACCAGCGCGACGATGCTCGCGGCGACCAGCCATTTGAAGCCCTGAAACTGACCCTGGGTTTGTACCGGCAACAGGCTGAAGACGGCGAAGTTCACCGACTTGCTGCTGAGGAAAGCTGCTGAAAATAGACTGACACCGGCGAAGGCGCTGACCGCGAGCTGTGTCGCGGCCGCACCCTGCGCACCCAGCCGCAGGCTTCTCGTCATGTCGATGTAGAACGGCGCGATCAGCGCGACGCGGCCATTGATGGTCGGCAGCAGCGGCGTGAGAAAGATGCCGATCGAAGTCAGCCCGAGGTTCTGCCAGAAGCGCGACTCGGGCAGGCGATGCAGCATCAGCAACAGAGTGCGGTAGCTGAGACCCGAAGAGACGAGCACGGCACCGAGGCCGAGGATGCTCATGGCCATCATGAAACCATCGGAGGCGAAGCCGGAGAGAATCACGGGTGTCGGAACAAGGCCAGCGATGAGAATGGCCATCACGGCAAACAGGCCCGGCAGATAGTCATCCACCAGCGACCACGACCACATGACGACAGTGGCCGTGAAGATGGTGAGGAACATGCCGGTGTTGCGCTCCATGCCGGCCTCATGCGTCAGGTGAAGCACGAGGAGCGGCAGGAGAATCGCCATCAGCCAGCCGATCAGGTGCGCAATCGACGGTGGCGCGTGTTTCGTAGCGTGTTTCGTACCGTGTTTTGTACCGTCTGCCGCAGGTGCGGCAGGGGCCGGATCCGAAGCAGGAGCAGGATGGGCGACGAAGCGGTTCAGCAACGCCTGCATGAAGCCGGCACGCATGGTCGGTCGTTCAGCAAGCAGCGGCAGCAGTGCGGCACGTGGCAGGAAATACGCGGTGACGGCGCTGCTCGCGACGGCGTCCGCCAGATGGCTGTC
>CAZAOQ010000168.1:2865-6244 GCA_964486795.1 uncultured Rhodocyclaceae bacterium
CGGTAGCGGTAGCAACCATCGCTGTCGAGCGTGCGCCCGATCTCGCCACGGCGGCGCAGGTGAATCAAGTGGGCGAGGCATTCGCCCATGGCCATCAGATCATCCATCTTGCTCTTGCGCTTGGGAAACAGCTGTATGGAGGCGTCATAGGCGGTGATCGGTGCGGTGGCGCAGATGCGGTGCAGGCTGGCGAACTGTTTAGCGTGATGCGCATGCAACTGTGCAACGCGCGGCACAAGCCCATAGTAAGGCAGCTCATGCGCCGGCAGGATCAGGGTATCTGCCGGCAGATGGGCGAGACGGTCCAGCGACTCGAACCAGTAGGCGAGCAGATCGGACTCCGGCTCCGAGGGCATGATGCCGACATTGGAGCTGATGCGCGGCAACAGCTGGTCGCCGGCGATCAGGATCTGGTCTTCGGCACAATGCAGCAGCATGTGCTCGGGCGCATGGCCTTCACCGACATGCAGTTGCCAGGTGCGCTCGCCGATTGTCAGCGTCTCGCCGTGACGCAGGCGGCGGAAGGCGGCCGGCGGCGGCGTGATCATGCGCATGGAGACACGCACGATGTCCATGACACCCTGTAGATCGGCCATCGGGAATCCGGCCCGCTGGAAGAACTCGGTGTGCTCCCAGGGCATCTCGCTGTCGCGTTCCGTGGCCGTGGCGCGCAGGGTGTAGTACTCGCCATAGCTCATGTAGAGCGGCACGCGCAGCCATTCGGTGAGCCAGCCGGCGAGCCCGGCGTGGTCGAAATGGAAGTGGGTGCAGATGACGCCGGTGATGCGTTCTCCGGCCAGCTGCTCTTCGATGATCTTGCGCCACAGCGTGCGCGTTGTTTCACTGCCGATACCCGTGTCGACGATCATCCACCCGTCGTGATCGCGGATCAGGTAGAGGTTGATGTGGTCGAGCGCCAAAGGCAGCGGCATGCGCAGCCATTTGACGCCGGGTGCGACATCGATCAGCTCACCATCCATCCGGGGAGCCTCGGCGAAGGGAAAGCTCAAGTCGCTCATGCGGATGTCCTGAAGGAGAGGGGCGCTGCGGTAATCAGGTGGTGGTTTCTGCGGCGAATGGCTGGATGTCGAGCCGCGCCAGCGCATCGCGGCTATAAGGGACATAGCTGGCGTTCGCCGCATCGCGCACGAACAGTGGATCGGTGAAGTTGGCCGGATCATAGCCGGCGCGTTGCAGCTCGCCCTTGCGTAGCTTGAAGGTCGTCGTCATGTCGGCCGTCGGTGCGATGCGAACAAACAGCGGCGCGGCATAGTCGGGCAGGCGCTCGGCAGTCAGGGCAAAGAAACTGTGCGGCTCGAAAGCGTGACCCGCTTGCATGACGATGGCCGCCATGCCGGCGCGTCCTTCGTGCTCCGGCACTTTGACGCCGTAGATGTTGATGCTCTCCAGCCCCGGATAGGACGCCAGCGCCTCGCCGACTTCGGTGGTCGATACGTTTTCGCTCTTCCAGCGGAAGGTGTCGCCGATGCGGTCGACGAAATAGCAGTAGCCGTCGTCATCAAAACGGAACAGGTCGCCCGAACTCCACCAGGCATCGCCCTTCTGGAATACGTTGCGATAGATCTTGCGTTCGGTCGCCTCAGCCGAGGTATAGCCCTCGAAGCGGCCGCCGGCGATATCCGGATGATTAATGATGAAACCGATGCCCTCGCCGACTTCGCCTGGCTGGCAGGGAATCAGGAAGCCTTCCGCATTGCGCAGGTGCGTGCCGCGCTCGATGTCGTATCGCACGAAACGCAGATTGGTCTTTTCCCAGAAAGGCACGCGACCACAGGAGCCGATGCGGTTGTCGACGTTGAGCAGATTGCAGTTTGACTCGGTGGCACCCCAGCCTTCGAACACTTCCTCAATACCGAAGCGCTCGACAAAGCGCTCCCAGATATCGGCGCTGAGACCGGCACCAACGAGGATGCGTAGCGGATGATTGCGGTCCTCTTTTGTCGCCGGCTGGCTGAGCAGGTAGCGGCAGATCTCGCCGATGTACTGGCAGACGGTGATCTTGTAGCGGCGCACGTCACTCCAGAAGGCCTGCACGCTGAACTTTCGACGGATGACGATGGCGCTCGCACCGCGCAAGGCGGTCGAGCCGAGCGACATCGAGGCGGCGCCATGATAGAGCGGCAGGAAGCAGTAGAAGACGTCCTGCGGACCGGTTTCCATTGATGCCACCATGACATCGCCGACGTTGAGCCAGCGCATGTGGCTGGTGCGCGCCGCCTTGGGCAGGCCCGTGGTGCCGGAGGTGCAGATCAGCAGCGCCGTGCTCTCGCCCGCCCAGTCGTCACGCAAATGACGATTGGGATTGCTGCGCGGTTTGCTAGCAGCCCACTCGGTCAGGTCAATCGGGCAACGCTCGCGCAGTGCGGCCGATGCCGGATGCTCACGATCCCGCCAGAGGCACAGCGGCAGACGGGTCATCATTGGAGATGCGCGTAGTTCCTCATTCTCCAGGTTAGCGAGTACTTCTTCACCAACGATGACTGCCTTGGCCTGCGTCGCTTCCAGCGCATTGGCGAGCAGGCGACCGGTCAGATGGGTGTTGATGAAGCCACAGACCAGGCCGGCCTTGTTGAGACCGAACCAGGTGATGAAGAAATCGGGGCGATTCTCCATGACCAGCGCCACGCAATCGCCCAGTGCGAGACCGAGACGCGTGATGGCGTGGGCGACCTGGTTGGCACGAGCATTGACCTCAGCATAGGTCAGTACCTCTTCGCCGTAATACAGGAAAGGGCGCTCGGGAAAATCGCGCGCCCTTTCCTCGAGGCGGTCGGCAATGGTGTATTGCTGATCGGGCTTGACCGTGTTGCTGGCAATCGCCCGCTTATCCAGCTTGTGCTGAGTTTCCTCGCGCGTTACGACCATGACCATGGTGCCCGCCTCCAGCTGCGATGTGGGTATCGGCTTAGCGCGAACGCGGCATACGCAGACCGAACTGGGCGATGAGGTCGCGCTGCAATTCGTTCACGCCACCACCGAAAGTATTGATCGTCGCCGCACGGTATTCCTCTTCGAGCAGAGCCTTCAGCTCGGCTGCCGGACTACCGAGGCGATACAAGCCGCCCATGCCAACGATTTCCAGCAGACGGCGGAATACGGCGATCATGGTCTCGGAGCCATACACCTTCGACGCTGATGCCAGACCCACATCCATACGGCCGGCGGTGATGTCGGAAGAGAGGCGATAGTTGAGCAGGCGCATCGCTTCGATCTGGGTGTAAGACTCGGCCAGGGCGCGACGCACCCAAGGTTCGTCGACGGCGCGACGACCATTAGCGTCGGGAGCCTTGGACCAGGCGAGGACATTCTGGAACGCGGCGGTGGCCTTGACACCGAAGGCGCCGAGGCCGACACGCTC
>CAZAOQ010000169.1:0-6236 GCA_964486795.1 uncultured Rhodocyclaceae bacterium
GGTGAGCGTCTGGCGGTGATGACGGCGCTGAACCTCGCTCACGAACTGCTCAGCAAGGGTGGCGCCGAGCCTGGTCCGGTGGTTCCCACAGAGACTACCGAGAGTGCTGCAAACAACCCGCCAACTAGGTTTGACAGTCCGGAAATAGCGCGTAGAATCGATTCCATGGTAGCGCGCTTGGATGCAGTGATGGCGCAGCAGGAAAGCCTGCTCTAGACATCAGTTCCCGCCTTCAGGTACGCTCGCAGTAATCCCCTGCGGTGTTCGCTAAGGTCATAGATTCCTTGAACCAATACTCTTGCATCTGGCCAGCAACCGCAACGTCGCTGTTGTGAGCGTTCAAGTAGTACCTTGAACGCACCTGAAGTGACTGGACGTTGGTCGCACTGAACTTAGGTTCAGGATGCCGGCCTGGCGGCACAAGCGGGGGACCTTACAAAAAGAAGCGCGGAGTTCTCGACGACATCGAGACCTCCGCGCTTTTTTATTCTGCCTTTTACTCGTTCTCTTAATAATTCAGCGTGTCGTAGGCTTGCTCGCGGCCGATCAAAGCCAGGCTGACGCGATTTGGCGCGCAGATGGCGATGGCGTTGGCATGCGTCAGCCAACCCTGATGTACGCAGTACTGGCGCGGGCCGGGGTCGGCCAGTACGCGGGCGCGACCGGGTTGTATCTCGATGATGGTGGTGCCGAGCGGGCCGGCGACTTCGAAGCGGCGTGCGGTATTCAGGCCGAGTTCCGCAACCACCTGACCGTTACTTCGGATGACCGCCTTCTGCGCTGCGCCGCCACGCCAGAGTAGCGGCAGCAGAACTGCGCAGAGCGCTGCGCCGAGTATCAGCACCAGCCAGTCGCCGGGCTTCAGCAAGCGCAAATGAGTATTCATTTTGCCGTTATTTTGGCGTCATGGCGCGGTGGCGCACCAGCACATGAGCGGCATCCTTGAAGTCGGCGGCGAGGCGCTCAGCGAGATACACCGAGCGATGCTGGCCGCCGGTGCAGCCGATGGCGACAGTCAGATAGGAGCGCGAATCGTTCAGATAGCTGGGCAGCCAGTCGGCGACGAAGCGGTGGATGTCACCCAGCATACGCATGACTTCGGGCTGCGCTTCGAGGAAGTTAATTACTGGTGCGTCACGCCCATCGAGCGGTCGCAGTTGCGGGTCGTAGTGCGGATTTGGCAGGCAGCGCACATCAAAGACGAGATCGGCATCAAGCGGCAGGCCGTATTTGAAGCCGAAGGACTCGAAAAGCAGCGTCAATTGTGGCTCGCGACTCGTCTGGCCGGTTTCGCTATGATGATTGAGCGCAGCGAAGTCGCGCACGAAGGCGCGCAACACATTGGGACGCAGATTGCTGGTATCGATGTGATGGCCGAGTGCGGCGAGTTCCTCCAGCCCTTCGCGCTCAAGGGCGATGGCTTCGGCCAGCGTCGTGGTGGCATCGCCGAGCGGATGGCGACGGCGCGTCTCGGAAAAGCGCTGGATCAGCACGTCGTCGCGCGCATCGAGGAAAATGAAGCGTGTGTCGACATCGTGATTGCCCAGTTCGACAATTTGCTGCGGTACGCAGGCAATGCTCGGCCCGGCCCGCATGTCCATTGCCACAGCGACGCGGTTACAGCCCTCGCTGCGCAGTTGTTCAACGAGAGGTAACAGGAGGGGCGAAGGCAGATTGTCGACGCAGAAATAGCCTGCATCTTCCAGCACATTCAGGGCGATACTTTTACCGGAGCCGGACAGGCCGCTAATCAGGATGAGTTGCATGAGAAGTTGCACATGGGCGCATCTGCCTAAAGTAAAAGCGCAAGCATAGCCAATCCACGTTGGGCTGTCATTCATCTCGCCGTGTCGAGTGACGCGGGCGTCCGGCTCATTTGCCGGCCAATGCTATAATTTTCAAGTATTTTTCAGCAGTTTTTACCGGAACCGTTTCGCCCAGGCCCATGCAGTTGTTCGCTCTTGGCATCAATCACCGCACCGCGCCGCTCGACGTGCGCGAGCAGGTGGCGTTCCAGCCGGAACGACTGCCGCAGGCGCTCGGTGAGCTGGTGCGCGAGAAGTCCTTGCGCGAGGCGGCGATCCTGTCGACCTGTAATCGCACCGAACTCTATTGTGTCGCCGAGCAGCCGGGTGACGTGACGCTGGCAGCCGACTGGCTGGCGCGCTATCACGCGCTGCCGGTCGAGAAGATTAACCCTTATCTGTACACTTTCCCGCAGCGCGATACCGTGCGCCACATGTTCCGTGTCGCCAGCGGACTTGATTCGATGGTGCTTGGCGAGCCACAAATTCTCGGCCAGATGAAGCAGGCCGCGCGCGCTGCCGAAGAAGCGGGCACGCTGGGCACCCTGCTGGGCAAACTGTTCCACCGAACGTTTTCGGTCGCCAAGGAAGTACGCTCGACGACTGCGATCGGTGCCAACATTGTTTCCATGGCTGCGGCATCCGTGCATCTGTCGGCGCGGATATTCGAGAATATAGCCGACCAGAAAGTGCTGTTCATCGGCTCCGGCGAGATGATTGAACTCTGTGCCGCACATTTCGCCGGCTATCAACCGAAGCACATCGCCATCGCCAACCGCACGACCGAGCGCGCGGCTGCACTCGCCGGGCGTTTTAATGCTGAATTCATGCGTCTCGACGAACTGCCGCTGCGGCTCGCCGACTTTGATATCGTCGTCTCCTGCACGGCGAGTCCGTTGCCCATCATCGGTTTGGGGATGGTTGAGCGCGCGCTCAAGGTGCGTCGTCACCGCCCGATGGTGATGGTCGATCTGGCTGTGCCGCGTGACATCGAGCGCGAAATCGGTGAGCTTGGCGATGTCTTTCTCTACACGCTTGATGACCTCGGCAAGATCGTCGAGGACGGCGTCGAGTCGCGCCAGACGGCCGTAGTCGAGGCCGAAGGCATCATCGACGCACGCGTCGCCAACTTCCTGCACTGGATGGAGGCGCGCGAATCTGTGCCGACCATCCGCGCCCTGCGCGACACCGCTGATCGCACCCGTCGCCATGAGCTGGAGCATGCCCTCAAGCTGCTGGCGCGTGGTGATGCCCCTGCCCAGGTCCTGGAAGCACTGTCGCATGGACTAACCAACAAGCTGCTGCACGCCCCGACTCACGCCCTCAACCAGGCCGAGGGCGAAGAGCGCAACGCGTTGGCGAAACTACTGTCGCGCATCTACCACCTGCATCCCGGCGAATAGCTCTTCTGACTGACGCTGCGCCGACTTTCGCGGTCGGGCGCCCGACCCTGTTTGCATTATCCCTGCCCATGAAACCGAGCATCCGCCACAAACTGGAACAACTCGCCGACCGTCTTATCGAGCTGGATCGCCTGCTCGGTGCCGAGAATGCGACGCGCGATATCGACCAATACCGCAAGCTTTCACGCGAACATGCCGAGATCGGCGAGGTGGTCGCACTCTACAACGCCTATCGCAAGCTGGAGGACGAATTGCGCGAAGCCAGCGCAATGCTCGCCGATCCCGAAATGAAGGCGCTGGCCGAGGATGAAGTTCCGCGCTGCCGTGAGGCCATTGCCCGCGTTGAAGATGACTTGCAGAAGGCCCTGCTGCCAAGCGACCCGAACGACCAGCGCAACCTGTTCCTGGAAATCCGTGCCGGGACGGGCGGTGATGAATCGGCTCTGTTCGCCGGCGACCTGTTCCGCATGTATAGCCGCTATGCCGAGCGGAGCCGTTGGCAGGTTGAGATCATCTCGGCCAGCGAATCGGAACTCGTTGGCTACCGCGAAGTCATTGCCCGAATCATCGGCAACGGCGCGTATTCAAAGCTCTAGTTCGAATCCGGCGGCCATCGCGTGCAGCGTGTGCCGGCCACCGAAACGCAAGGGCGTATCCACACCTCGGCCTGCACCGTGGCCGTGCTGCCTGAAGCCGACGCACTGGCCGAAGTTAACATCAATCCGTCCGAGTTGCGTATCGACACCTTTCGCGCCTCCGGTGCCGGCGGCCAGCATATCAACAAGACCGATTCGGCTGTGCGCATCACCCATCTGCCCACCGGCATCGTCGTCGAATGCCAGGACGACCGCTCGCAGCACCGCAACAAGGCACAGGCCATGGCCGTACTGGCAGCGCGCATCAAGGACAAGCAGGAACGTGAGCAGGCCGCGAAGATCGCCTCGACGCGCAAGAGTCTGATCGGCAGCGGTGACCGCTCCGAGCGCATCCGCACCTACAACTTCCCGCAGGGCCGTGTCACCGATCATCGCATCAACCTCACGCTCTACAAGATCGACGCCATCACCGGCGGTGACCTCGACGAACTCATCGCCGCACTGACCGCCGAGCACCAGGCTGAGTTGCTCGCGGCACTTGCAGACGGCGAATAGCCAGATAAATGAGTAGGTACTCACGTTGACGGAGAATGGCGTGGATATTGGATCTTCTCTTGAGGCTGCACGGCAGCAGATTGGCCGTCTGGAAGCCCGTCTGTTGCTCCAGCATGTCACTGGACTGAGCGCCAGTACCCTCGTCGCCTACCCTGAACGCTCGCTCGATACGGCCGCGCAGACGGCTTACCGCGACCTCGTCGCACGCCGTGAAGCGGGCGAACCGATCGCCTACCTTATCGGTCGGCGCGAGTTTTATGGCCGCGATTTCGTCGTCGGCCCCGGCGTGCTGATTCCCCGTCCGGAAACCGAACTACTCGTTGAACAAGGCATGGTCAAAGTGGCCGGCATCGCCGCGCCGCGCATCCTCGATCTCGGCTGCGGCAGCGGTTGCATCGCCATCAGTCTGGCGCTTGAACGGCCCGATGCGACGGTCACCGCCCTTGATGCCTCGACCGCCGCACTGGCCATCACGCAGCAAAACGCCACCACTCTCGGCGCGCCCCTGCGCTGCCTGCAAAGTGACTGGTGCGATGCCCTGGGTGCGGAGCGTTTTCACCTGATCGTCAGCAACCCGCCCTACATCCCCGCGACCGATCCGCACCTCAGTCAGGGCGATCTGCGCTTCGAGCCGCCCACCGCCCTGGCCAGCGGTGCCGATGGTCTCGACGCTATCCGATGCATCATCGCCGCCGCGCCGACCCATCTGCTGCCCGGTGGCTGGCTGCTGTTCGAACACGGCTACGACCAGGCCGAGGCCATGCGCGCCTTGCTCGAAGCCAGCGGCTTCAGCGCCATCGAACAGCAGCGCGACCTCGCCGGCATCATCCGGGTATCAGGTGGCCAGTTAAAAAGAAGCTGACAACCTCAGTGAGTCATTACTAACGTTTGTGGCTTGCTGACAGAAAATCGAGGATCAGCGGTGTCACCACGGCCGGCGCCTCGCGGTGCGGAAAGTGGCCGACACCCGGCAGCAGACGGAATTCGAACGGCCCTGTGAAGGCTTTCTGACTACGCCCGAACACCTCGGGGCCGACCGCGCCATCGACGGCGCCGGACAGCATCAGCGTCGGCGGTGACGTCTTGGCACTCAGTAGCGCCCAGCTCTGCCGGCTCGAATTGCGGAACATCGCACGATAGTAGCCGATCGCCGCCGCAAGCCCACCCGGTGCAGTGAGTGCCTGCTTCACCGGGCGCAGTTCGGCCTCGCTCAACACCCAGCCGGGCGACCAGGCGCGGTAAAGGCCTTCGATGAAGGCGAAGTTGTCGCGTGCCACGCGCCGCTCGGGCAGGCCGGAGAGTTGAAAAAACCAGATGTACCAGGAACGGCGCAACTGCTTCAGCGACTGCACCGCGCCGCCGATATGCGGCACACTCATCAGCACCAGCTGACGGATGCGCGTGTGTGTGGTGTCGAGATTGGCCGCGCAATAAGCCGCGTAAGCGCCCCAGTCATGGCCGACCAACGCCGCATCCTTTTCGCCAAGCGCCTCGATCAGCGCCAGCACATCGTGCCCCAAAGCCGGTACAGAATAGTCGCCATCCGGCGCCAGACTGCTCGGGGCATAGCCGCGCATATAGGGCGCCACCGCGCGATAGCCGGCGGCGGCAAGCGCGGACAGGAGGGGCAGGAAGCCCTGTGCCGTATCGGGAAAACCATGCAGGCACAGCACCAGCGGCCCGCTGCCGGCCTCGTGATAGGCGAAACGGATGCCGTTGGCAGTGAGGTATTTGAGTTCGGGCTGGGAAGGCATGAGCAAGGCCTCGGGCGAGTGTGAGGTTTGGAATGTGGCTTTGAAGGCGCGCATGGTAACAGTTCTCCCAGCGCAAACTACCCGGAATAGGCGAAGTCCTTCGCTATTGCCGGTGGCCGTACT
>CAZAOQ010000170.1:0-6216 GCA_964486795.1 uncultured Rhodocyclaceae bacterium
GGGAATTTTCCTGCCGTCCCTCTGTTGATTACTGTGACGGCATTTGATTCATGCCTCAACGCCAAACGAGTACGGGTATCTTGGAATGGGTCAGAACCTTATGGGTTTCGCTGCCAAGCAGGAACCCGCTGATTCCTTTTCTTCCGTGGGATGCCATGAAAATCAGGTCGCATCCGGCATTGTTGGCGGCATCAATAATCGCGGCATAAGTGATGTCGTTGATGCTAGAAGCCGTATTGTTGGTAACACCTGCCTCATTCGCCAGAAGGGCTGCCGTGCCAAGAATGGTGGCAGCCTGGGCATCAGCCATCTCAGCGAATTTCTCGGGAGTTGATGGGTCGATCAGTGCGCCTTCACCGTAGAAGGCGATTGGGTAATCGGGTTTTGCGAAGAAGAAGGTAATTTTCGCTCCGGCCTCACGGGCGAAGGTCACGGCACGCTTGACGGCCGCGTTGGACAATTCTGAGCCATCTGTAGGAACCAGGATATGTTTGAACATGGTGGACCCCGTCGCGTGTGATGTAAAATGGCAAATTATAGACTTCCTGTCATAGATTTTGCGGTGCTGCGAAAGTACTGAGCATGGCGGGGCTGGCTGACCAATTGATCGGCAGAACTTTTTCAAGGAGTTGTTTAGCTATGACCACCATCAAGACGCCTGACCACTCGCCCGACCATGCCAAAACACCATTGACCCCGCAGGAGGTCTTGCGTGCCATGAACGAGAAGGTCGCGAACAAGGTCGACCCGATTGGCATGATGACGCCGCTCATGCATGCACACGCCGCGTGGATGTTGCATCCACAGGAACTTGGGGAATCGATGACCAAGTTCTCGACAGATGTGCTGGCCTTGCAGTGGCACTCGTGGCAGCGGTTGCTCGGCCAGCAGTCTGATGAAATTGTGCGGCCGCATGCGGACGACCAGCGTTTCAGTGATCCCGACTGGCATAGTAAGGCGACTTGGAGCATCGCGAAACAATGGTACTTGCTATTCACGCGCCAGACTCAGGATATGATCTATGAAACACCGGGATTGGCGAACAGAGAGCGGCGTCGTGCGGCGTTCTGGTGGCGCGAATGCTTAAACATGATGGCGCCGACTAATTTTTTCTGGACGAACCCGGTCGCAATTCGCAAGGCGGTCGAAAGTAACGGTCAAAGCCTTGTACGGGGCTCGCGTATTTTTCTCGATGACCTTGAGGCGGGCACCGTGCGCATGACCAACCCCAGCGACTTCCAGGTTGGCAAAAATCTGGCGACGACCGCCGGAAAGGTGGTGTTCCGTAACCGCCTGCTGGAGGTGCTTCATTACACGCCGACGGTCGAGAAGAATTTCGAGAAGCCGGTGGTCATTGTGACTGCGTGGATCAACAAGCACTACATTCTCGACATGACCCCGGCGAAGAGCATGGTCAAGTATCTGCTCGATCAGGGCTTCAGCGTATTCATCACGAGTTGGAAGAATCCAGACGAAAGCATGAGTGATGTGGTTTTCGATGATTACCTGACCGATGGCATCGATAAAATCATCCAGGTTGCGCGTGATATCAGCGGCTCGTCGAAGGTCAATGCCGTGGGGTACTGTATCGGTGGCGCAGCGCTGACGACGTACATGGCCTGGGCCAATCGACACTATGCCGCCAAGGATGTGCCGGTTTCGAGCGTGACCCTGCTGACCGCGCTGGTCGATTATCACAAGCCGGGCGACATCGAAATATTCCTCGACGAAAGCACCATCCAGTGGCTGTCGAAGAGTATGGCGGGCAAGGGCTTCCTCGACGGCAAGGAAATGTCGGCCGCATTCCGTATCCTGCGTTCGAATAGTCTTATCTGGCACTATGTCGTACACGGTTGGCTCTACGGTGAAACGCCGCCGCCATTCGACGTGTTGTATTGGAATATGGACACGACGCGCATGCCGGCGGCGATGCACGAGTGGTACTTGCGCGAGTTCTACCTCAATAACAACCTGATCAAGAAGGATGCGCTGACGATTGCGGGCGAGAAGATCGACCTCGAACAAATCAGCCAGCCTATCTACTCCGTGGGCGCTGCTGACGACCACATTGCCCCGTGGCGTCAGACTTTCCGTGCGAACAATTTCGTTTCAGGGCCGAAGCGCAATGTGCTTTCAAGCTCCGGTCATATTCTCGGGATCGTCAATCCGCCCGTCAATCCACCCAAGCGGGAGTTCTGGGTTGGCTGCGTCGAGCGCCATGACACACCGGAGACGTGGCACGAGCGTGCCGAGCACCGGAAGGGTTCATGGTGGGAGGACTGGATGGAATGGCTGAAGCCTCAAGCAGGCAAGTTGGTGAAGGCGGGGCCGACTGCGACCGCAGAGTACCCCTCACTCGGTGATGCGCCGGGGAGTTACGTTCTGGAGTCCTGAGCACCCTTCCGGAAGACTTGCCGCAGAACGTCACAACGATGGCATGTGGTGTTCTGCGGGAATCTTGACAACCGTCAAGGCTGCGGTTGTGGATATCTCATAGAATGATAAAAGTTTCCATTGGAGCGAGACAGCCATGCCTGAGATTCGCCAGATTCTGCCACCACATCACACACACTGCGATGACCTTTTCTCCGCCGCCGAAGAGGCCGCGCATAAGGGGGATTGGGTCGCCTGCGAGACATCTCAAGGGAATTTCTCGGCTGAAATCCTGGCGCATCTTGTTGCGGAAGAAAGCCTCCTCTTCCCTGCATTTGAGAATGCCACGGGCATACGGCAGGGGCCAACGCAGGTCATGCGCACGGAACATGAACAAATGCGCCAATTGGTCGCGCAGATGAATGCAGCCCTCGCAGTCCGTGATGCAGATGCTTTTGGCGGTGCGGCCGAGACCTTGCTGATTTTGATGCAGCAGCACAATATGAAGGAAGAAAACATTCTTTATCCGATGTGCGATCAGACACTGGCTGGCCAGATTGATGTGCTCGGAGCCGAATTGATTCAACGTCTGGAAGAAGCCAAATGTCGGTCGCCCCTCTAATTATCGACGGCCGCGAGCTGCAGCCACCCGAGCCGCTCGAGCGGACTTTGGCGGCACTGGATGAACTGCAACCGGAGCAGGAGCTCGTGCTTCTGCTCAATGTAGAGCCGCACCCGCTGTATTCGATCCTCATACGCAACGGCTATCGTTATGTGGCCGAATTCAAGCCGGACGGTACGAACGAGATCCGCATCCGCAAGGCCTGATCTGGCGGTTTGGGTCGGTACCTGCCTGATGAATTGAACATCCGACGATGCACCCGAATCTGTCATTTGATCAGGCACCGCCGATCAGCGTCCCCTTCCGATTCTTTCTCACTGCACCGCTATTTGGGGTCGCGGCGGGCTTGTGGCTTGCGTGGCAAGGTGGCGATGCTTGGGTGTCTCGCTGGAGTGCTGAAGTCCTCGCGCTGACCCATCTGTTTTCGGTTGGATTCATGTTGCAGGCCATGTGTGGTGCGTTGCTGCAATTCGTCCCCGTCGCCGCGGGCGGCAACGTCTGGCGCCCGCGCTTTGTTGCAAACCTGGCGTACCCGTCGATCACCCTGGGGGGCATCTCGCTCGTTGCCGGTTTCGCCACCCGGCGGCCAGAGTTCTTTCAGTATGCTGTGCCATTGTTGGCGATCGGATTGACGCTATTCGTCGCGGCGGTTGGCCGCGCAGTCGTACAAACGCCAGCAAAGAGCCCGACCATCCGTGCGCTGCGGATGGCCTTAGTGGGCCTGGTGCTTACTCTTGTACTGGGGCTGTTTCTGGCGGTGTTCCTAGGTTGGCAGTTGGGCTTCCCGGATTGGGCTGGCTGGACACTCATTAGCGTCGTCAACGTCCATGCCGCCTGGGGGCTGGGTGGATGGGCCTTGATGCTGGTCATCGGTGTGTCTTATCTCGTCGTGCCAATGTTCCAGCTCACGCCACAATATCCTGTCCGCATCAGCCGCTGGTTGCCCGTCGTGCTCCTCCTGCTCCTGATGACCTGGTCGCTCCAGCTGAGCGGCGCCGAGGCAGCTTGGGGGCACGGGCAGGATGTCATCCTGCTGTTGGGGTTTGTGGTTGCTGCAATCTATGCAGGCGTCACCCTGAAATTGCAGAAGCAGCGGCGCAGAAAAGTGACCGATGTAACGTTTCACTTTTGGCGCGGGGCAATGCTCTCCCTGCTGGCGCTTCCGATCTCATGGCTGGTCTTGCTGGCTTTTCCGGAGCTGGGCCTGCATCCACGTGCGACGTTGTGGCTGGGAGTGATTTTAGTTTGGGGTGTGTTTGTTGCTGCCATCAACGGCATGCTCTACAAGATTGTTCCCTTCGTGATCTGGCTGCACTTGCAGAACCTTGGCAACATGAAGAGCGTTCCGCCGAACATGAAGCAGATGATTCCTGAACGCATGATGCGCGGTCAATTCGTCGTCCATGTGGTCGCATTCGGGCTACTATTGGCTGCAGTGGTCTGGCCAGTACTTGCGCACCCGGCCGGTTTGGCCGTGGCGGCGTCTATGCTGTGGCTGGAGTGGAATCTTGTCAGGGCTGTAAAGCTTTACCAGAGTTTTCGGGCAAAGACGCTCGCGCTCAACGTGTGACCTGATTAACCACAATGTTCAGCCAGTCTCCGTAGTCTCCGTAGGTCGGGTTAGCGAAGTAATTGGGCCGCGGCCAAAAATCGTCCCAAAGGTCAATCGCCTGCGAATTGTGTTCTATAAATATCAACAACTTAATGCGATTGACTTGAGAGCCCGCAGGGCGTAACCCGACGTTGCGGTGTTTCAGGAATGTCAGGAGCGTCGGGAACGTCGGGAACTGCAACTGCACGGGTTCTGTCCTGTTGGGCAGCGCCGAAATGCCGGTTTTATCCTTGTGGCTAATCAGGTGATGACAATCTCGGCGCGAGAGTGCCCACCTCCCGCTTTCGATCAGAGATCGAACTGACGCAGGCGGCGAACGTCGTGGATTGTGATCTGCTTGCCTTGCACCGTAATCAGGCCGGATTCGGCGAGATCGTGGAATATCCGCGAGAGTGTTTCGGGCGTCAGGCTCAGGCGTGATGCAATGACTTGCTTTGATGTCGGCAGTGCCAGCGTGATCTCATTTTCGCCTTGGCCTTCTTCCTCACCGTGCTGGAGCAGAAAACCGATGACGCGCTGGGTGGTTGAGCGCAATGAATAGGATTCGACATCTGTCACGAGAGAGTGGAGTCGCATCGACAGACCCGCAAGCATGCGGCGGGCGAAGGAGGTGTCTTTCTCCAGCAGGTCGATCACGGCACTTCGCGCAATATGCAGGAGCAGGGTATCTGACAGTGACTCTGCGAAGACGGGGTAGGGACGATCCATGAACATTGCGGCCTCACCGAAACTTTGCCGGGGGCCAAGAATATTGATGACCTTTTCGTTGCCCTGAGCTGAAGGGAAGGCCAGCTTGATCTGGCCAAAGACGATGACATAGAAGCCGCGCGGAGCATCGCCTTTCTGGAACAGAATTTCACCCTTTTGAAGGCGTTTTTCGCGGGTGCCGACGGCGATCGGAGCGAGTTGTTCGGGAGAAAGTTCGACGAAGAGCGGCAGGCGCGCGAGAATCTGCGTGATATCGTGGGATTCGTGTTTAACGGTCGGCATGAGGATTTCCTGTGAAGCGGAAACATAGCATAAATTGGCCTGGCTTCGGCCTGCGGGCAGAGGTGGCGGAGGTGGCTAGGGGATGAACCTGTATCTTGCAATCAAGCACTTGCATGTGACATGCGTCGTAATCAGTGGGCTGGGATTTTTTCTGCGTGGGATTCTGATGCTGCTCGATTCACCGCTGCAACAGCGACGAATGATCCGGATCGTTCCGCACGTTAACGACAGCCTGTTGCTGGCTGCGGCGATTGCTCTGGTGGTGATGAGTGAACAATATCCGTTTGTTGAGGGATGGGTGACGGCCAAGGTCTTCGGCCTGGTCTTCTACATCATCCTCGGTTCAATCGCCTTGAAGGCCGGTCGTACCAAGCGCGTGCGGCTGCTCGCCTGGCTGATGGCCTTGCTCGTGTTCGGCTATATCGTTTCTGTGGCTCTGACCAAGGATCCGCGAGGTCTGCTGATCTGGCTGTCAGGTCTGCTCTGACGGATAGCCCAACGCTGCTGCTTGATGCATTCATCGCGTCGCACGATGGCTATAATCAACCGCTTATATTCGAATCATCGTAAGCGTGCAGCCTATCCACGTATGCTTAAGGCGATTGTTCGTGTAAAGGCT
>CAZAOQ010000171.1:0-6204 GCA_964486795.1 uncultured Rhodocyclaceae bacterium
TCGCGACTTCGCGCTGAAGATGCGGATCGTTGCAGAGGTAGACGACGCTTTGCGCGCCCCGACCAAGCTCACGCAACACTTCGAAACGGCCGATTGTCTTCGTCATCGAATCACATCTTGTCGGACTGAGAAACGGCTCGGCATGTACCGAACCTGCAACGAACTGGTGCGGCAGCAACCCTGCTAGATCGTGCCGCGCGTCCTGGCTGCTCACTATACACGCGGACCGTTGATGACTGCCACAGATCCAAAGACCCAAAGATGGCAGGCACGATCCCATACACATCACGACAAGGTGATCACACGATTTGCCACCGCCAAGAGCTTTGCTGGAGGGACTCTTTTCGCTGTGTATTGTGTATTATGCGTCGACGATGGCTTGGCCTCATATTGGCCGATTCTAAGAGGTTCCAACATGCCGCATTTGCACAGGACTCGCTGATTCGCCTACCGAATCTGTTGAAATGATGGAAGCCCCTCCCCGCACGCCGAGCGATCATTCGCCAGCATTAGCTGCCAGAACCAATGACGTCAGTTCCGGGCACAAGGTTCGGCTCGACACCATCATTGTGGAATACGCCGAAAGCGCTTTCGTCCAATTGTGCGAAATTCTAGAAGCGGGTGGCTTCGAAACCCACTGCATCCGCGTTGCAACTGCCGACGAACTGCGGCAATCCCTGACCGGCGAACACTGGGACGTCGTGATCGCCAATCATGCCCAGACGTCACTCGATGCCTTCGATGCATTCAGGATCGTTCGGGAACGGCTCCCCGACCTGCCATTTATCATCACTGCCAACGGCGTCGGCGACGATGTAGCCATCGCCGCGATGCGCGCTGGCATCAACGATTTTGTCGACATCGGAACCCACCCGAAGCGGCTGATTCTTGCCGTCCAGCGCGAACTGCTCGCCGCCGAGACGCGCCGCCAGCGTCATCTGGCCAGGCAAGTCGCCAAAGAGGCCATGGAAGCGCAGATCAATGCGGTCAACCGCTTCCGTCGTTTGACCGAGACTATTCCAGAATGTGTCTGGGTTCTGGATATTGAAGAAGGCCGCATGACCTTCGTCAGCCAGGCGTATGAAAGGATCTGGGGACGGCGCGTGCAGGACCTGCTCGATGACCGCATGGACTGGCTGCGTCACGTTCACCCCGACGATCAGGCACGCATGAGACAAGCTCGCAGTCACGCCAGGATGGGGGGACTCGAACAAGAGTTCCGCGTCCTGCGGCCCGATGGGAGCATTCGCTGGCTACACCTGACGACCTTCCCGATCCTTGACTCGGCCGCCCACGTGCAAAGCATCGGCGGCGTCGCCAGCGACATCACCAGCTTCATCGAACAACGCGAGGCGCTGCGCACGGCCTTGCTTGAACAGCAGCACCGTGCCGAAGTGCAGCGCCACATTCTCGACGCATTACCCGCAAACATTGCCCTGCTCGATGAAGAAGGCCGTTTCGTCGAAGTCAACGCCTCTTGGCAGGCACTCGCCACCGAAGCCGGCCTTGTCCAGAACGCCGTCGGCACTAACTATCTAGACATCCTCGACACCATCCTGAAGCGCCAGCATGGCGAACGGGCAAGCGACACTAAGCTCTTCGCGGCCGAAGTACGCGGCGTTCTCGCCGGCGGTTACAGCCCGGTCACACGTATCTACCCGATCCAGTCCGGTGAGGAGAAGCGCTGGTACCGCGTCACCATTGCCCCGCTCCACACGCAGTCGAAGCGCGGTGCGGTGATGATGCACGTCGAGATCACCGAAACAATGCTCACCGAGCAGCGCATGCTTCAGCTCTCTCATTATGACAGCCTGACCATGCTCCCCAACCGGCTGTTGTTCCACGACCGGCTGACGAATGCAATTGCCATGGCGCGGCGCAATCACACCAGCGTAGCGGTCTGCTTCCTCGATCTCGACCGTTTCAAAGCCATCAACGAATCGCTGGGCCACCAGATCGGCGACCAGCTGCTACTGGAAGTGGCCAAGCGCCTCAAGGCGTGCGTGCGCGACACCGACGCTGTCAGCCGCCTTGGCGGCGACGAGTTCGCACTGATCCTCCCCGAACTCGGTGACCAGCAAGACAGCACCCAGGTGGCCGAACGGGTCATCCAGTCACTGGGCTCGGCATTTTTGATCGAGGGCAACGAGCTCTTCATCTCGGCGAGCATTGGCATCACGCTGTTCCCGGCCGACGGCGATGATCCCGACACGCTGCAGCGTAATGCGGATGCAGCGATGTACCGCGCGAAGGAACTTGGGCGTAACAATTTCCAGTTCTTCACCGCGGAAATGAATGCCAATGCGATGGAAGCGATGAAGATGGATCGCGACCTGCGCCACGCGATCGACAACGACGAATTTCTCCTCTTCTACCAACCCAAGGTGAGTTGCGTCACGGGCAAGATCGTCGGCTTCGAAGCGCTGTTGCGCTGGAAACATTCGACCCGTGGCTTGGTTTCACCAGCCGACTTCATACCCCTGCTCGAAGAAACGGGATTGATTGTTCCGGTGGGTGCCTGGGTATTAAATACCGCCTGCGCCCAGGCCAAAGCCTGGCAGGATGTCGGCCTGGGCTCACTCAGCGTTGCCGTGAACGTCTCCGGAAAGCAGATGAACCAGAGTCTCTGCGAAACGGTAGAGAACGCACTGAAGGCTCACGAACTCGCCCCGGAATATCTCGAACTGGAGCTGACCGAAAGCTACCTGATGCGCGATGCGGAGGGCATCATCGCCACCCTGCGCCAGCTTAAACAGATGGGCGTCACGATCTCAGTGGACGACTTCGGTACCGGCTATTCCAGTCTTGCCTATCTCAAACGCTTTCCACTTGACTCGCTCAAGGTCGACCGTGCTTTTGTGCAGGACATCACAGCCGACCCCAACGACGTTTCGATCACCCGCGCCATCATCACCCTGGCCCACAGTTTCAACCTTCAGGTTGTGGCCGAAGGCGTCGAGACAGAGGGCCAGCTAAGTCTGCTGATCGCCAATCAGTGCGACATCATGCAGGGGTATTACTTCAGCCGTCCGCTCCCGGTCGCCGACGTCACGACGATGTTGCGCGAAGACCGAAGACTCGCCATCAACCTGCTCCGGCCAGAGCACGCAGGTATTCGCCACCTGCTGCTGGTCGGCTGCAGCGACGAGCTCGCCGACCTGCTCCTGCAGCAGCTCGACCCTACGCTGCATTCGCTGCATTCGGCGACCAGCGCAGCGCAAGGCTTTGAACTGCTCGCCGGCAAACAAATCGATGTCGTGATCGCCGGCAACAATGCGAAAGACATGAACGGCATTGCTTTCCTGACCCGCAGCAAGGCGCTGTATCCTGACACCGTACGTCTATTAGAGAATGACGGCATTTCATCGCAGGAGCGCACGGATACTCTCGCCGAAGCCGTGATCTTCCGCTTCTTGGCAAAGCCTTGGGATCAAAGTCTGCAGGCCACCATCAGCGAAGCATTTCAGCACCGTGACATGGCAGATGAAAGCCGCCAATTGCAACGCAATGTCACGTCGGCAAACAATGAACTCACCCAGTTAAACCAGCAGCTCAAAAAACATCTGGCTGCAAAGGAAACACTGATCCAGCGCAACGAAACCGCACTTGGCGTGACCCGCGAGATATTGCAGACACTACCCTGCCCGATCATCGGCATCGACACCGACGACATGATCGCATTTACCAATGAGGCTGCCGATGCTCTGTTCGCCAACGGGGTGCCACTGCTGGCGGCCGCAGCCGACAAGCGCCTGCCTGAGGAGCTTTGTATCGCTCTGAAGCAGTTACCGGGAGCCCCGGAGTCGCTCATTATCCACGGCAGGGCTTATAAACTGCGCAATTACGGCATGGGATCAACCTCGTGCTCCGCAGGGAGCCTGCTGATGCTGATACCGAAGGAAATTATATGACCACAGCCATTCAGTTCATTCCCCTCGATGAAGCCCTCCCTGGCATGGTACTGGCGGAAAACGTCGTCCTTACCGGAGAGCAGATTCTGCTACCCAAGACAACCACGCTCAGCGCAGCACACATCGCCAGACTCCAGCAATGCCACGTGCAGAAGATCAGTATCGTGTCACCGGTCGACTGCACCACCACCACATGCAAGGAAACCGCCGAAGACATACGGCGTGAGGTGCATGCCATGTTTCGGAGATCCGGCGAAGACCCGGTCAACCTTGCCCTGTGCAAGACAGTGCTTGAATACAGACTCGAGAAGACAGCATGATCGCCGACAAATCTGCCCACCCGCTCCCCCTGGCCGACGTCATCGCTGACTTCACTCATTTGCCGCCACTGCCGAAGGTGGTCATGGCATTGATGGACTATCTGCAAGGCGACGACGTCGACCCCGAAGTAGTGATGCGCATGCTGTCACAGGACCCGGCGCTGGTTGCCAGATCGCTGCGCATCGCCAATTCCTCGTTCTATGGATTGCCACGCAAGGTTGCGACCATACACGATGCAATCGTGGTCCTCGGCCTGCGGGCGGTACATACCATCGTGACCACAGCAGCCATCACCTCCATGTTCCATGGGCTGCATGCGGCATTGGAAGCTGCCGGCTATGATCAGCGCGCCTTCTGGCGGCACAGCGTCGGCACAGCCTTCTGCGCGCGGAGCATTGGCCGCGTGGTGGATATCAATCCCGAGAGCGCCTACACTGCGGGGTTGCTGCATGACATTGGCAAACTCATTCTCGCCGCGCGTTTCCCGCAACACTTCGCACGCGTCGTTGCCCACCGCCAGCAGCGCGACTGCCTGCTGCTCGATGCAGAACGTGCAGTGCTCGGTTTCGACCACACTCAGGTTGGTGCTGCACTCGCGCAGCGCTGGAACTTTACCCCTGAGATCCACGACGCAATTACCTGGCATCATGCACCGGAAGAACAAACGGCCCGATCGCTCGCCGGTCTCATCCACCTTGCGGACGTCATGTCGCACGCACTCAACCTATCCGATGAAAAAACGCCGCTCGTCCCGAAACTTTCAACAGTGGTATGGAATCGACTCGGTCTGGATTGGAACGACTTCAAGCACTTGCTGAGCGAAGTCGATACTCAATTCAAGGATGCGGATTTACTGTTTAACTGATCTGACTTGACCTGATCTGCCCACCCGGTGCCCATACCAAGACGTACCGTTCCACGCGCTATACTGCACCGATGCTGGAAACCGTTCATTCTGAGGGAAAAAATTGAGCAGGCCGCTGGGATTGCGCGTACGCATGCTGATCTTGGGTGTGTCGATCCTGCTGCCGGTGCTCGGGTTGCTCGGCCATCAAACCTGGCATTACACGCAGAACCGGCTCGAAGCTGATCGTCATCAGGCGATCTATCTCGTTTCCCTCGCCGCCCAGGAAATCGAATCACAGTTCTCCTCCCACCAGAAGATACTGCAAACGCTCGCTCTCTCCCCACAGATTGCCAACCCGAAAGACCGGCTGGCTTGCGAACGGATACTGGCTGACGCCATTGCGATCAACCCGGCGCTGGGCCGCCTGACTTTATATTCTGCCGAAAGAGAAATCCTTTGCACAAAGGACGCAGACAGCCCTGTCTCCACCACGCCGGAATCCGAACCCGCCCAGGAACTCTTCACGGAGGCTTTGCACCTCAAGCGCCCTGTCATCGGCAATCCCAGTACCAGTACAAGTAACGGCGCACACACGATCACGATTCTGGTCCCCAATCCAGATCCAGCAGGCAGCATGGCAGGCAGCGATGGAATCATCCGAACCGTGCTCGCCGCCGCGCTCAAACTCGACTCGCTCGATCGCACGCTTGCAGCCCTGCCCGCGCCCGCCGACACCAACATTATTGCAGTCGACGCCAAGGGCACGATCCTGATGCCCAGGCGCTGGCAAGCCCATTCGGTTACCGAGCACCCCGTGTTCCGGCTGATCACCACCGGCAGAATGCCATCAACCTTCGAAGCCCCCGGCATCGATGGCGTTCACCGGACATTCGCAGCACGGCCCCTGCAAGGAGCAGAGGGCATTTACGGTTACGTCTGGGTCGCCACCGCAACATCCAACCCATTCAGTGCCGCGATCAGTACTTTTCTCAATCAGACGCTGCTGGCCCTCGGCATCACCATCGCCATCCTGACTTTCAGCTGGATCTCAGGCAAGCGCCTGATCCTCGCCCCCATCGAGCGCCTGCGCGATAGTGCAGCCTTGATCGGCAAGGGTGACTTTTC
>CAZAOQ010000172.1:0-3164 GCA_964486795.1 uncultured Rhodocyclaceae bacterium
GAGCTGGATGTAGAGCGGCGGCACGGCGGTGAGGCCCGTGACACGTTCGTTCTGCAGTGCTTTGATGACGTCGCGCGGCAGCAGGTAGTTGAGCAGCACCACGCGCGCACCGGCATGGAAGGCCGTGGTGAGCTGGCTGAAGCCAGCGTCGAAGGACAGCGGCAGCGCAGCGAGCAGTGTGTCATCGGCACGGTTACCGAGATAGCTGGCGACGCTCTTGCCACCGGCGATCATATTGCGGTGCGAAAGCACGACCCCCTTGGGTTTGCCGGTACTGCCCGAGGTGTACAGGATGGCGGCCATGTCGGTATCGATGACGCGGTGACCGGCTTGCACGGGTGCTTGCAGGAGATCCTGCCAGCGGCTGTATTCGAGCGGACTGTGGTCATGGCCCGTTTCGGGCAGTACCGCATCGACATTGACGATGACGACGTGGCGCAGGTCGTGGCAGGTTTTCAGCGTCTCGGTCAGCAGGGCGAGGCGCTCGGTTGAGGTGACGAGCACGCGCACGTTGCAGTCGCGCAGGATGTAGGCGAGCTGTTCCGGCTTCAGCAGCGGATTAAGCGGCACAAAGACGCCGCCGGCGGCTGTGGCGCCAAAGCTGGCGACGACGGTTTCGAAGCGCTTTTCAAGGTAGATGGCGACGCGCTCGCCGCGTTGCAGCCCGCTCGCGATCATGCCGTTGGTGAAGCCGTTGACCGTCTGCTGGAGCGCGTCGTAGCTCAGGTGATTCTTGCCGTAGGTCAACGCTGTGGCGGCCGGGTCGCGCGCGGCGCTCAGCGAGATCAGGTCGGGTAGCAGGGTCGAGTCGGTCATGGCGGGGCGTTGGGTGGTTGTTGAGTGGTCGTTGGGTGGTCGTTGGGTGGTCAGGTTTCGGCGGTGGTTCGGGTTTCGGCAGGTGCCTGGCGCAACTGTTTGAGCTTCGTATGCAATGTCTGGAGCAGGGACCAGCGATAGGCCGTGACGTGGTAAAGCGTGCGCTGGGAGTCGGTCCAGCGTGTATGCCATTCCATGACTTTGCCATAGAACTCGATACGTTTCAGGCGGCCTTCCGCGAAGAACTCGCGGAATTGGTCCTGACGCATCAGGAAGGCGGGTGAGGCAGCCTTGTAGGCTTCGTCGTAGGCCGTCTTCAGGATGACGATGGTGCTGTCATTTTCGATGCAGAGATCCATGGCGACCACATGGTCGTTGAGGTGGTAACGATAGATGCGGGCGCGTCCCTGGCGGCAGAAATTTTCCAGCATTGCACGATAGAAGCGGCCCTGCGCGTTATCCGGATGAATCGCCGTGCCGCCTTCAGCCTTCCAGCCGGCACTTTCGAGCACGCCGTATTCACGGATAGCTGCGGCGACACTTGCAGCATCTGTCAGACATTCGAGATGGATGGTGACCCCGTCATTCTGTAATTTCGTGCGTGCTTTGCGCAGGTTCTGCTTGAGGTTCTTGCCGCGCGCTTCCCAGTATTCGTCGAAGCTGCCTGTGATCTCGACCCAGGCGGTCTGGATGTAGTCGAGCGTCTGCAGGCTGGCTGTTTCAGCGGGGCGCGCTTGTAACAGCGGATCGATCTGCGTCACGCCGATGCCGATGGCGACGCCAGGCAGTGCTTTGATAAGTTCTTTCAGCAGCGACGGGAAGTCAGTGCCGGGACGGGCGATCCATGCCCCCAGCGGGAATTGCGACGGCTGAAAAGTCTCCCAGATGCCCTTGCCACGGCAATTCAGGATTGCGGCGGCTTGTGCGGCGCCCTGGTGGTCGCGACAGATCGCCAGCAATTCGTGGCCCGTGCCAAATTCCTTCAGCAGGGGTTCGATAAAGTCACTTTCATGAAAGGGAATGGCGCCGGACTCCCGCACCAGCGTATTCCACTCGTTCGCGTGTTCGCTGTAGCGATCGATTGGATAGGTCTGCCATTTCATCGGGAGGAATCTCTTGATTTCATTGATTTCGTTAATTACGTTTGCCTGGTCAGGTGATGATGGCTTGCCGTGCCGTTACTCCGGAAAACCGAATGAGCACCAAAATTTCGTGGGCACCCAACAAGGCAGAGTTCGTGCAGTTGTAGGTCGGGTTAGCGCAGCGTAACCCGACAACGGACACCGGGTTATGACCACAGGAAATCTCTTGAAGGACGCTGCGCTAACCCACCCTACACGTATCTCCATACAACGCCGCCCTGGAATGACATGCTGAGTTTCATAGCGATCAAGTCCATGTATGTGCTTGGCATCGATATAGGGCAGATTCAAGCCTGCATGTGTGACTGACATATCTTTGCAAGCTGGCCAACGTATAATCCTAACATTTCATCAAACATGAAGGAATGGAGCGGGCATAGAAATCCACGGGCAGTGCGCTGCCAGTGATGCTCAACCCGCTTGCATTCAGGAGTCTGTGTGGATATCAACAAGGAAACCCTGGAGATTCTCGACGAGATTCTCAGTCTGAACGGTCGTGCATTGAGCTTTACGCGTGACACACCTTTGCTCGGGGCGATTCCCGAGCTGGATTCGATGGCGGTGGTGTCGCTGATCACCGCACTGGAAGATCGTCTCGGTCTGGTGGTTGCTGACGACGAGATCGATGGCGCGACCTTCGCCACGGTCGGCTCACTGATCGATTTCGCGACGGCAAAGCTCGCGAGCTGAGTCGGCCTGCTTTTCGCGCAATGGCTTCAGAGGCCTTCTTCCTCCCGGCGGCCGATGGTGATGGTGATGGTGATGGTGCGCGCTTCTGCGTTTATCACGCGCCAGACGCTGGGCCGGCCCGCGCGGCGCTGCTTTACCTGCATCCCTTCACCGAAGAGATGAACAAGTCCCGGCGCATGGCGGCATTACAGTCGCGGGCGCTGGCGGCGGCGGGTTGTGCGGTGCTGCAGATCGATCTGCATGGCTGCGGCGACAGTAGCGGCGACTTTAGCGAGGCCACCTGGGCATCCTGGCTTGATGATGTGCGGCTGGCACGCGGATGGCTGCAAGCGCGGACTGATATTGATGCGCCGTTCTGGTTCTGGGGGCTGCGTGCCGGTTGCCTCCTGGCCGTCGATGCCGCCGCGCAGTTCGCGGAGCCCGCAAATTTTCTCTTCTGGCAGCCCGTGATTTCCGGAAAGCAGTTGCTCCAGCAATTTCTTCGCCTCAAAGCGGCGGGTGAAATGCTGGGCGGCG
>CAZAOQ010000172.1:3264-6198 GCA_964486795.1 uncultured Rhodocyclaceae bacterium
GCAGAGGGCAAGGTTGTGGACATCGCCGGTTATGGCCTTGCCCCAGCGCTTGCTGCGGGGCTGGAAGGAGCGGAACTCGTGCTGCCAGCGCAGGCCGGTCGTGTTGAGTGGCTGGAAATGTCGGCCAAGCTTGAACCCGCGCTGCTGCCGGTCTCGCAGCGACGCATTGAGCAGTGGCAAACGGCAGGGCATGCGGTGCATGCGCGGGCTGTCAGCGGCCCGTCTTTCTGGATGACGACAGAAATCGCCGAGAGCACCGCCCTGCTTGAAGCCACTGTCGCTGCGATTACCGCGACAGGTGGGAATCCGACATGACGGCGGCCACGCAGCTGGTCTGGGGCACGGATTACGTGGAGTCATCCGTTGAGTTCGATTGCGGCGGCGAACGCCTGCTCGGCATCTTGTCGCGTCCAGCGGCTGACGGGCATGTTGCGTGCGGTGTGCTGATCATCGTCGGCGGCCCCCAGTACCGCGTCGGCAGTCATCGGCAATTCGTGCTGTTGGCACGTCGGCTGGCTGCCGCCGGTATTGCAACGTTCCGCTTCGACTATCGTGGCATGGGTGACAGCAGCGGCGCGCTGCGCAGCTTCGAGAATGTCGACGAAGATGTTGCGGCGGCCCTTGATGCGTTCGAACGTGCCTGTCCGGGTTTGCAGCGGATCACCCTCTGGGGTTTGTGCGATGCGGCGTCTGTCGCCCTGCTCTATTGGCAGAAGACCAGGGATGCTCGCGTTGCGGGGCTGTGCCTGCTGAATCCCTGGGTACGCTCCGAGGCGACGCTGGCACGCGCCCACGTCAAGCATTACTACGGCCAGCGCCTCTTGCAGGCCGAGTTTTGGCGTAAGTTGTTGCGCGGCGACATGAATCTGCTTGGTGCGCTCGGCGGCTTGCTGAAGAGCGTCCGCCTCTGGCTCGGTGCCGGAGAGGGTGGCGAGGGTAGCGCGGTTCAGCAGCCTTTTCAGTCACGAATGGCATCGGCATTGCGCGAGTTTTCCGGCCCGGTGCTGCTGATCCTGAGTGGCGATGATTACACGGCCAAGGAATTCATCGAATGTGCGGACGCCGATGCGCCCTGGGCGGGTGTTCTTGGGCAGGGCAACATTCTGCGTCGCGATTTCCCGCGCGCGGATCACACTTTTTCCGATATTGCCTGCCGCATTGAGGCCGAGTCGGCCACGCTTGAGTGGCTGCAATCCGCTGTGGAGTCCAAATGCGACGTGTCCTGATGATCGCGTATCACTTCCCGCCGATGGGTGCCAGCAGTGGCATCCAGCGCACGCTGCGTTTCGTCCAGCATCTGCCGAAATTTGGCTGGGAGCCGCTGGTGCTGACGGTCGATCCGCGTGCCTACGAACAGACCCGCGACGATCTGCTGGCTGAGGTGCCGCCGGATGTCGTCGTGCGTCGCGCTTTTGCTCTCGACACCGCGCGTCATCTCTCGATCGCGGGGCGCTATGTGGGCTGGATGGCCCGGCCGGACCGCTGGGTCAGCTGGAAGTTCGCCGGTGTGCGTGATGGCATGGAGCTGATTCGCCGCTACAAGCCAGATGTCATCTGGTCGACCTACCCGGTCGCTACGGCCCACATCATCGGCGCCGAGTTGCACCGCAAGAGCGGTGTACCCTGGATCGCCGATTTTCGCGATCCGATGGTGCAAGCGGACGCCAACTATCCACCCGATCCGCTGACGCGCCAGAGCTTTCAGCGCATCGAGGAAGCGGCACTCAGCCGCGCGAGTTACAGCGTGTTCACTACGCCCGGTGCGGCACGCGACTACGTGCGCCGTTACCCCGCTGCCGAATCGCGCATCACGGTCATCGAGAACGGCTACGACGAGGAAAGCTTCACCGGCGCAGACATTGATGCCGGTGCAGATGTCGGTGCAGATACCAAGCTGTCGCTGATCCCCGGCAAACTGGTGCTGCTGCACAGCGGCATCGTTTATCCCTCGGAGCGCGATCCGCGTGCGCTGTTCGTTGCGCTGCGTCGCCTTCTCGATGCAGGGCATTTGAAGGCAGGCGAACTCGTCCTGCGCTTTCGCGCTACAGCGCACGACGACATCATGCGCGCGATTGCGCGGGAATGCGGTGTCGAGGAATGTCTGGAGCTGTGCCCCGGCGTTCCGTACCGTGAAGCGCTGGCCGAAATGTGCCGCGCCGATGCATTGCTGATCATGCAAGCCGCCAACTGCAACGCACAGATTCCGGCGAAGATCTACGAGTACCTGCGTGCCGGCCGGCCGGTGCTGGGCCTCACCGACCCTGCAGGCGACACTGCCGCAGTCATGCGTGACGCGGGGCTTGATGCCATCGTTCGCCTCGATTCCGCCGATGAGATCGCGGCCTTCCTGCCGGGTTTTCTTGATGCGCTGCGTGAGAAACGTGCGGCCTTGCCAGAACCCGGCGCCGTGGCAAGGGCGTCAAGACTGGGGCGGACGGAGTCGCTGGTGACGTTGCTTGAGCGACTGAGAGGAAACGGGTCGCGCAAGTAATGCGCAATCATGCGCATCGCTGCATGGTGATATTCTTGAACGATTGATGACAAGCCGAGTCAATGAATTGCAATGGAATGGTGCTTCCCTTGTTGACGCGTGCAAAAAGGAATAAAAAATGAAAAAAGCTTGGTTGATTCTGTGGGCGCTTGCTGTGTATGTGCCCGGGGCTCTTGCCTTTGATGAATGTGGTGCGCTGAATAATGCCTATGGCCCATATGACTATTGGGTCGATAAGGACCGGATTAACATTGTCGAAATCGCTCACATGCGACCTGAGGACGTGACCGGTAAATGGGGCGGTGGCTTGGACTACACCTTGCGCGCCATTCCGAACCACCCTAGGGCTTTGATGGCGCTCGTTCAGATGAGCGACTTTGCCAAGCAGGAGCGCTTGGGAGGAACGCATTGGTCGGTGGAATGCTATTTCCACCGCGCCACGC
>CAZAOQ010000173.1:0-2898 GCA_964486795.1 uncultured Rhodocyclaceae bacterium
ATGTGGTAGCGGATTCCGTCACCGTACTCAGACAGGTCGGCAATCTGATGCAGGACTGCATCCGGAGTCGTCGGCACCAGATGACTGTCTGCGATTGTGATTGCGATCGAGTTTATGCTGTCGACAGGCACGCCGAGCGGTTTGAGATAAATATCACCGTGTTGCCGGGTCCACGTCTGTACGAGTTCAAACTGGTGCAGTAAGGCGCTGCCGCGCTCATTTGCGACGGCTTCAAAGTTTGCCCGGATGCGCTGGTGTTCGAGACTGACCGACAGGGCAATGAGTACGCCGGTCAGCAGATAGCTGGCCGTCACAATCAGGAAATAACGCAAACGGTCCGGCATCGTGCCAGACCCATTCTTCGTCATCAGTCGCCAGAACTTATATGTCATTGGCGCACTCTAGCTTATATCCAATGGGGGAACAACCGCCGGTCAGGTGAGGTTTTTAGTGATCACCACGCAAGCTGGCGATCGCGGGACGCCGCAGGATTCCGGCGGTTCCGAGCCAGCCGGCGAGCGCAATTCCGCTCGCGCCGACGCCAAGACCAAGCAGTAATAGCGTGAGGGAAGGTTGATAGTCGAGTTGCAGCACAAAGGTGGCGAGCCCCCAGCTGATACCGCTCGCACCGATGCCAGCGAGCAGACCGGACACGCCGCCGAGGATGGCGAATTCCGTGAGCAACGCACTACGCAGTTGTTTGCTGCGTGCACCCAGGGCACGCAGCAGCGCCAGTTCGTAGCGCCGCTGATCCTGGCTGGACTGCAGGGCTGCATACAAAACCACCAGGCCGGTGAGCAGCGCGAAAGTGAAGACCAATTCGACGGCACGAGTGATCTGGTCGAGCGTCGTCTGCAACTGCCGAACGAGTGCTGTGACGTCGATGACGGTGAGGTTGGGAAATTCGTGCAGCAGGGCATTGATGAAGTCGCCGCGTTCCCCGGGTAGATAGAAGCTGGTGATATCACTGCGCGGGAAGTCCTCGAGGACGCCGGGTGGCGTAACGATGAAGAAATTGACGCGCATCGAATCCCAGTTGAGCTGACGCAGCGAAGTGATGCGACCGGCGAGTGGCTGGCCGGCGACATCGTAGACAAGGACATCGCCGAGCTTGAGTTTGAGCGTCTTGGCGAGCCCTTGTTCGACGGAAAACTCGGTCTTGCCGTCTTTGTCAGCACGGTGATTTACATTCCCGTTTCCGTCACCGTGCCACTGCCCGGCCGTGATGCGATTGCCGGCCGGCAGTACAGACATCCAGGAAAGATTGAACTCCCGATCCGCAAGGTGCTGGGCACGCTCGTCGGCAAAGCTCATCGCATTGATCGGGGTCTCGTTGATCGCCACGAGGCGGGCGCGGATCATCGCTTCCAGCTCCGGTGCTGGAAGCCCATGGGCAACGAAGAAGTCCTGCAAGCCTTGCTGCTGCTCGGGTTGGATATTGATGACGAAGCGGTTCGGTGCATCCGGGGGCATGCGGCTCTGCCAGCTTGTCAGCAGGTCCTGGCGCGCGACGGTGAGCAGGAGCAGGGCGGTCAGGCCGAGGCCCAGCGACGTGGCCTGCAAGACGCTGGCGGCCGAGTGGCGGCGCAGGCTGCTGACGCCGAGGCGCAGACCCGGGAAGCGCCCGTTTGCCGAAAGCAGGCCAGCGCATCGTCCGATCAGTTGCAGCAGCATTCGGGAGAGCAGGGCATAGAGTCCGAGTGCGGCAGTAAAGCCGCCGATGACGATGGCGCCGAGCTTGAGTTCGCCGGCGATCCAGAACATCAGCGCCATCAGGGCCAGGAGACCGATGGCGTAGGTGGCGATACTCAATGATCGGATATCGCTGCCGCTGTTCCATTCGCGGCGCAGAACGCGCAACGTCGATACAGTGCGCAGACGCAGCAGCGGCGGTGCAGCGAAGCCGCCGACCAGCACGACACCGACGAGCAGGCCGTGCAGCCAGGGCAGTGCCGACGGTGCTGGCAGACTTGTGCTCAATAGTCCGGCGAGCAGCGCTTGCATCGCCAGTTGTGTGGCATAGCCGAGCAGGCAGCCGGCGATTGTTCCCAGCAGGCCGAGCAGCACGAACTCGCCGCCATGGATGAGCAGCAGTTGCTTTTGGCTGGCACCGAGGCAGCGCATCACGGCGCAGCCATCGAGGTGGCGACGCATATAGCGATCTGCAGCGAAGCCGACGGCCACGGCGGCCAGTACCACGGCGAGCAGCGCGGCGAGGCGCAGGAAGCGTTCGGCACGTTCGAGCACCGCACGCATTTCGGGTCGTGCGTTGCTCATGTCTTCGAGGCGCTCGCCGCGTTCCAGATGCGGTTTCAGCCATTGCCCGAAGGCCGAGATCTGGCGCGCCTCTCCGGCCAGTTGCATGCGATAGGTGACGCGGCTTGCCGGGCGCACCAGTGCGGTTGCGGCGAGGTCGTCATGATTCATCAGCAACCGTGGCGCGAAGCCGAACATACTGATGCCCCGGTCCGGCTCCTGGGTGAGGATGGCGGCAACGGTCAGGCGGCTTGCGCCCAGCTGGACGCTATCGCCTGGTTTCACTGCGAGCGCAGCGCACAGGCGCTCGTCGAGCCAGATCGTGCCGGGTGCGGGAATCTCGCGAGTGTCGCGTGACGCGGTCTCGGACGCGTTGAGTGTGTCGGTGATACGTAATGTGCCACGCAGCGGATAGTCTGCAGTGACAGCCTTGATGTCGGCCAGTTGTGCGTTATCAGTCGCGCGCACCATGCTCGGGAAGCTCGATGTCTCAGCGCGCTGGAGGCCGCGCCGCATCGCTTCATCGCGGATCGCGTCACCGAGCGGATGGTCGGAACTCAGCAGCAGGTCGCCACCCAGTAGTTGATGCGATTCGAGCACCAGCGCCTGCGCCACACGATCCGTCAGAAAGCCGACGCTGGT
>CAZAOQ010000173.1:2998-6080 GCA_964486795.1 uncultured Rhodocyclaceae bacterium
CTTGTGCGGTGTTTTGAGGTGGGTTCAAGAGGGTTGAGCGAGAGCTGAGCGAGGGTGGTCGATCAACTCATTCTATCAATCACCGCGAGTGGTGCGTGACGCATCACAAAGCCGATTAGTGACCACGGCCAGGCGGGTACGCAGGCCTCGTCGCTTTCCCTTTCGATGGCGCGAACCAGCGCACGGCAGCCGGTCTCGGTATCGACGATGAAAGGCACCTTTCTGACTTTGACATTAATTTCGCTGCGGATGTAGCCCGGGTAGATCGTCGACACCTTGATTGGTGTGTGGCGCAGGTCGATGCGCAGGCCCTCGGCCAGTGCCTTGAGACCGGCCTTGGAGGCGGCGTAGGTCGTCATATTGCGGGGCAGGCCGCGCATCGCGCTCATCGAAGAGATGGCGACGAGGTGGCCGCGATTCTGCTTGCGAAAGATTTCGCAGGCCGCCTCGAACTGCGCCAGTGCGGCGACGAAGTTGGTCTCGGCCGTCAGTAGATTGGCTTTGAAATAGCCGGTGCCGAGCGGCTGCCCCTTGCCGCTACCGGCGTTGACGACGATGCGGTCGATCCCGCCGTAAGCCGCAAACTCATCGGCAAAGGCATGGAAGACGGCGAAGACCTGGGCATGGTCATTGACGTCGAGCGCCTTGATGGAAATGCGGATGCCGGGATGGCGGTCCATCAGCTCGGCCCGCAGCGCCTCCAGTCGTTCGCTGCGCCGCGCGCAGAGCGCAAGATTTCGCCCCATCGCCGCCCAGCGTCGCGCCATGCCTTCGCCAAGTCCGGAGCTCGCGCCGGTGATGAGGATCGTCTTGCGAATCACAATGAAACCTCCTTATCTGCGCGAACGCCGTAGCGGCGATGTGCCTCTTTCTTTCCCCGAAGAGTGCTCTTGCCTTACTTCAATTCTGCGGATGACTTGCCGAGCAGGCGCCGCGCGATGATGAGCTGCTGGATCTGCTGCGTGCCTTCAAAGATATCGAGAATCTTCGAATCGCGTGCCCACTTTTCGAGCAGCTCGTCCTCGCCGTAGGCCGAACAGAGCTCGACGCATTTCAACGTCACCTCCGTCGCCGTGCGGCCGGCCTTGGCCTTGGCGATGGAAGCATCCTTGGAGTTGGGCATGCGGTTGTCACCCATCCAGGCGGCCTTCAGCGTCAGCAGGTAGGCTGCTTCCCACTCGGCTTCGAGCTTGTAGAGCACGGCCGCAGCGTGCGAGCTGTTGAGCACCGGCGTGCCGTAGTCGAGCTCGCAATGCGGTGCGAGTAATTCGCGGGCACGGTCGAGTGCGGCGCGGGCGACGCCAACCGCCATTGCGGCGACCAGCGGACGCGTGTTGTCGAACGTCTCCATGACGCCGGCAAAGCCCTTCTGCACATCGATCTCTGGCGCGCCGAGCAGATTCTCGGCGGGTACGCGGCAATCGGCGAAACTGATCGCGGCAGTGTCGGATGCCTTGATGCCGAGCTTCTTTTCGAGGCGCGTGACCGTCATTCCGGGTGTGCCCTTCTCGACGATGAAGGACTTGATGGCTGCGCGGCCGATTGATTTGTCGAGCGTTGCCCAGACCACCACACAGTCGCAACGATCGCCGGAGGTGACGAAGATCTTCTCGCCGTTCAGTACATAGTGGTCGCCGTCCTTCCGCGCCGTGGTGCGAATCGCCGCAGAGTCCGAGCCGCAGGCCGGTTCAGTGATGGCCATTGCGGCCCAGCGGCCGGCAAGGCGCTGCTTCTGCTCGGGCGTGGCGACAGCGGCGATTGCCGCATTGCCGAGGCCCTGACGTGGCATCGAAAGAACCAGGCCGACATCACCACGGCACAATTCCATGACGCTCCAGGCGGTCGACAGGTTGCCGCCGTTCTTGACGCCACCGGTATCGGCCGACTTGTCGGCAGTTTTGCTGGCGCTGTTGGCGCCGGCGCCGCTGCTTGGGTTGCCGTCGTTGAGGCCGTCAATGGCCGCTGCGACCATGTCGAGTTCGACGGGATAAGCGTGCTCGGCCTTGTCGTACTTGCGCGAAATGCTGCGGAAAACATGGTCGGCCATCTGGGCGGCCTGTTCCTTGAGGCCGCGAATCTTGCGGGGAACTTCGAGATACATGATGAATTCCTTTCGTCCGGGTCGGGCTGTGTTCTTCAGTATTTATATTTACAGGTGCAAGCCGCCATGCATGACGGCGATGGCGCGCAGGTCGCGATACCAGCGCTCGACCGGATGCTCCTTGGTGAAGCCGTGGCCACCGAGCAATTGCACGCCGTTGCTGCCGATCTCCATGGACTTTTCCATAGCCAGGGTGCGTGCCAGGAAGGCTTCGCGATGCCATTCGAGGCCAAGGTCAGCACGGTTGGCGGCGCGATAGGCGAGCATGCGCATGCTCTCCAGTTCGATGGCGATGTTGGCCACCATGAAGGCGACGGCCTGGCGATGCGAGATTGGTTCGCCGAAGGCTTCGCGTTCGTTGCAGTAGGGAATCACATAGTCGAGCACGGCTTCTGCGCAACCGATGGCCAGCGCGCACCAGCCCAGCGAACCGTAATCCATGAACTTGACATAGTCGAAGCTGGAGCAATCTTCACCGAGCAGCGCCGACTTTGGCAGGCGCACGTTCTCGAAACTCAGGTCGCCGATCTCGGCGGCATGCAGACCCATGCTGCCCGCAGCACGCGCGGACACACCGGGCGTACCCGCCTCGACGATGAAGATGCGCGGGCCGGCCGCTGTCTTGGCGCTGACCAGCCAGAGGGCGGAGCGTGCAGCCAGTGGCACCTGCGTCTTGAGGCCATCGAGCAGCCAGCCGTCGCCATCGGCTTTGGCTGTGACTGCGGGTTCGAGCGGGTTGAAAAGTGGGCGCGGTTCGTTGATCGCCAGCGTGGCGAGCACGGGTTCGTCGCCAGCGAAGGGTGGCAGATAGGTGGCCTGCTGCTCGGCGGTGCCCCATTGCGTCAGCGCGTTGGCGACCGACAGCGGTGCGAGGATGGCCAGTGCCTGGCCCATGTCGCCTTTGGCGAGTGCCTCGGCAACGATGACATTGGTCAGCAAGGCGCGCTCGCTGGCGTCACCGCCGTGAGCTTCGGGCACGGC
>CAZAOQ010000174.1:0-6073 GCA_964486795.1 uncultured Rhodocyclaceae bacterium
CAGGTCGGCAATCACCAGCATCACTTCGCGATACTCGGCGATGATCTTGTCTTGCTCGAGACCTGTCAGGCGTTGCAGGCGGAGTTCGAGGATAGCTTGTGCCTGCGTGTCGGAGAGCAAGTAGCCGTTCTTCGACAGTCCAAATTCGGGCGCCAGGCCGTCGGGACGCGAGGCTTCCGCAGCCGCGCGAGCCAGCATGTCGGTGACCAGCGTCGAGTTCCAGCTGCGGCCCATCAGCGCACGCTTGGCATCGGCAGGTGTTGGCGCGGCTTTGATGAGGGCGATGATTTCGTCGACGTTGGACAGGGCGACCGCCAGGCCTTCGAGGATGTGGCCGCGCTCACGCGCCTTGCGCAGCTCGAACACGGTGCGGCGGGTGATGACTTCGCGGCGGTGGTCGAGGAATGCTTCGAGCATGTCCTTGAGATTCAGCAGCCGCGGACGACCATCGACCAGTGCCACCATGTTCATGCCGAAGGTGTCCTGGAGCTGGGTCTGCTTATAGAGGTGGTTGAGGACCACTTCAGGCATTTCGCCACGCTTCAGCTCGATGACAACACGCATGCCGTCCTTGTCGGACTCGTCCTGCAGATGGGTGATGCCTTCGATTTTCTTGTCGTTAACCAGCTCGGCGATCTTTTCCAGCAACACCTTCTTGTTAACCTGATAGGGCAACTCGTCGATGATGATGGCCTGCTTGCCGCCTTTTTCGAGGTCTTCAATATGGGTTCGTCCGCGCATGACGACGCGGCCGCGACCCGTCATATAGCCTTCACGCACACCGGAAACACCGTAGATCAACCCGGCAGTTGGGAAGTCAGGCGCAGGGATGATCTCGATCAACTGCTCAATGGACATCGTCCGGTCTGCCAGCAGAGCGAGACAGCCGTCGACGACTTCGCCGAGGTTGTGTGGCGGAATGTTGGTGGCCATGCCGACGGCGATACCCGCGCTGCCGTTGATCAGCAGATTGGGGATTTTGGCGGGTAGAACCAGCGGCTCCTGTTCGGAGCCGTCATAGTTGGGCCCGAAATCGACGGTTTCCTTGTCCAGATCGGCGAGCAGTTCATGGCCGATGCGGGCCATGCGGATTTCCGTATAACGCATTGCCGCCGCGTTGTCGCCGTCGATCGAGCCGAAGTTCCCCTGGCCGTCAACAAGCATGTAACGCAGCGAGAAATCCTGTGCCATGCGGACGATGGTGTCGTACACGGCAGTATCACCGTGCGGGTGGTATTTACCAATGACGTCGCCGACGATACGGGCAGATTTCTTGTAAGGCTTGTTCCAGTCGTTCGACAGCTCGTGCATCGCGTAAAGAACACGGCGATGAACCGGCTTGAGGCCGTCTCTCACGTCTGGCAGGGCACGACCGACGATCACGCTCATGGCGTAATCGAGGTAGGAGTGACGCATCTCCTCTTCGAGACTGATTGGCAGGGTTTCTTTCGCAAACGTAGTCGTCATCGTCGGGGGTTCCGCGAGGTTGCTGTCAGTTCCGGCTGGCCTTGTAAAGGCAGAGCCAGAAAACCGCCGATTTTAGCACGCTCGATCGGCTCCCCGTAGCCAAAGACTGCCAAATAGGCCAGATCATTAACTCGCGACATTCTTTTCGCGAAGAATTGAAAGGACATAGCATTTGTGTTTTAATGCACACAAATTTTGTGGGATATATTGTTTACGTTGATATTTCCACATTTACCTGTTCAGGAGGGGGAGATTCACATTGAGCCAGGCGGTGCCGACGTAAGTCGTTGCGTGAAAACGTTCTGCCAGAGCCTTAGCCATGTGATTAATAATAAGAAAACTGTCACCGATACGGCATAGATCGTCAAGGTGAACGGTAACCGGTAGTTGAGAAATTCCTTTAAACCCCGCTTCGGCGGGGTTTTTTACTGGGGCACGCTCCATGAGCGATAACGATTCGAGTGGTTTGACTGGTATAGATACGCTGATCGAGGCACGCTGGATCATTCCGGTCGAGCCGCACGGGGTCACCCTTGAGCAGCATGCGCTGGCAATTGATGGCGGGCGCATCGTCGACCTGCTGCCTCAGCAGGAGGCGCGCCGCCGCTATCGGGCGCGCGAGACGGTGCGTTTGTCACAGCACATCTTGATCCCCGGCCTGGTTAATCTGCACACGCATGCGGCGATGACGCTGCTACGTGGTTATGCAGACGATCTCGGGCTGATGGATTGGCTCAATCAACACATCTGGCCAGCCGAGGCCAAATACGTCGGGCCGGCCTTCGTTCGCGACGGGACCCTGCTGGCTTGTGCAGAAATGTTGCGTGGCGGCATCACCTGCTTCAATGATATGTATTTCTATCCAGAGGCAGTTGCGGAGGTCGCGCTGCGCCTCGGGATGCGTGCTGCGTTGGGTATCCTGGCGATTGAATTCCCCACCGCGTATGCCGTCGATGCTGACGATTACTTAACAAAAGGCTTGGCGACGCGTGATGCACTGCGCGAGCAGCCATTGCTCTCTTTTTGTATGGCGCCCCATGCACCTTACAGTGTCAGTGATCGTCATTTTGAACGGATCGTCACGCTTGCCGCACAAATCGACGTGCCGATTCATATTCATATTCATGAAACGCGTGCCGAGATTGATGAAAGCATCAAACAATATGGCGTTCGGCCATTGGAGCGCTTGCGCCGGTTAGGGCTGCTCGGCCCGAATCTGATTGCAGTACATGCAGTGCATCTGGATCCCGCAGAAATCGACTTGCTTGCCGCACATGGTTGCAGTGTGGCGCATTGCCCCGTGTCTAATCTCAAACTGGCAAGTGGAATTGCCCCAGTGGCGGCTATGACACGCGCCGGGATACAAGTCGGGCTGGGTAGCGACGGAGCTGCCAGCAATAACCGCCTCGACCTGTTTCGTGAAATGAGCTTTGCCGCGTTACTAGCCAAGGGGAGTAGCGGCGACGCCACGGTGCTCGACGCACAAACCACATTGCGTATGGCTACTCTGAATGGTGCCGCGGCCCTCGGGTTGGATGACCGGATTGGTTCGCTGGTTGTTGGAAAGCAGGCCGATTTGTGTGCAGTGCGACTTGACGATACCAGTCTGCAGCCTTGCTACGATCCTGCCGCGCATCTTATTCACGCAGCGGGTCGCGAGTATGTCAGTCACGTATGGGTGGCCGGAAAACCACGTGTCCACGAGGGGAATTTACTTGGCATCGACACTGCAGAATTGCTTGACATGGCAAATTTGTGGCAAAATAGGCTGCTAGATGGCTTTTAGGGTGGCGACAATGTAGGGATCCTTTTTGGACTCGCCGTCACGACAATCTTGATCACAACTCCGTGGAGATAATAATGACCAATAACACTTCCAAAATTGCGCTTTTTGCTGCTCTCGGCATCCTCGCATCCGCTGCAATGGCGCAGGTTCCTGATAATGACGGCTACATGTTTGATTCGCGCGGCAAGGTCACTCGCAGTGGCCATGACCTCTGCTGGAGGACCACTCGTTGGACGCCTGCGATGGCTATCGAAGAGTGCGATCCTGACCTGGTGAAGAAGGCTGAGCCGGTTGCTCCCAAGGCTGCTACTCCGGTTGCGCCGATCGCCGCTGCTCCGGCACCGAAGCCCGTCGCCGAGAAGATCACGCTGGCTGCCGATGCGCTGTTCGATTTTGACAAGGCCACGCTGCGTCAAGAAGGTATCGCCAAGCTTAACGAACTCGCTGCCAAGAGCAAAGAACTGAACATCGAAGTGATTCTTGCTGTTGGCCATGCCGACCGCCTGGGCTCCGATCAGTACAACCAGAAGCTCTCCGAGCGTCGCGCTGATGCCGTCAAGCAGTATCTGGTCAGTCAAGGTATCGAAGCCAATCGTATTGATGCTGCTGGCAAGGGCGAGACTCAACCGATCACCAAGCCTGGTGAGTGCAAAGGCGTGAAGAAGACCAAGAAGCTGGTCGACTGCCTGCAGCCGGATCGCCGCGTCAATATCGAGGTCATCGGCTCCAAGTAATATTGCTGCAACTCGGAAAAAGCCCTGCGTCGCAGGGCTTTTTTTTGCACTGACTGAAGGAACACCCATGGCCGACCACACGATCAACGCCGATAGCCGCGAGCTCGACAAGTTTGCGGAGCTTGCCCATCGCTGGTGGGATCCCGGCTCAGAGTTCAAGCCACTACACGAAATCAACCCGCTGCGTCTCGACTGGATCGACAAACATAGCGATGGATTGGATGGGAAACGCGTAATCGATATCGGCTGCGGTGGTGGCATCCTCGCCGAAAGCATGGCGCGACGCGGCGCCAGGGTCACCGGTATTGACCTCGGTGAGCGTGCGCTGGGCGTTGCGCGACTGCACTTGCTAGAAAGCGAACCGAAAATCGAGGTTGATTACCGCTTAATCGCGGCTGAAGACTTGGCGCGGGAAGCACCCGGCAGTTTCGATGTCGTCACATGTATGGAAATGCTTGAGCACGTCCCTGATCCGGCGAGCACCGTGCGTGCCTGTGCTGCATTGGTCCGCCCGGGGGGGCATGTGTTCCTGTCGACGATTAGCCGCAACCCCAAAGCCTACCTGTTTGCAGTCGTCGGCGCCGAATACATTCTTGGTCTGCTGCCGCGTGGCACACATGACTATGCACGCTTCCTGCGGCCAGCTGAACTTTCTCGCTTTTGCCGCGAGGCAGGGCTTGCCGTCGACGAGATCATCGGAATGAGCTACAACCCACTCAGCAAAACTTACGCTCTGGGGCCAGACACCCGCGTGAACTACATGATGAGGGCCAGTGCTCTCGCAACTGTCAATGGGTGAAGCCGCATGATCGCCGAAGCAGTCCTCTTCGATCTCGATGGAACACTTGCCGATACGGCGCTCGATCTCGGTGCCGCCCTGAATCGTCTGCTAATGGAAGAGGGCAGGGCGCCGCTGCTGCTCGAGGCGACGCGGCCACACACCTCGAACGGCACGCGCGGATTGCTCAATGTCGGATTCGGCATCGCTCCGGGAGAAGCTGCCTACACAGATTTGGCGCGACGATTTCTTGATCACTACGCTGCTTCCGTCTGCGAGCACACGGTACTCTTTCCAGGCGTTGCCAAGTTGCTCGACACGCTCGATGAACGCGGCGTGCGCTGGGGCGTCGTGACCAACAAGCCGCATCGTTTCACCGTACCCTTGCTTGAAGCGTTGGACCTGAACCTGCGTTGCGCCTGCATTATCAGCGGCGACAGCACGCCGCGCCCCAAACCTGATCCTGGTCCGCTGTTGCTTGGCTGCAAAGAGGCTGGTGTGCGTCCACAATCAAGTCTGTACGTTGGTGACGACGAGCGCGACATTGTTGCGGGACGTGCGGCGGGGATGATCACTATTGCCGCAGCCTGGGGTTATCTAGGTGTCGAGACGCATCCAGAAAAATGGAATGCCCACGTCATCATTGAGATGCCCACGCAAGTGCTGGATCAGTTGGATCTCGATGAAATCGCCGGGCATTCCTGAGTCTGTGATATAGTCTGCCGCACCGATGAGTTCGTCGATCAATGTAATTGCACGAAAAGAGATGGAACTTTTCTTCAGGTACGCGAGTCTCATCGGACGTAACAAGCTTTACACTTGGGGCTGACATGGCTTCGACGTGGGTTGCAAAGCAAAGCAGTGCATGCCGAGGACCAGTCACCTCGTAAATCCATCTGGAAAACCACAAACGCCAACGACGAACGTTTCGTACTCGCAGCTTAATTGCCGCGGGCGCTGCGCCGGACTGCTCACGGGCCGGGCCGGGTAAAACCGACAGCAGTGTCATTTACGTGAGATAAGGATGTATCCAGCCGCGTGGTACATCTCGAAAATTTAGCGGATCGCAAGCGACCAGCCTGCCCGGCGGCGGGTCGTAAGTTAAATCAAATGACGAGGCTAAGCATGTAGTACTGCCTGTGGAGGACTTGCGGACGCGGGTTCAATTCCCGCCAGCTCCACCAATATTCAAACCCCAACCTCTCTCGGTTGGGGTTTCAGACCGCTGACGAATTCCCGGATTTTTCGGGGGGTTTATTTTTTTGTGAGGCAGAAGCGGGAATGTAATTTTTCAGCAAAACGAAGGGC
>CAZAOQ010000175.1:0-6061 GCA_964486795.1 uncultured Rhodocyclaceae bacterium
CGTATCTACTGCACCCTGCCGCATCGCATGCACACCCTGCTGCCGAAGCTCAAGGTACCGGCTGGATTTATCGGCGCAAAAAACTCGGCCGAACTACGTTTCTCCGGGCTCCGCGAAATGCGTGGTCGCCTGCGCCTCAAACCTATCGAGGGCGGTCACCTGTTCCCTTTCGAGCGCCCCATCGAAGCAGCGGCAGCGATTCGCGAAATGGTCGAGGCGCTGATGACGGCACCAGCGGTAAGTAGCACCAGCGACAAGTAGGCCGGGTTAGCGGCTTCATCGCGTAACCCGACGTCGCGGTATGCCAGCTGATGGCCGCAAGCAATCCCTTGAGGTGCGCTGCGCTAACCCGACCTACGATTTCACGCTGCTCGGAGAGCCAATATCCATGCGCCTTTCAGGCCAGTGCCTGTGGAGATCTAGCATTGGTGCGGCTTCCAGGCCGACGCCTGTTTCACTTTTTCCTCGCACGTGGATGTGCGGCGTCATACACCTTGGCGAGATGCTGGAAGTCGAGATGCGTATAGACCTGCGTCGTTGAAATGCTGGCGTGGCCGAGCATTTCCTGCACGGCACGCAAGTCGCCGGAGGATTGCAGGAGGTGCGAGGCAAACGAGTGACGCAGCATGTGCGGATGCACCTTGAGGCCGCTGCCTTCGGCCCAGCGCACCAGTCGTTGTTCGATGCTGCGCGGCGCCAGTCGCGTGCCGCGCAGGCTGACGAATAGCGCGGGTTCGTCGGCTGCTGCAAGCTCGCTGCGCCGCGCGAGCCAGGCTTGCAAAGCCTCGAGCGCCTTCGTCCCGACCGGGACGACGCGCGTCTTGCCGCGTTTGCCAGTGATGATGACTTCGGCTGCTGCCAGATCGACGCTGCCGCCGCCATCCCGGCCCGGCATGCAGTCGAGTGAGCCGAGTTCCGCGAGGCGCAGGCCGGAAGAATAGAACAGTTCGAGGATGGCACAGTCACGCAGCATGAGCAGTTCATTCGTCTCTACTTGAGCTTGTGTGCCGTCGGTCGTGGCCAGCGATGCGGCGCGGTCGAGCAGTGCCGCACCCTGTTCGACCGACAGCGCCTTGGGCAGGTCGCGGCCGCGCTTCGGTGGGCGCACATCATCACAGGGATTCACGCGCAGCGTGGCACTGGCATCCGTGCTCCCCGGCACTTCTGGTGTGTTGCGCGCCAGCCAGCGGTAGAAACCGCGCCATGCGGAAAGCATGCGGGCGATGGAGCGTGGCGAGAGACCGGCGCCATGCAGTTGCATGGCGCAGCGGCGGATATCCTGACGCGTCAGGCCGCGCAACGTGGCGGCGGGAATGTTTGCCGACATCGTGGCCGGGTCGGTGGTGGAATCGGTGACGCTGAAGCGCAGCAGTGCGGCAAGATCGCGCCGGTAGGCGGCCAGTGTGTGCTGGCTGGCACGCCGTTCGTGCGCCAGGGTAGCGATGTAGGCGTCGATCAGGTCCTGCGCATCCGCTGCCGCAGCGCCGGACGAGGTCATTGATCCCGGTCGAGCGTGCGCAGCAGCGCGGCAGAAACGACTTCGCCGATGCGCGTCAGGAACAAGGTGCCCATTTCCGGGTAGAAGCGCTGCGCCTCTTCACTGCCCAGGGTCAGTAAACCGACCGTCTCGCTGCCCTGGTGCAGCGGAATCAACGCCAGCGAGCGCACGCCGCTGCCGAGCCAGGAGAGTGCTTCGAGACCGGCGCTCGGCCCGCAATAGGGATGCTTGAGTCCGGCCGCAAATTTCCGCGTGTCCTCGTCGGCCGGTGAGAATTCCGGCTGGTCTTCGAGCGCACCGATGTTCCACAGACGCAGTGCGACATGCGGCACTGCGAAGGCGCCACCGAGGTGCGCATGCAGTTCGCGCACCACAGCCGGGAACTTGTCGGCACAGGCCAGCGCGACGGTGAGTTCGTGCAGCTTTTCCGCGATGACATCGTTCTCCTCGCCGAAACGGATCAGCTCGGCGAGCTTGGCTTCGAGCTGTTTATTGCGGTCGCGCAGTGCGCCGAGCTGGCGTTCGGTGATCGAGATGGCGCGGCCGCTATGCGGATCGGTGATGACCAACTGTGCGAGCAGGTCGGAATAGAGATTGAAGAAGTCGGGATGCGTGCGCAGGTAGGCAGAGACATCGTTGGCATCAAGCTGGACTTTCATGGCGGACCTTTATTCGGAGAGTTCAGGGTTCAGAGTTCAGGATTCAGAGGATTAGGGGAGATCAATTTCGCCGGTAAATACCGTCACGGCGGGGCCGGTCATGATGACGTGCGAAGTCTTGGCCGCGCTGCCATCCCAGGCGATGGACAGGTCGCCGCCGCGTGTCGTCACGCGTACCGGCGTATCGAGCAGGCCACGGCGGATGCCCGCGACCACGGCGGCACAAGCGCCGGTGCCGCAGGCCAGCGTTTCGCCGGCACCGCGCTCATGAACGCGCAAGTGGATGGCATGGCGGTCGACAATCTGCATGAAGCCGGCATTAACGCGACGCGGGAAGCGCGGGTGAGCTTCGATCAGCGGCCCGTCACGGCCCACCGGTGCGCTGCCGACATCGGCGACGACTTGCACGGCGTGCGGATTACCCATCGAGACAACGCTGATGTCGACCGTATGATCGCCGACTTGCAGTGGCTGCAGCGGATCGCTGCTGTCCTGCCCGAGCGGGCTGGTGAAGGGAATCTCGTCCGGCAGGAAGCGTGGTCTGCCCATATCGACACTGATCTCGTCATTGGCTTCGAGGCGTAGTGTGATGATGCCCGCGTGCGTTTCGACCTGAATTTCGCGCTTGTTGGTCAGCCCCTGCTCATGCACGAATCGCACGAAACATCGTGCGCCATTGCCACACTGCTCAACCTCGCCGCCGTCGGCATTGAAGATGCGGTAGCGAAAATCGATATCAGGCCGGCTTGCCTTTTCGACGATGAGGATCTGGTCGCAGCCGACACCGAAGTGCCGGTCGCCAAGATGGCGCACCTGTGCCGGTGTGAGATCAACATTCTGACGAATCGCATCGATGACGACGAAGTCGTTGCCGAGACCGTGCATCTTGGAGAAGCGGAGTTTCATTTTCGCGGGGCGTGAGGAGTGATGAGTAACGCTCTGATGCTAGCGCAAGTGAGGCGGGTGGTGGCCAGCAATTAGAGCGTCAATCGGGCTTCTATTTTGTTCGACAAGCACGATCTTTAGGTCGGGTTAGCGTAGCGCATCCCAGGAGTACTTCCTGTGGTCGTCAACCGCGCTTCTTCTCATACGGACTCGGCTCACCCGGTGGGCGGGTCTTGAAGCGTTTGTGCAGCCAGAAATAGTGTTCGGGCAGTCGTGCGACTTCGCTTTCGATAAAAGCGTTCATGCGCCGCGTGTCGTCCTCGATGCGCTCACCGGGGAAATCCGTCCATGCCGCGCCGATGTTAACGACATAGCCCTGACCACCGGGCAGCATGCGCGTGATGACTGGCAGCACGACAGCATCAGCCATGCGTGTGAGGCGTGAGAGGCCGGTGATGGTGGCTGCGGGCATTCCGAAGAAAGGTACGAAGATGGTGTCGCGCTCGCCGTAATCCATGTCGGGCAGATAGTAGAACGGCAGGCCGGCACGCATCGCGCGCAGTGCCGGACGCGTACCTTCCTGACGCGAGAGCAGCCGGGAGTCGCCGAAGCGCGTGCGACCCCTGTAGAGCGCGGCATTAAACAGCAGATTCTTCTGGTTGGCGTAGATGCTGACCATATCGCGCTCCAGCGTCAGGCGCGTCCAGCCCATGTCGAGGCCGACGAAATGGGGCACCAGCAGAATCACCGGACGGCCGAGGTGAGCATCGAGGTGTTCGAGTCCCTCGACGCGCACGATGCGCCGCAGTCGCTCCGGTGACGCCCACCAGAGCAGGCCGCGCTCGATGAAGCTACGTCCGAAAGCAGCGAAATGGCGGCGTGCCAGAGCCTCGCGTTCGGCTTCGCTCATCTGTGGAAAGCACAGACGCAGATTGGTCAGCGTGACGCGACGCCGCTCGCGGCCCAGCGCATGCAGCAGGGCACCCAGGCCGCGGCCCAGTGCAGCGAGCACGGGGAGCGGGAGAAAGTGCAGCAGCCACATCAAGACAAGGGCAAGGCGCGTGATCATGCTTGCCGCACCACTCGGCGCAGCGGAGGATTCCCGCGCGGAAGTACGATGACGATGAAAAGAGTTTTGGTGGATTTATACAGCCGGATCATTCGATAGGTGGAGTATTGTTGATGGTGGTTTCTGCTTGCTGCGGCGGTGTATCTGCAAGCCCTTTGTAACGGTTGTAGCCCCACAGATACTGGCTTGGGTATTCCTCGATCAATGTCTCCACGATGCGGTTGATCTGCGCGACACGCTCTTCCAGCGTGCCGCTCAAGGGCTCGGCAGGCGGGTGCGTGTGCACGTGATACCCCGCACCGTAGGGCAGTCGCTCGGCATAGATGAGCAGCACCGTCGCGCCCGCCTCGGCGAGTCGCGCGGCGAGTGTCATGGTATAGGCCGGCTTACCAAAAAATGGCGCCCAGATTCCCTCGCCGCTTCCCGGCACCTGATCGGGCAGAATGCCGATCGCCTCCTTGCGGCGCAGCGCCTTCATTAATGTTCGCACGCCGCTGAGATCGGCTGCCGCCAGCTTGACGTTGCCACCGCGCCCCTCTTCCATCAGCGGCCGCAGCCAGGCCTGCTTCGGTGCCCGGTACAGCGCGGTAAGTGGTTTGAACGATGCGTAGTACTGCGCTGTGATCTCAAAACAGCCGAGGTGTGGCGTCAGAAACAGGATGCCGCGCTCTGCCTGCCAGGCCGCCTCGACATGCTCCCAGCCGCTGACGCGTGCCACTTGACTGACCACCTGGTCTTGCGGGCGCAGCCAGATATAGGGCAGCTCGAATAAGGCCTTGCCGGCCTCGGCGATGGCGGCGAAACGTGCGGCCACCGCCCAGTCGCCGGCCAGCGACGTATTCTCGCGAAGATGTCGTCGGTAAGTCGGCGAAGCCAGATAGGTCAGCCAGCCTGCAAGGGCACCGAGGTTGTGCAGTAGTGGCAGCGGAAAGTGCGAAAGAAGACGAAAGAGAAATGCCATTAACGAAAGCTTGTTGAGATTGCAGTCTGCCGCAGCAGGCTTGGATGTTTTTTCTCCCGCGAGCGGGTGAAAGACGTAGACGCCCCGTGGTTTGACCGGGCAGGGTGAAAAAGGATAGCATGATCGCCTTCGCCGAGTTAATCAGGACAACTTGCAGGGCGGAATCGCGTCAAGGCGCGAAAAATAAATACTGCTAAAGCGTCGCCTGGTCTCCTCCCCGGAACCTGCAGCGAAGCCAAATTTGCTGAATCCGGGGAAGTCATCAGGAGCAATAAACATGTCAAAAGAGTATCTCTTCTCTTCCGAATCCGTTTCCGAAGGCCATCCCGACAAAGTCGCGGACCAGATTTCCGACGGCGTCCTCGACGCTATTCTGGCCGAAGACAAGAAGGGCCGCGTCGCCTGCGAAACGCTGGTGTCGACCGGCCTCGTCGTCATCTCCGGCGAGATCACCACGACCGCCCACATCAACTACATGGAAATCGCCCGCGACGTCGTGCGTCGTATTGGTTACGACCACCCCGACATCGGCTTCGACTACAAGTCCTGTGCCGTGCTGACCGCCATCAACCGCCAGTCGCCCGACATTGCACAAGGCGTCAATGAAGGTCAGGGCCTCGACCTCGACCAGGGCGCCGGTGACCAGGGCCTGATGTTCGGCTACGCCTGCAACGAAACCCCGAGCCTCATGCCGCTGCCGATTTACTATGCGCACCGCATCATGCAGCGTCAGGCTGAAGTGCGTAAAGATGGCCGTCTGCCCTGGCTGCGTCCCGATGCCAAGAGCCAGCTCACTGTGCGTTACGTCGATGGCAAGCCGGTGGATATCGACACCGTCGTCGTCTCAACGCAGCACGGCCCGGATATCTCCCACGCCCAGCTTTCCGAAGCCGTCATCGAAGAGATCATCAAGCCGGTGCTGCCCAAGCACATGCTCACCGCCAATACCCGTTACCTGGTTAATCCGACCGGTCGCTTTGTCGTTGGCG
>CAZAOQ010000176.1:0-6023 GCA_964486795.1 uncultured Rhodocyclaceae bacterium
GTCCGAGGTGTCCGAGGTGTCCGAAGCCTCCGCATTGTCTGCCACGACAGCCCCGCGCCGGACTGGCAGAGCCGACGCACTGCTGGTCCGGGCCGGGCATTTTTATTTCATTCGCATCATCCTGGTCAGCGTGGTGCTCGGCATCGTGCTGGTCACCACGCGCTACACCGGCTTCACCCTCGTCAACATCTTCCTGCTGCTGTTCGGTGCCGCCTATCCGCACGTCTGCCGCCTGCTCATCGGGGAACACGAAGGTCGGCAGCGGCGCGGCAATATCAACCTGCTGATCGATGGCTTCTACATCGGCGCGGTGATGCCGGCGATCGGCTTCGCCACGCTGCCCTGCCTGGTAATGTTCGTCATCAACCTGTTCAACTGGATGGCGATCGGTGGGCCGCTGCTGACCGTGCTCGGCGGCCTCGTGATGCTGGTCGGCCTAGTCATCTCGGGCACCTTCTCGCGCTACGCCCATGAGCTCAACATTCAGGACCCGACGCTCGACCTGCTCGCATACTGCCTGCTGCTGGCCTACTTCTTCCTCATCTCCGGCGTCATCTATCGCTATGCCCGCAGCTTGCAGCGGCGCTGCGTCGAACTCCAGTCCCAGAAAAATGCCGCTGAGATCGGCAACCGCCGCGCCGAGCGTGCCCTGCTCGCCGTCCTGCCGCCGAGCGCTGCGCAGGAGCTACGCAGCAGCGGCAGCATTGGCGCACACCAGATCAACGATGCCACACTGCTGCTCGCCGACTTCGCCCAGGCACGGCTCGCCGAGCTTGCCGAATACTTCCGTGCCTGTGACGAAATTTTCACGCGCCACGGCCTGGAGCGCGTCAAGACCAGCAACCACCGCTATCTGGCCATCGCGACAACTGACGCCGGCTGCGACGCCGCCCTTGCTGCCGCCAAGGAATTACAGACCTATCTGCACAATCACGACACCGCCAACGATGCCAACGTGCGCGTCTTCATCCATTGTGGCGAAGTCGAATGCGGTCTCGTGCAGGCTGAACGCTTCAACTACGATGTCGTTGGCCACACTGTCGACACGGTACACGCGCTGGCCCACGCAACCTTGCCGGATGCTGCCGCCATCCTGCTCACGGCCGCAGCACGCGAGCGCCTGCATGGTGAACCACCACTCACCGAGTTTCCTGGCCCCGACGCGACACCTCTGTTCTCTCCTAAGACGATTCGCACCACGCAATGAACGAGCCATCGGTCAGCGGCGCACCGGACCTCAGCCACCATGCTGACATCCTGCGTGAGGCGTTACTGAGCCTCTGCGGCCCACTCGACAGCGAAACCCAGGCTTCACTACTGAACCATATCCAGCTCGTCCACCTCGAAGTCGGCGACACACTCTACCGGCAAGGCGAATCCGGCAGCAGCATGCATATCGTGCTCACCGGACGGCTGCGTGTCGCCGTCCTTCAGGGTGACGGTAGCACGCACCTCGTCGCCCATCCGCAACCTGGCGAGGTCGTCGGCGAAATGGCCTGGCTGACCAGTACACCGCGGGCGGCCACCGTGCAGGCGGTACGCGACAGCACGCTGGGCATGCTGCAGCGCGAGGACCTCGACGCACTGATCGCCCAGCATCCCGAGGTCTTCTCGCGCATCGCACGCATGATCATCGCCCGGCTCAGCGGCGCGCAGAGCCAGGCTCACGGCCACATCGGCCAGCGCCCTGGTACCCGCACCATCATGCTCGTGGCGCTTCATGACAGCCTGCCACGCGTCGAATTCAGTCGCAGTCTGCGTCAGGCTTTGCTGCGCTTCGGCTCGGTACTGCAGCTCGATTCTGCCGCCGTCACCACACGGATCGGCGCGAACGAGAAAACGGCAGCGGCTTACGGGCGCTTCCTCGACGAATGCGAGCACGCCTACGATTACGTCATCCTCGAAGCCGACGCGCAACCAAGCGTGTGGACGCGCAAATGCTACGGCTATGCCGATCGAATCATCCTGATCGCCGATGCCAGTCAGCCACCCGAAACAACACCGCTCGAAAACTGGCTGGGCGACGAGAAAGAGCGTCACGGTGCTTATGCGGAAATCGATCTCGTACTCCTCCACCGCACCACCACGCCGCCGCAAATGACCCGCGCCTGGCTCGCGCCACGTCACGTTGCACGCCACCATCACTTGCGACACAGCATCCCATCCGACATGGCACGGCTGGCACGAATACTCTCAGACAACACGGTGGCCCTGGTGCTGGCGGGCGGTGGCGCGCGTGGCTTCGCGCATCTCGGGGTGATCCGCGCATTGCATGAGGCCGGCATTCCCATTGACAGCGTCGGCGGTAGCAGCTTCGGCGCGCTCGCCGCCACCGGCATTGCACGCGGCCTCACCAACGAAGAAATCGTCGAAGAACAGCACATCGCCTTCACCCACGACGACCCGCTGGGTGACTACACCCTGCCGCTGATCTCGATGATTCGCGGTGAGCGTCTTAACCGGGTCCTGCAAAAACACCTGCCGATGGACATCGAGGATCTCTGGTTACCCTTCTTCGCGGTTTCCAGCGACCTCACCACCAACCAGGTGCACGTCCACAACGACGGTCCACTCTGGCGTGCCATCCGCGCCAGTATCTCCTTGCCGGCGATCCTGCCACCCGTATTGGAAAAAGGACACCTGTTGATCGACGGTGGTGTGCTCAACAATCTGCCCGTCGACATCATGCGCGAGCGCATGCGTGGCCATCTGATCGCTGTCGACCTTGGCGTTGATCAGGAATACACGCTTGAGCGCAGCACCGTCCCGGGCGCCTTCGAATACCTGAAAAGCCGCTTGCTGCCTCACCGCCAGCCAATCCAGGCACCGACCATTTCACAAATCATCATGAAATTGACGACGCTGGCCAGCCGCAAGGAAAAGGAAAACATCCACCAGCAAGCTGACCTCTACCTCAACCCGCAACTCGACGCCTACGACTTCATGGACTGGGGCAAGCTGCGCGAGATCGTGGACATCGGCTACAAACATGCCCTGCCACGCGTCGATGCCTGGACTGCCGACCACGCGAACCTGGTCGACGCACGCAGCATTGCCAGCGCATGGGTGACGAGCCGACACGAACGTATGACTAAAACATAGTTAGAAACAGCGCTGACGAATCTCTTCACCTTCCTGGATGCGCCTCCGGACGATTCGAATCAATGCGGAACAGCGACCAGATAGAGTCCAAGCAACAACATCACCACCCCAGAAAGCAGTTTGAGCCAGCGGCCTTCATGCTCCTGCATCCGACGCTGGCTGAGCGTAATGACACCGATACTCAGGATCACCGCATCGTCGAGCATATACACCACGTTGTACAGCAGCAGATAGCCGTAATAGCTCAAGGGATCGAGCTGATAAGTGGTCAGGATTCGGGTATACAGCGCGGGGAATCCCGAAGTGCAGAGCAGTTCAACGAACTGCACCAGAATAGCGAGAACGACGGTGCCGGCAATCGCCACCACCATGCTCTTCTCGTGCCAAACTCGCCGCATCCGGGTGTAGATGCCCGGCTTGCTTGCCGCTGGAATCGACAGCGTGATGCCGCGGCCAAATGCCCAGAAATCCTTGATATTGATCAGGCCGGCAATCAGGGCAATCACGCCGATCACGGCCTCGGATATCCGTGAAATACCAATCAGCAGGAACAGATTGAGCCAGGCCGCCATGAACGCGAAATAGACCACACCTTCAATGACGATGAAGGTGCCGGCAATCGCCAGCATTTTCTTCCGGTCGCCAATCGCAGCCAGCATCGAGATCATCATGATCAGCACCCACATCGAGCATGGGTTGAAGCCATCAAGCAAGCCAATGATCACGGTGAATAATGGCAAGCCGAGACTCTCAACCGAAACGACGATATTCACCCATGGCAAGGTAATGGTTCCGCCCAACGCCGACGCGGACTCGGGCTTGCAGCCCTGGGGCTTGTCTTCTGCACAAGCGCCAGCGGCATCATCCTTAGGCAACGGACGCTGTGCGACCGGCGAATCCGTCGGACGATCGAGCAAGGCCTGAATCCGTGCTCCGGTAACCTCATCGCCGTTGAAACCCACCAGAAACTCGCCACGCAGATAGAAGCTCGGCACCCCTACTGCCGCCGCCTCATGTGTCTCAGCAAGCTCACGCAAGCGCTCGAGAGCGCCTGCATCCTTGAAGATATCGTGAATCACCACATGCAATGAAGGACGTTCGCGACGCAGCCTGTCCACAAAACCTTCGGCCGCTTCACAATGCATGCAACCTTCCCGAACAAACAACTCCATATCGGGACTGGTCGCGGCACTTGCACCGGTTGTTCCTGCATGAACAGCACTACTCAGCAAACCGAAAAGCAAGGTTGCCAAAATAATCCAGACACCCATCCAGGTGGGTTCGCGATAGGCCGGCTTGAAAGTCGATTTCATTTTAATGTGAGCAAGTATTTCAGCTCATTTGAGGTACTGCTTCAACCCGTCATCATAGCAAGCCGCCCCGTATTCGGATGCATCAAAGAGAGCAGCAACAACGGACAACATCAAGACTACAGATCCAATATGGCAACCTCTAATACGCTGATCCAGCGAAGCTCCAAGCACTTCACCCTGAAGACACCAGAGCGCGTTACTTGGTCACGAAATACCCTGGACACACATCAGGTCTGATTGCGCTTAGAGCACTGGCTTTTGCTTTTTATCACCGCAAAACAATGCGGCGATGGAATAGCTTTCCACATGTTCGTCGAGCGATACAATCGCTTATATTTAACCGTAGTGGCATCGTTAATCACCATAAGGACAGGATCATGACCGACAAATGGCTCACCACACTCATCACAGACACGCCACAAGAGGGCTTTGAGCTTGCAATTACACTGAGTCGTCGCGGCGTCAAGTACACGCAACCGGATACGGAGGTTCTTCACAAACTTCGCCCCGAATACGCAAATGACGCAAAGGCGCTCACTGCAGCATCTCAGGTTATTGCCATCAATTTCCAAACTATTTCTGCTGCTAACAACTATTGGCGCAAGTGACTGGAAAAGACCTCTGACAATTAATTTCAGGCGCGACGGCTTGACGCACTTCCGCCTGAATTCAAACACCAGACTGAACATGAATCAGCTCACGTCCCCCTCCAGGTCGCGCGGATTATTGGGTCTGTTTGGCTGGCTCTTAGTGGTATTTGCTGCGGCATCAGTGGGCGGCTTTGCATCGGCGAACGCACCCGAGTTCTACCGAGAACTGGTTCGCCCTTCTTGGTCGCCGCCCGGCTGGCTTTTTGGTCCTGTCTGGTCGGTACTCTATGTCTTCATGGGTACGGCCGCCTGGCTGGTTTGGCAGACGCTTGGCTTTGCGAAAGCGGGAGCAGCCCTCACTTTGTTCATCGTACAACTAGCCCTCAACTCACTATGGACGTGGCTTTTCTTTGCCTGGCGTCAAGGCGGGCTGGCCTTTGCGGAAATACTGCTTCTATGGGTACTTATTGCTTTGACCATCGCCATGTTCTGGCGGGTCAATAAAGTTGCAGGCTTTCTGCTCGTCCCGTATTTCGCATGGGTGTCGTTCGCTTCATTGCTAACATTCGCAACATGGCAGCTGAATCCCGGCCTACTGGGGTGACTTCGGGGGAGACAGGCTAAACCCGGCGGCATAAGCACTGAAAAAGACCAAGCCCGCCGGTTGCTCGCACAGTTGCGCAGCGCAAGACAAACATCAACTGGGTCAATGCCCAGAATCTCAGCGTTTCAACTGCTCCGGTGACGATGGAGCGATGGATGGGCCACGATCCATGCGGCCTGGCCACCCAGCAAGAGACCAACACGGGGGTGGCCGCGCAATTTCAATGCGTGGGCCACGATGCTGGCATCAATACCGGTCGAGCAGACGACAAGAACGTTCCTTTCCTTCGGCACTGCATCGAGGTGACGACCAAAACCTATAAATGGAATCTCGTGCGCGCCCGGCATTGCCTTGACCAAGCGGCGTTCAATGCCAAGGCGCACGTCGAGAATGTAGTTCTGCGCATCGTTAAGG
>CAZAOQ010000177.1:0-5999 GCA_964486795.1 uncultured Rhodocyclaceae bacterium
CACTCTACAGCGCAATGGACGGCGTACTCGAACAGCAAGCGGACAAGATTGCCATCACCCGCCGCATCAGTGGCGACATCAAGGACATCTGGGCGCTGCAACCGCGCTTCGACAAACGCAGCGGCAAGACGTCCCTGCGCCTGCTGGAACAACCGCGCTTCCGTGCCGGCTACGACTTCCTGCTGCTGCGCGCGAAGAGTGGCGAAGTTCCGATGGAAGTCGCCGATTGGTGGACGCGCATCCAGGAAGTTGATACCGACGAGCGCCTTGCCATGCTGCTGCCTGAAAATAATGGCCCGAAGAAGCGCCGCCGCAAGAGTCGTTCGCGCGGCAGCAAGGCCGGAGAAGGCGCAGAGAGGGGCAGCAACAACGACACCGGCGGCGGAACGGAGCCGGATGCATGAGCGTCGCCCATGTCGCACTCGGCGCGAATCTCGGTAACCCGGTAGCAACCCTCAAGGCAGCCATTGCCGAACTCGCGGCACTGCCAGAGGCGCGCCTGCTCACCGCATCCTCGCTTTATCGCACTGCGCCCGTCGGCCTCAAGCATCAGCCGGATTTCATCAACGCCGTCGTTGCGCTGGAAATCACCGACACAACGCGACTCAGCCCACATCATCTGCTTGACGAACTGTTCATCATTGAGGCGCGCTTCGGTCGCCAGCGCAGCTTGCCGAATGCACCGCGCACGCTGGATCTCGATCTGCTGCTCTATGACGACATGGCGCTCGATGAAGTCCTTCTGACACTGCCGCACCCGCGTATGCACCTGCGCGCCTTCGTCCTCGCACCGCTGCTCGAAATCACCCAGAGCGGTGATATCACCATACCCGGTCGCGGCTCGGCTCGCGGACTACTAGCACGCTGTGCCGACCAGCCGATTGAAAGGCTGACAAACGCCGCGCACAGTTGAACCAACCACGCCATGCCTGCTTTTCCAGCAATTCCCATCGTCCTGCAAGCTGCCCTACTACTGACGGCATCCAATGTCTTCATGACGTTTGCCTGGTACGCCCACCTCAAGAATCTCAACGACAAACCCTGGTGGATCGCAGCCCTCGCCTCCTGGGGCATCGCCCTCTTCGAATATCTGCTCCAGGTACCAGCGAATCGCATTGGCCATCAGGAGCTCGACCTCGCGCAGCTCAAGATCCTCCAGGAAGCGATCACCTTGATGGTTTTCGTGCCCTTCGCGATTTTCTACATGCAGCAGCCGCTCAAGCTCGACTACCTATGGGCTGCACTGTGCATCTTCGCTGCGGTATATTTCATATTTCGTTGATGTGCTGACGCCGTCAGCCCACGTGCAGCAGAGGATCGAGACATCATGAGCTATCTCGCCACAGACAAACCCGTCACCCTCCACGAACTTGGCGTCAAGTATGGCGCCAGTGAGAAGATCGCCACGCTGACCGCCTACGATGCCAGCTTCGCGGCACTCGTTGACCGCTGCGGCATCGACGTCATCCTGGTGGGCGATTCACTCGGCAACGTACTCCAGGGCCACAGCACCACGCTGCCGGTGACTATGGAGCACATGATCTATCACACCGAAGCCGTCGCGCGCGGCGCGAAACGCGCCTTTGTTGCCGCCGACATGCCTTGGGGCTCTTACCAAGAAAGCCGCGAACAGGCACTACGCAATGCAAGCCGCCTGATGGCCGCCGGGGCGCAAATGGTCAAGCTCGAAGGTGGTACGGTCATGGCTGACACCGTCCGATTCCTGAGTGAGCGCGGCATACCGGTCTGGGCGCACATCGGCCTGACCCCGCAGTCCGTGCACGCACTCGGTGGCTATCGCATCCAGGGCAAGAGCGACGAGGCGGCGCAACGCATGAAAGACGACGCACTGGCCCTGCAGCAAGCCGGTGCGTCAATGCTGCTGCTGGAGATGATTCCCGCGACACTCGGTACCGCATTGACCGACATGCTCAAGATTCCCACCATCGGTATTGGCGCGGGGCCCAGCTGCTCCGGCCAAGTGCTGGTACTCCACGATATGCTCGGCGTCTATCCCGGCAAGACGGCGCGTTTCGTGCGCAACTTCCTGCAAGGTAACGATAATATCGACGCGGCCGTCCAAAGCTACGTCAATGCGGTCAAGGATGGCAGCTTCCCGGCGCGCGAGCATACCTATTGAACCGACCAACATGAAAATCCACGAAACCATCGAATCACTACGCGCTGCCCTCGCGAATTCCGGACGCGTTGCTTTCGTGCCTACCATGGGCAACCTGCATGACGGCCACATCGCGCTGATGCGGCAGGCCCACGATCTTGGCGACTGTGTAGTCGCCAGCATCTTCGTGAATCGCCTGCAATTCCGCCCAGGGGAAGATTTCGAGAAATACCCACGGACCTTCAAGGCGGACTGCGAAAAACTCGAAGCCGCAGGCGTCGACATGCTTTTCTTCCCCTCGGAAAGCGAAATGTATCCGCAGGCGCAGCAGTACCATGTCGAACCGCCACCAGCGCATGTCAATATCCTCGAAGGCGAATTCCGCCCCGGCCATTTTCGTGGCGTCGCTACGGTGGTAGCCAAACTGTTCAACATCGTCCAGCCCCAGGTCGCCGTGTTTGGCCGCAAAGATTTCCAGCAGCTGATGGTCATACGCAACATGGTCCGTGATCTTGCACTGCCCATCGAAATCATTGCCGGCGACACCGTGCGTGCGGAAGACGGTCTGGCACTCTCGTCGCGTAACGGCTTCCTTTCCGGAACAGAACGCGCCGAGGCACCCAATCTCTACCGCGTCATGAGTGAAATTCGCGCAGCCATCTTGCGCGGTGAACGCGATCATGCCCGGCTCGAACAGGCCGCGATGCAGGAACTCGCGGCACGCGGCTGGAAGCCCGATTATGTTGCAGTGCGTGAAAAAACCGGATTACAATTGCCCTCTGCTCACGATTCCGGATTGGTCATCTTGGGTGCGGCACTCCTTGGGAGCACGCGCCTGATCGACAATTTGGAAGTCTAGGCCACTACGATGCGCTCATGCCGGTAGTGGCCAGTAGCAGAAACGATGGAGATGCAGCGTAAATCATCAATCAATCGATGATTTAACACCCCGCCGCTGCTGGTAAAATATATCGAAAGATATAGATACCAGCCGGTGCAAACCGATTATTTTCGGCCTCCATCGATTTGACTGGCCCCGCGCCACCTTTGCATGAGAAAGGACTCTGCTATGCAACGCACCATGCTTAAGTCGAAGCTGCACCGTGTCACCGTAACTCACGCCGAGTTGCACTACGAAGGCTCCTGCGCCATCGACCAAGGCCTGCTCGACGCCGCCGACATCCGTGAATTCCAGCAGATCGAAATCTACAACGTGACCAATGGCGAGCGCTTCAGCACTTACGCCATTGCCGCCGAGCGCAACAGCGGCATCATCTCAGTGAATGGCGCGGCGGCCCGCCGCGCTGCCGCTGGCGACCTGCTGATCATCGCCAGCTATGCCAGCTTCAACGAGGTCGAACTCAGTAAATTTCATCCCGACCTGGTTTACGTGGACGCCCGCAACCGCATCATGAAGCAGAGCAGCGAAATCCCCGTTCAGGCTGCCTGATTTGGGTAACGACACATACCCGTGGCGTTGCAGTCCCTGATTCCGCGCTAGAATCGGTCGGTTAAGCCTATCGGAGGATGGGCTTAACCGGCACAGCCGAAAGCTTGCATACGGCATAACGATAATAATAAGCTCGCGGGATCAAATTCACATGATGCACAACCAGCCTCGGAAAGCCGCCCGGCTTGCGGCAGGCATTGCCTGTCTCGTCGGCCTAATACTTGCCGGCTGTGACTCCAAGGAGTCCACCGGCAAGCCGGCTGTCCAAAAGAGTGAAAACACTTCTGCACACCCCACAGGGACAATCGAACTTGCCGAGAGTGACGCATTCACGGTCAGTGCTGGCGACATCGAGTTGACGCTACGCGCCAACGGCACACTACATGCCGTGCAGGAAAGCATGGTGCGCTCCAAGGTCGCCGGTGAAATCATATCTGTCAGCGTGCGTGAAGGCGAACACGTTGCCGCCGGACAAGAACTAGCACGCATCGACGACCTCGAATACAGGGCACGCGTCGACGACCGTCGTGCCGCACTCGAAGCGGGACGCGCACAGGCTGCACTCGCCGAATCGACCCGCAGCAAGAATGAGGATTTGCTGCAGAAAAAATTCCTCTCCGACCTTGCCTACGACAGTACCAAATCCGCCTCATCTGTCGCCAGCGCGCAGGTACAGTCGCTGCAGGCCCAGCTGACGCTGGCAGAAAAAGCGCTGCAGGACACCGTAATACGCGCACCGATCACCGGCTGGATTGCCGAACGCGCCATTCAGCGCGGCGACAAGACCTCGCCGGATGGCAAGCTGTTTACCATCGTCGATCTGTCGCGCCTCGAACTCGAGGCCCTGGTACCCGCTAACGAAGTCTCGCGCGTCGCCATCGGTCAGACCTTCACCACCAGCGTCGAGGGCTACGCCGGCAAGCACTTCATCGGCCGCGTCGCGCGCATCGGTGCGCAGGCCATTCCCGGCAGCAGGGCGATCACCATCTACATCGAAATTGCCAACCCGGACGCCGCACTCAAGGCGGGGCTGTTCGCTGAAGGCACCCTCAGCCTCAACCACAGCAAAGCACGCGCCTTGGTGCCGTTGACTGCCCTGCACAGTGAATCCGGTATCGACTTCGTTTACACCATCGAGAACGGTCAGATCCGTCGTACACCTGTAAAAATTGGTATGCAGAGCGAAGCCGCTGGCCGCGCCGAAATCCTCAAGGGTATCGATCCCGGCGCACGCGTCGTAGCGATGAATCTTGGTCCGCTGAAGGAAGGTGCCAGCGTCAAATTCGTCTCGACCGCTGCCGCCAAGCCTGAAGCCACGACCTCGACACCTGCGGATCACTGAGCATGTGGCTCACTCGCATCAGCATCAGCAACCCGGTCATGGCGGCCATGCTCATGTTCGCGCTCGTCGTCATGGGTATGTTCTCCTACAGTCGCGTACCGGTTGACCAATTTCCGGACGTCGAGATTCCAGTCGTCGTCGTCAACACCGAGTATCCCGGTGCCGCGCCCGAGTCGGTCGAAAACGATGTCACGCGCAAGATCGAAGAAGCCGTCAACACCATCAATGGCGTCAAGGAGATCCATTCTCGCTCGCACGAAGGCTACTCGGTCATCATCATCCAGTTCGAACTCAGCGTCGATCCGAGCCACGCCGTTCAGGATGTGCGAGAAAAGGTATCCGGAATCCGTTCCAAGTTCCGTCGTGAAGTGAAGGAACCGAAGATTTCGCGCTTCGATCCGTCCGACCGTCCGGTGATCTCCTACGCCATCACCTCAACCGGCAAGCAACGCAGCCTGCGCGAACTGACCACCATCGCCGACCAGATCATCAAGAAGCGCATCGAGAATGTCCGTGGCGTCGGCTCGGTTTCACTCGTCGGCGGCGTCATGCGCGAAGTCCACATCAATCTCAAGCCGGCCGCGCTCGAAGCCTACGCACTGAGTGCCGATCAGGTGCTCAATGCCGTGCGCAGTGCCAACCAGGAAGTGCCTGCCGGTGCGCTGCGCTCACCGGCGCAGGAGCGCGTCGTCGAGATCAAAGGCAAGTTGAGCAGCATCGACAGCTTCAACCGCGTCGTCGTCGGCCGGCGTGGTGGCCAGCCGATCTATCTGAATCAAGTCGCCGTCGTCGAGGACGGTGCCGAGGAACAGGATAGCCTCGCTCTGATCAATGGCGAACGCACCCTGGCGCTGGACATCCTCAAGGCACAGGGGCAAAACACCATTCAGGTTATCGAGGACATTCGCAAGAGTGTCGAGCGCATCCAAAAGGAATTGCCGCCAGACATCAAGCTGTCAATCAGCAAGGATGCCGCACTGGCGATCCGCTCCAGCGTCAGCGACGTCGAGAACACCATGCTTGAAGGTGCCATCCTCACCGTGCTGATCGTCTTCATGTTCCTCAACTCCTGGCGCAGCACGGTGATC
>CAZAOQ010000178.1:0-5962 GCA_964486795.1 uncultured Rhodocyclaceae bacterium
CGACCCGCGTCTCGCAGGGCGAGTACGGCCTGGCCGAACTGGCCTTCGAACTCAACGTCGAGGCGGCAAAGCTCGCACGCAGCATCGCTGACAAGTACTCGACGCCCGACAAGCCGCGCTTCGTCGCCGGGGTGCTCGGACCAACCTCGCGCACCGCCTCGATCTCTCCGGACGTGAACGACCCGGGCTTTCGCAACGTGCAGTTCGACGAGCTCGTCGAAAACTATCTGGTCGCCGTGCAGGGCCTCACCGACGGCGGCGCTGACCTGCTGCTGATCGAAACGATATTCGACACACTCAATGCCAAGGCAGCCGTATTCGCCGTCGAGCAATTCTTCGAACAAGCAGGGCGTCGCTGGCCGGTCATGATCTCCGGCACCATCACCGATGCATCGGGTCGCACGCTCTCGGGGCAGACGACCGAAGCATTCTGGAACTCACTGCGTCACGCACGGCCACTGACCTTCGGCCTCAACTGCGCGCTCGGCGCGGGCGAACTACGCCAGTATGTCGCCGAGCTTTCGCGGGTTTGCGACTGCTTCGTCTCCGCTCATCCGAACGCCGGGTTGCCGAACGCATTCGGCGGCTATGACGAAGCGCCCGAAGCGCTCGCCGCATCGATTCGCGAATGGGCCGATGCCGGCATCATCAACGTCGCGGGCGGCTGCTGTGGCACCACGCCCGATCACATCCGCGCCATTGCCCAAGCGCTTGAAGGCCTCGCGCCACGTCGGCCATCCGGCGTACCGCGCGAACTGCGCCTCGCCGGTCTGGAGCCCTGCAACATCGGCTCACAATCGCTGTTCGTCAATGTTGGTGAACGTACCAACGTCACCGGCTCGAAAGCCTTCGCACGACTGATCCTCAACGGCGACTACGACAAGGCCGTTGCTGTTGCACGCACCCAGGTCGAGGCCGGCGCGCAGGTCATCGACATCAACATGGATGAGGCGATGCTCGACTCAAAGGCCGCGATGAGCCGATTCCTCAACCTGCTGGCTGGCGAACCCGACATCGCGCGCGTGCCGGTCATGATCGACTCCTCGAAGTGGGAAGTGCTCGAAGCCGGCCTGAAGTGCCTGCAAGGCAAAGGCATCGTCAACTCGATCTCGCTCAAGGAAGGCGTTGAACCCTTCCTCAAACAGGCCAACCTGATCCGCCGCTACGGCGCCGCCGCCGTCGTCATGGCTTTCGACGAACAGGGACAAGCTGACACCTACAAGCGCAAGACCGAGATCTGCCAGCGCGCCTACCAACTGCTGACCGGCATCGGTTTCCCCGCAGAAGACATCATCTTCGACCCCAACGCCTTCGCCATTGCCACCGGCATCGAGGAACACAACAACTACGCCGTCGACTTCATCGAGGCAACGCGCTGGATCCGCGCCAACCTGCCGCTCGCCGGCGTTTCCGGCGGCATCTCCAACGTCTCGTTCTCCTTCCGTGGCAACGACCCGGTACGCGAAGCCATCCACACGGTCTTCCTCTACCACGCGATCCGTGCCGGTCTGACCATGGGCATCGTCAACGCCGGCCAGCTCGGCGTCTATGACGATCTTGACGGCCAGCTACGTTCCAATGCCGAGGCCGTGGTTCTCAACAAATCACCTGACGCCGGCGAACGCCTCGTCGAGTTCGCGCAGACGGTCAAGGGGGTGGCGAAGGAACAGGTGCAGGACCTCACCTGGCGCAAGCAGCCGGTCGAAGCACGCCTCGCCCATGCGCTCGTCAAAGGCATTACCGAATTCATCGTCGAAGATACCGAGGAAGCGCGCCTTGCTATTGAAAAGGCCGGCGGAAAGCCGCTCACGGTGATCGAAGGCCCATTGATGGACGGCATGAACCAGGTCGGCGACCTGTTCGGTGCCGGCAAGATGTTCCTGCCCCAGGTGGTCAAGTCGGCACGCGTCATGAAGCAATCGGTCGCCCACCTCCTGCCCTACATTGAAGCCGAGAAGCAACGCTCCGGCTCAGTGGCCAAGGGCCGTGTGGTGATGGCGACAGTGAAGGGTGACGTCCATGACATCGGCAAGAACATTGTCGGTGTCGTGCTTGGCTGCAACGGCTATGAAGTGTTCGACCTCGGCGTGATGGTGTCAGCCGACAAGATCCTCGCCGCAGCGAAAGAACATGATGCCGACATGATTGGCCTGTCTGGTCTGATCACACCTTCGCTTGAAGAAATGGCTCACGTCGCCGCCGAAATGCAGCGCCAGGGCTTCACCATGCCACTCCTGATCGGTGGCGCGACGACCAGCCGCGCCCATACGGCCATCAAGATCGCGCCGAACTACGCCCAGCCGGTGGTCTATGTGCCTGACGCCTCACGCGCTGTTGGTGTCGTCTCCAAGCTGCTCTCGGAGACGCAAGCCGAAGAATTCAAAGCCACGGTCGCTGCCGACTACGAAAAGCTGCGCACTCAACACGCGGCCAAGAAGGGCGTCAAACTGGTGACCCTCGCCGAGGCACGGGCCAACCACACGCAGCTCACCTACGCACCCGTCGCACCGCGCCAGACCGGCGTCACGGTCTTCAAAGACATCGACCTCTCTGCACTGGTCGACTACATCGACTGGGGCCCCTACTTCCAGACCTGGGATCTCGCCGGCGGCTATCCCGGCATCCTCGAGGACGACAAGGTCGGCGCCGATGTGGCGGAGCAGGCACGCAATGTCTTTGCCGATGCAAAAGAGATGCTGAAGCAGATCATCGCCGAGAAATGGCTCCGCGCTGAGGCCGTGTTCGGCATCTTCCCGGCCAATGCGAAGGGTGATGACATCGAGGTGTACACCGACGAGAACCGCACGGAATTACGCGCCACGCTGCACTGCCTGCGCCAGCAGCACCAGCGCCCCGAGGGCAAGCCCAACACGAGCCTGGCCGATTTCATCGCACCTGCCGGCACGCCGGATTGGGTCGGCGGCTTCGCCGTGACGGCGGGTCTCGGCATCGAGACGAAACTCAACGAGTTCCTCGCCAACCACGATGACTATCATGCCATCATGCTCAAGTCACTCGCCGACCGGCTCGCCGAAGCCTGTGCCGAGTGGCTGCATGCCCGCGTGCGTGGTGAATTCTGGGGCTACATCGAAAACGAGACGCTGTCGCATGAGCAGCTCATCAAGGAAGAGTATTGCGGCATCCGCCCGGCCGCCGGCTATCCGGCCTGTCCCGACCACACCGAGAAGGGCACGCTGTTTGCCTTGCTCGATGCCGAGCGGAACACGGACATCCAGCTCACCGAAAGCTATGCAATGATGCCGGCCGCCGCAGTCTCCGGCCTCTACTTCGCGCACCCCGAATCACACTACTTCGCCATCAGCAAGATCGGCCACGATCAGCTTGTAGACTGGGCACAGCGCAAGGAGATGGAGATCGCCGTGGCCGAACGCTGGCTGGCGCCGATTCTGTAAGCGCGCGCTCCGACTCCGACCCAAACTCAGACCTCACTCATGCCCGAGCTCCGCGTCGCTAAAAAGAAAAAACTCCCTCCCCCGCAATCTCCACACGCCTCACACGCCGCACTATCACCCCACCAGCTGTATCACCGCTGCGATCCGGCGACGCTGGATTTCGAGACCACCGCCGATCTGCCGGATGATATCGACGGCCTGGGCCAGGAGCGGGCCACTGAAGCCGCGCGCTTCGCCTTCGCCATTGACCACCCCGGCTACAACTTGTTCGTCCTCGGAGAACCGGGCAGCGGCCGCCACGCACTGATCGAACGACTGGTCGCTGAGCAGGCATCCAGCGAAAACGTCGCAGCGCCGCACGACTGGTGCTACATCAACAACTTTGCCGAGCCAAGCAAACCGCGGGTGCTCAAGCTACCTTGCGGACGTGGCCGGCAACTGCGCGACCACATGCAGCAGTTCGTCGCCGAGCTCGGCCAGGCGATCTCGGCGGGTTTCGAGAGCGAAGAATACCGGCTGCAGATCGAAGCCCTTCAGGAAGAACTCAAGCAGCGCGAGGAAACCAGCCTGCGCGAACTCGGCGCCGAGGCGATGAAGCAAGGTGTCGCCCTGCTGCGCACACCGCAAGGCTTTACCTTCGCGCCGCTGAAGAGTGAAGAACCCCTGGAGCCCATGGAGCCCGCCGACTTCGAAAAGCTGCCGGAGGACGAACGCACCCGTCTCAACGCCGCCAACGAAGCGCTTGGCGAACAGCTCGGCAAGCTGCTCCACCAGTTCCCACGCTGGCGTCGGGAAGTGCAGGCGCACGTCAAACAGGCCAGCCGCGACACCATGAGCCTCGCCGTCGGCCATCTCATCGAGGAACTCAAAGAACGCTACGCCGACCTGCCCAACGTGCTCACCTTTCTCGACGAGATTCTGCAGGACCTCATCGAAGCCGGTGAGGAACTGAACGACACACAAAAGGGCGAAGGAGAACCGGTCAACGGCGAACTTTCCTTGCTGCGCTATCACGTCAACCTGCTGGTCGACAACGGCATCGCAGAGAGCAACGACAACGGCAACGACGCTGCAAACCCGCCCCGCCGCGCGCTCTTGATCCGCGAAGATCACCCGAGTTTCCCCAACCTCGTTGGCCGCGCCGACACCATCGGGCACCTGGGCACACTGGTCACCAACTTCACGATGATCAAACCCGGCGCGCTGCATCTGGCCAACGGTGGCACGCTGCTGCTCGACCTGCTCCAGGTGATCGCCCAGCCCTACGCCTGGGAAGGTCTCAAGCGTGCGCTGCGCACGCGCGAGATTCGCATCGAAGCACTCGGTCAGGTACTCGGCTGGGGCACCGGCAACATCCCGCTGGAACCCGAACCAATCCCGCTCGACGTCAAGGTCGTGCTGGTCGGTGAGCGCGATGACTACTACCTGCTCGCCGAGCTTGATCTCGAGTTCAGCGAGTTGTTCAAGGTCACTGCTGACTTCGAAGACGAGATCGAACGCACTGAGGCCAATGTCCGCCACTACGCGCAGACCATCGCCATTCTGGCGCGCCGCGATGGACTGCGTCCCTTCTCGCGCGATGCCGTGGCGCGCCTCATCGAGCAAGGATCACGCCTTGCCGATGATGCCGAACGCATCACACTGCTGACGCGGCACATGACCGATCTGATGCGCGAAGCCGAGCATTACGCCAAACTGGAGAACCATGCCAGCGTCAATGCGGCGGATGTCGAAACCGCCATCGCCGCGCAGCAGCGCCGCAGCGGGCGCATCCCCGGCCGCATCCGTGAAGAAATGCTGCGCGGCACGCTGCTAATCACCAGCGACGGCACGCACATCGGCCAGGTGAACGGCCTGGCCTTTGCCGAGCTCGGCGGCTTCGCCTTCGGCCATCCCGTCCGCATTTCGGCGACTGTACGAATCGGCGAAGGTGACGTCGTCGACATCGAACGCGAAACCGAACTCGGCGGCCCCATTCACACCAAAGGATTGCTGATTCTTTCGGCTTTTCTCGCCGCCCGCTATTCGCGTGAGACGCCGCTATCGCTCTCGGCCAGCATCGTCTTTGAGCAATCCTATGGCGCCATCGAAGGCGACTCAGCCTCACTCGCCGAGCTCTGCGCCTTGCTCTCGGCGATCAGCACCGTGCCCATCCTCCAGTCATTCGCCATCACCGGCTCGATCAACCAATACGGAGGCGTCCAGGCCATCGGCGGCGTCAACGAAAAGATCGAAGGTTTCTTCGACCTCTGCCAGGCACGCGGCCTGACCGGCGCGCAGGGTGTCGTGATCCCCGCAGCGAACGTCAAGCACCTGATGCTCAAGCGCGAAGTCGTCGAAGCGGCCGAGCAGGGCAAGTTCCACATCCATGCCGTCGACAACGTCGACCAAGCAATTTCCATCCTGACCGGCATGCCCTTTGGCGAGCCCGACAAAAATGGCATCGTGCCACCCGGCACCATCAACCACCTTGTCGCCACGCAACTCGCCGAGCTCTCGCATATCCGCCAGGAACTGAGCGGCGTGCCTCGGCGGCACAGCACGAAGGC
>CAZAOQ010000179.1:0-5945 GCA_964486795.1 uncultured Rhodocyclaceae bacterium
AAATCGGTAAAGCCGATTTACCCCGGAGCGACTGCCAAGGCCGGGCCGGCTCGAAACCGGCATGGCCTTATTCTCGTAGGGCCAGAAAACAAATATTCTCACAGCATCTATCTATAGAAATAAAAATCCCGGTAGCTCCGCTGTGGCAGCGGTGCGCCGGGATTTCATTCTTTAGCAGCTAAGAAAAAAAGCCGCGTTACTTCTTCTGCAAGAACACTTCCGCGTCGACGCCGGCCTGCTTGAGGATGGCGCGCAAAGTGCCTTCCGGCATGTCGCCGGGGTGATTCGGTATGGTCGTGTATCGGTTGGCGATCGGGTAGTACCAGATTTCGTGGGAACCAGCGGCCTGGCGGTGAAACTCGAAGCCCAATTCCTTTAGCCGCCTGACGATTTCCCGATAGCTAAAACCGGCGAGTCGACCCATCAGGTTGCCACGATCATCGGAAAATCGAACGACTCCCGCACCGGCGGAAGGTGAATATGTGTCGCGTCGGTTTGTGCCTCGATCAGCTTCTTGGCCACGTCGTGCGCGATCTCGACCGTTTCCTGAATGGTGCGACCTTGGGCGACCAAGCCTTGCACATCATCGCTGGTCGCAAGATAGACCCCCTCTGGCAATTTCTCGATATGCAATTGAATGACATGTTCCATGGTGAACTCCTGCGGGTGTCTCGCGTTTTATCTGTTGGCGGCGGCATGTGCCTGGCGCTTGATACCGGCTGTCGATTTCTTTGCTGGCGTAGCGACGGAGCGTGCCGTGTCCCAGCGCCTAGTCTGATACTTGATGATGAGGCTTTCCAGTACTTCCTTGACGACAGATTGCTCTTCGTTGGGCAACTGACTGACCGCCTCAAATTGCAAAATTAGTTCGTCATGCGGGCCACGTTCATGTTCCTCAAACAGCAAGAAGTCGGTGCTGACGTGCAGTTCCACGGCAATTTTTTTTAAGACATCCAGTGATGGTTGCGCTTGGCCAGATTCATACTTCTTCCAGCTATTGGCATGGATGCCAATAGCCTCAGCCATTGCTTGCTGGGACAAGCCGCGTTGTTTACGCATGATGATCAAACGAGAAGATAGCGACATGGCTAACCATACAGAAAAACGACTGGCTATCATCTTACCTCCCGAAAAAAGCCGCTACTTGACGAACAAACATATATATGTGCCATAATAATACATATATGTGGTCTTGACAAGATTTTAAGGGAGTTCCAAAAAATGGCACGCATCCCCGAAGCGGAAATCGAGCGGCTGAAGAATGAAATTTCGGTGCAGCGCCTGGTCGAATCTGCCGGCATTGCCCTCAAGAAAGTCGGCAAGGATTTGCAGGGCTGCTGCCCGTTCCATGCCGACGACACGGCCAGCCTGGTGGTGACGCCGGCGAAGAATCTCTGGCACTGCTTCGGCTGCGGCGCAGGCGGCGGCCCCATCGATTGGGTCATCAAGAAGAATGGCGTTTCCTTCCGCCATGCCGTCGAGCTTCTTAAAACCGATCCTGCCTTAGCTGCCGGCAGTGCGCCTGCCGTCAAGCGCTCGACGGTGCGCGCGCTGCCGCCACCCGTGGCGCTGGATACCGACGACCAGCAATTGCTCGACGACACGATCACCTACTATCACGAGCGCCTGAAGCAATCCCCGGAAGCCTTGGCCTACCTGCAATCGCGCGGCCTGAACCATCCCGAGCTGATCGACGCCTTCAAGCTGGGCCTGGCCGACCGCAGCCTGGGCCTGCGGCTGCCGGAGAAGAACCGCAAAGCCGGTGCCGACATCCGCGCCCGACTGCAAGCCATCGGCATCCTGCGCGAATCCGGCCACGAGCATCTGAACGGCAGCCTGGTGGTGCCGATCTTCGACGATGCGGGCCATGTCGTCGAAGCCTATGGCCGCAAGCTGCTGGACAACCTGCGCCCCGGCACGCCCAAGCATTTGTACCTGCCTGGCCCGCATGCCGGCATCTTCAATCACCAGGCATTGATGGCCAGCCGCGAAATCATTCTCTGCGAGGCGCTGATCGACGCCATGACGTTCTGGTGTGCAGGATATCGCAACGTGACCAGCGCCTACGGTGACGAAGGGTTTACCGACGAGATGCTGGAAGCATTCAAACGGCATGGCATCGAGCGGGTACTGATCGCCTATGACAACGACGACCCCGGCAACCGCGCGGCGGACAAGCTCGCGCCGCGTCTCATCGCCGAAGGCATGGACTGCTACCGCGTGCGTTTCCCCAAGGGCATGGACGCCAACGCTTATGCTTTGAAGGTAGCCCCCGCCGACAAGTCCCTGGGCCTGACGATCCGCAAGGCCGTGTGGCTGGGGAAGGGCGCTGCCCCGTCGAGACCGTTTGAACTCGCAAATGGCGATATCAAAGAGGTGGTCACAGATGGCGACCCGCCGGTAGTCGAATCGCTCCCCCCTTTAGCCGCCGCTCCCGAAATCCTGCCACCGCTGCCCGCATCCCCGTTGCCGGCGGCGCTGGCGACCGATGTACCCGCCGAGGTCAGCGAACATGAAATCCGCATTGCCTTCGGCACGGGAGAGGATGCGCGGCATTACCGCATTCGCGGCCTGGCCAGGAATCTCGCCTTCGGCGTGCTCAAGGTGCAAGTGGTGGCCGCTTGCGGCGAATGGGTGTTTGGCGATGTGCTCGATCTTGCCCAGGCACGGGCGCGCGCCGGTTTTATCGCCCAGGCGGCGGCCGAATTGAAGCAGCAGCCCGACCGCTTGAAACAAGACCTGGCGCGCGTGTGGCTCAAATGCGAAGCCTTGCAGGAAGAAACAGTCAAGGGAGCATTGACGCCCAAGCCGGTGGAAGCGGTCGCGATGAGTGAGGAAGAGCGGCAAGCCGCGCTCTCGCTCCTCACCGCGCCGAACCTCATGGCGCGCATCACTGCCGATCTGACCACCTGTGGCCTCGTCGGCGAGGAAACCAACAAGCTCGTCGGCTATCTGGCGACGGTTTCCCGCCTGCTCGACAAGCCGCTGGGCATCGTCATTCAGTCCTCATCGGCCGCCGGCAAGTCCAGCCTCATGGATGCCGTGCTGGCCTTCGTGCCGGCCGAGGAGAAGGTCAAATACAGCGCCATGACCGGCCAGAGTTTGTTCTACATGGGCGAGACCAATCTAAAACACAAGGCGCTGGCCATCGTCGAGGAAGAGGGTGCGAGCCGTGCCAGTTATGCCTTGAAGCTGTTGCAGTCGGAAGGCGAATTGACGATTGCCTCGACGGCCAAGGATGCGCAGACCGGCAACCTGACGACGCAGCAATACCGCGTCGAAGGCCCGGTCGCGTTATTAGTCACGACCACGGCGCGCGACATCGACGAAGAACTCCTGAATCGCTGCCTGGTGCTGTCCGTCGATGAGGGTCGCGAGCAGACCCGCGCCATCCATCAATTGCAGCGCGACCGGCGCACGCTCGACGGCTTGCTGGCCAAGCGGGAGAGGGACGCGCTCATCACCCTGCACCAGAACGCCCAGCGCCTGCTGCGACCGCTGGACGTGCTCAACCCCTATGCCCAATACCTAACGTTTCCCGACCAAACCACGCGCCTGCGCCGTGATCACGAAAAGTATCTCACCCTCATCGACACCATCGCCTTCGTCCATCAGCATCAGCGCGCAGTGAAGAATGACCGGGGAATCGAGTACATCGAGGTCACGCTCGACGACATTCATCTGGCCAACCGCATCGCGCATGAAGTGTTGGGCCGGAGCCTCGACGAGTTGCCGCCGCAGACGCGGCGATTGCTGAACCTGATCGACGGCTATGTCGCCGCCGAATGCCAGCGCCAGGCCATCAGCCGCACCGATGTCCACTTTAGCCGCCGCGCCCTGCGCGAGGCGATTGCCTGGGGCGATACGCAATTGAAGCTGCACCTGGCGCGACTGGTCGAGATGGAATACCTCGTTACGCACCGCACCCGAACCGGCGGCTTCGACTTCGAGTTGGTCTATGACGTGGGCGAGGCCGATGGCGTGCTGCGCTTCCCCGGACTGGCCGACATGGCGCAGCTTTCCCATGCGTATGATGCCCGGTGGACGGGGCAAAACGCACAGTGGACGGCCCCTGGCCGGGGCGTGGACGGGGGCCAGCCGGGGGCTGGTCGGGGGAACGAAATCCCTGAGATTCCGCACGGCGCAAGCGATTCTGGCGAATTGCCTAGTCTTCTCCTCAAAACGCACGTCTACAAGGGTAACGGCAAAGCCTCGTCGTACCCGCATGTCGCCGCCGTACCCTTAGCCGCTGCCGCTGTCTGACTCCATGCCGCGCAAAGGCCAGCGCCTCAAGACGAGGAAGCCCGCCGCCGTCAAGCCGGCCGGTCCCCGGTTCGAGCGCGACGATCCACTAGCGCGGCATCCGCTGACCCGTTTCATGGAAATGCATTTCGAGTGGATGCTGGTTACCGGCTACTCCGAAGACACGATTCGCGCCCGGCGCATCGCCTTGCGCCGTTTCATCCGTTGGTGCGCCGAGCGGGGGCTGGCCGACCCGCGCGAGATCACCAAGCCGATCCTGGAGCGATACCAGCGGCATCTGTTCTACTATCGCAAGGAAGACGGCACGCCGATGACCCTGGGCAGTCAGCACGGCTATCTCGCGCCGCTCAAAACCCTCTTCAAATGGCTCGCCCGAGAAAACCATCTCCTCTACAACCCGGCCTCTGAAATCACCCTACCCAAGCAGCCGCGACGCCTGCCGCGTGGCCTGCTGTCGGTTCAGGAAGTCGAAGCGATTCTCACCGAGGCCGATCCAGCCACGCCCCAGGGCCTGCGCGACCGCGCCATGCTGGAAACGCTCTACAGCACCGGCCTGCGGCGCATGGAGCTGCCGGGCCTGGCGCTCTACGACGTGGATATCACACGCCGCCTGGTGTTCGTGCGCGAGGGCAAGGGACGGCATGACCGCGTCGTGCCCATCGGTGCGCGTGCCTGCGCCTGGCTCGACAAATACCTGGTGGAAGCGCGGCCGCAACTGCTGGCCACAGACCATGAGGCATTGTTCGTCACCGACTACGGCGAACCCATCCATGCCGAGTTCCTGGCGGCCAAGGTCAAACGCTACATGATGTTTGCCGGCATCGAGAAGACCGGCGCCGCGCATCTGTTTCGGCACGCCTGCGCCACGCACATGCTGGAAGGCGGGGCGGACATCCGGTTCATTCAGGCGATGCTCGGGCATGCGAATCTGGAGACGACGCAGATTTACACGCATGTGTCGATCGACAAGCTTCAGGAGATCCACGCGGCGACCCATCCGGCGCGATTGGCGCGGACTGGAAGCGATGAGCGCGGCGAGAGCAGGGGTAAGCCTCAGCCCGAGGCGCAAAGCGCCCAGGAGGCGCTTTTAGAGGGCTTGCAGCTTGAGGCGAACGATGCGCCAGAGGCCGACGAGCCACCCCACGAAAGCCGACAGGCCCGGCGTTGAGCCAAGCCTGGCGGCGAGCCGAGCCGGGGTAAATGGCAAGCATTTAACATAACCGCGCATTATGATCAGTGCATCCAGTCGCGCGCCGGGCGCGCTTGATGGTTGAACCGCTCCACGCCGTTTCGCGCCCTCTCGGGTTCTCATAATGGTCGGTTATGTCTTGCGCCCCGTCCCGGCTTGCGTAGCGCAGGCGATGCCCGCGCCGCTTCAAAAGCTGTCTGGTGCGTTCGCGTGACCATCACGCCAGCGCAGGAGATTTAACCAGGCGGCGATGCCGCGACAGTGAGGGACAACCCCCGCCCGCCATCCCATCCGCCCCCCAGTGGGCTCCCCTTTAGCTGCCGCATGACCCTTGCATTGCTGCGCCTGATGGGCGAAACTCGCGTCTACGCAAAAATTCTTGAATTTGAGGGGAATCCGTCTTCGTCAATCTGGCCGGAACCAGCACCACGACTAGGCAAAATGCCTGTGGTTACGATGGAAGTGCGTCGGGGCAAAGTATTTATGCATATGT
>CAZAOQ010000180.1:0-5942 GCA_964486795.1 uncultured Rhodocyclaceae bacterium
TGGAGGAGAACACGATGACCATGCAGGCGCTGGTCATCGCCCATGCGGCCTACGGGCACAACTCCTTCTTCAAGGGTAACTACATGTTCCGCACCTGGACGGCGGCGGATGCCATCGTCGACTACCTGGTGTTTGCCCGCAATGTCATCCATGAATGCGAGGAGCGCTATGGCGAGGAAGAAGTCGAGCGCCTGCTCGATGCCTGCCACGCACTGCAGAATGTCGGTGTCGACCGCTACAAGCGCCCGCCAAAACTCTCCCTGGCCAAGGAACGTGAGCGCCAGAAGGAGCGCGAAGCCTACATCCAGTCGCAGGTCAATGACCTCTGGCGCACACTGCCACCCCGCCACGGCAAGGAAGAAGAAAAGCAGGTGCGCCGTTTTCCGGCCGAGCCGGAAGAAAATCTGCTCTATTTCTTCGAGAAGAATGCGCCGCTGCTGGAGCCCTGGCAGCGTGAGATCATCCGCATCGCCCGCAAAATTGGCCAGTACTTCTATCCACAGCGCCAGACGCAGCTGATGAACGAAGGCTGGGCCTGCTTCTGGCACTACACCATCATCAACCATCTCTACGACGAAGATTTGGTCGGCGACGGCTTCATGCTCGAATTCCTGCAGAGCCACACCAACGTCGTCGCCCAGCCACCATTCAACAGCCGATATTTCAGCGGCCTCAACCCCTACGCCCTCGGCTTCGCCATGTGGCGCGACATCCAGCGCATCTGTCAGGAGCCGACGGACGAGGACCGAGAGTGGTTTCCTGAAATCGCAGGGAGCGACTGGCTGACGACGATGGACTTTGCCATGCGTAACTTCAAGGACGAGAGCTTCGTTGCCCAGTACCTCTCACCGAAGCTGATGCGTGACTTCCGCCTGTTCAATATCGTCGATGACGAAACCGAGTCCACGATGAAGATCAAGGCGATCCACGACGAGCAAGGCTATCGCATGGTGCGCCAACGCCTCGCTGACCAGTACAACCTCGGTAGCCGCGAACCCAATATCCAAGTGTGGGACGTCGACCTGCGCGGCGAAAGGTCACTCACCCTACGCCACCTCAAGTACGAAGGTCGCCCGCTTGGCGACAGCAGTGAAACCATGCTCAAGCACATTGCCATGCTCTGGGGCTTTCCCGTCAAGCTGGAACAGCAGGACGAAGACGGCAACGTGACCGTGGTCGCCGAAGCAAGACTGGAGCGGCGACACGAAAGTTGAGCACACAGGCAGAAATTACCTCAGCCAACCCTTACGATGGAACCACCAAAACGGGAAAACGACCGAGACGATCATTACGGTCACTGAGAAGGGATAGCCATACTCCCAAGTCAGCTCAGGCATAAACCGGAAGTTCATGCCGTAAATGCTGGCAATCAGCGTCGGTGGCAGCAAGGCAACTGACGCCACAGAGAACATCTTGACGACCTTGTTCTGGTTGATGTTGATGAAACCAACCGTGGCATCCATCAGAAAGTTGATCTTGTCGAACAAGAAAGATGTGTGGCCATCAAGCGACTCGATGTCACGCAGCAGCTGCTGTGTATCTGCAATCTGATTCGACGACAGGAAACGACCGCGCATCAGGAAGGACACCGCGCGACGCGTGTCGAGTACATTGCGGCGAATACGACCGTTCAGATCTTCCACGCTAGCAATGGCGGCAAGCACCTTAGCTGCTTGAGTGTCCGACATTTCTGTGCTCAACACGCGCTTACCGACGGTTTCGAGCGCTGCGTAGATATCCTCCAACGCATCCGCTGAATACTCGACGTCAGCGGCATACAAATCCAGTAGCACATCGAGACAGTCGCTGACAAAACCGACCTGGGTCCGTGCACGCAGGCGCTGTAAACGAAACACAGGCAGTTCTTCCTTGCGCACCGAGAAGAGAATATTCCGGTGCAGGATGAAGGTCACCAGTACGTTGCGCGACTCGTCCTCTCTGTCGAGCAGAAAGTCGGAGTGCAAATGGATCGCACCGTCATCATCCACATAGAAGCGCGCGCTGGCTTCAAGGTCGGTGTGCTCCTCGGGTATCGGCAATGCCAGTCCGAAGATCTCCTCGATCAGCGCACGTTCTTCATCCGTCGGTGCAACCAAGTCAATCCAGATGGGATTCGCCCGCGCCAGATCCTCGCGATTTTCCACCGTGATCTGCTGCAGTCGTCCTTCTTGCAGCTCGAATGCATTCGGCATTTTCCGAAGATTCGTATAAGGTTGTGGCCCAACGAGGCTGACGCGCGTGTCGACCGACAACTCCTGAAGAATGGCCTCACGGCGGGCGACATCGATTAATCCCCAGAGTACCCGGCGATCATCCTCTGCCGAGGCCTCGAGAATATAGCTAAGGTAACCGACATCAAGCGCTGCCAGCTTGGCTTCCAGCTCGGCAAGACTTTGTTTGTGGACGATTTCCTCAAGCGGCTCCTGACCCGGCATGTCCTGACGATGGAGGATATCCTCGATCTCGCGCAGGCGCGACTCGACATCGTCAGTATCCAGATTGTTTTCGATCTCGGCCATGCGGACCGCCACTTTCCACAAACGTCACGGGCGGAGGCCCGAGCTAACTGCGTATTCTAAGGAATCTGCCGCGCAAAGGCGAAGACTGAAAGCACCGATTGTTGTAAAAATCACCGACAAAACCTACCTAGCAAAAAAGGCACTGCCCGGAGAACCGCATGAATGCTTGTTCTCCGGGCAGCGATGATGAACAACCGTGAAGCTTAGACGCGCTCGAAAATCCCCGCAGCACCCATGCCCGTGCCGACGCACATGGTCACCATACCGTACTTGAGATTGCGACGACGCAAGCCATGGATCACGGTCGCAGCACGGATCGCTCCCGTCGCACCGAGCGGATGGCCCAGGGCAATGGCGCCGCCAAGCGGATTGACCTTAGCCGGGTCGAGTGCCAAGTCCTGAAGGACCGCCAGCGACTGCGCGGCAAAGGCTTCGTTCAACTCGAACCAGTCGATCTGCTCCTTGCTGATGCCGGCCGCCTGACAGGCCAGCGGCACCGCTGCAGACGGGCCGATACCCATGATCTCGGGTGGTACGCCTCTGACGGCGAAGGAAGCAAAACGCGCCAGTGGTGTCAGATTGAACTGCTTGAGAATCTTCTCGGAAACCAGCAGCAACGCGCCAGCACCATCGGAAGTCTGTGAGCTGTTGCCTGCCGTGACACTGCCCTTGGCGGCAAACACCGGCTTCAGCTTGCCCAGCGAAGCCAGGCTGGAGTCGGCGCGCGCGCCCTCGTCCTGGCTGACGATACGCGTCCTGACATCGATCTCGCGCGTCAGCAAATTCGGCGTGCGCTCAACGATCTCGACCGACGTTGTCTCGTCCTTGAACTCACCGGCCTGCTGCGCGGCAATCGCCTTCTGGTGCGACTTCAGCGCGAACTCATCCTGCGCCTCACGACTCACCTTCCACTGTTCGGCAACCCTCTCGGCGGTCAGACCCATGCCGTAAGCCATGGTGATGTTCTCGTCCTTGAAGATATTCATGTTCATCGACGGGTGATGGCCCATCATTGGCACCATGGACATCGACTCAACGCCAGCCGCAATCATGACATCGGCCTGACCGACGCGGATACGGTCGGCTGCCATCGCGATGGCCGTGATACCAGAGGCACAGTAGCGATTCACCGTGACACCACCGATCGTATTTGGCAGGCCAGCGAGCAGCACCGCCATACGCGCGACGTTGAGACCCTGTTCAGCTTCGGGGAAAGCGCAGCCGACGATGACATCCTCAATCAGCTTGGGATCGAGCCCCGGCGCCTGTGCCAGTACGGACTGCAGCACACGCACCAGCAGATCATCCGGACGAACGTTGCGGAACATGCCGCGCGGTGCCTTACCGATCGGCGTGCGGGTTGCGGCAACAATGTAGGCATCCTGCAATTGCTTGGTCATTGGTATTCTCCTGAGTTGTGCCGCGTCAATTCCGCACCGGCTTGCCGGTTTGCATCATGCCCATGATGCGTTCCTGGGTCTTCGGGTGATTGAGCAGTTCCATGAAGGCCTTGCGTTCAAGGTCGAGCAGCCATTGCTCATCGACCAGACTGCCTTGCTGAATATCACCACCACAAACGATCTTGGCGATCATCGAACCGAGCGTGTAATCGTGCCCGGAAATGAAGCCGCCATCACGCATGTTGACGAGTTGCGCCATGATCGTGCCGATGCCGTAACGTCCGGCCACCGGCAGCGGACGGCGCAGCGGCGGACGATAGCCCGCAGCAAACATGGCGCGTGCCTCGCTTCTGGCAACATGCAACAACTCATACGGATTGAAGACAATGACGTCGTCTGCTGCCAGATAGCCCATCCTCTGCGCCTCGAATGCCGATTTGGAAACATTCGCCATTGCTGCGCTGATGAAGGAGTTCTTCAGGAACTGCAGGAGGTCGTTGCCCTTGGCATCTGCCGCCGCACGCACCGCTGCCTCTTTGAGACCACCGCCGGCCGGAATCAGGCCAACGCCGACTTCAACGAGACCGATGTAGGACTCCAACGCAGCGACACGCTTCGCGGCATGCAACAGCAGCTCACAACCACCGCCGAGCGCCAGTCCGGACACCGCGGCAACGACGGGTACATTCGCGTACTTCATCGCCAGGTGCGCCTGTTGCAGACCATGCACCACTGGCTCGAGCGCTTCGACACCGCCCGACATAAACAACGGCAACACAGCCTGAAGGTCGGCGCCGGCAGAGAAGGCACCACCGTCGGCAGCGTCCGTGTTCCAGATCACCAGCCCCTGATAATTCTGTTCGGCCTCGGCAATGGCCCTGGTGAGGCCATCAATGACCGTGGGTCCGATGACGTGCATCTTGGTCTTCAGCGACAGAACCAAGACATCATCATTCTGGTGCCAAATGCGCACTGCATCATCTTCGAACACGGTGACACCAGCCGTCTTGGCATCCGGGCCAGCCTCGCCAACCAGGGGGGCACGGAAGGCCTGCCGCTGGTAGACCGGCAGCACAGCGCGCGGCACGGCGGTCTTGCGTGCGGCCGAGTACGAACCGTCGGCAGCATGTACACCGCTGCGACCATCGAATACCCAAGCAGGCAGCGGCGCCTTGCACAGTGCCTTGCCTGCATCGATATCTTCCTTGACCCACGTCGCCACCTGCTGCCAGCCAGCGGATTGCCAGATCTCGAACGGACCGGTGGTCCAACCGTAGCCCCAGCGCATGGCAAAATCAATGTCACGAGCATTGTCGGCGATGCTCTCCAGATGTACGGAAACGTAATGAAAAGCGTCGCGAAAGATCGCCCAGAGGAACTGGGCCTGCGGATGATCGGAGGCACGCAACGCCGCCATGCGCTTGGCGGGGTCCTTCTCCTTGAGCATCTTGGTCACCGTTTCGTCGCCCTTGCCACCGCCGACGACGTACTCGCCCGTGGCAAAGTCGAAACGGTGAATTTCCTTGCCGACCTTTTTGAAAAAGCCCGCACTGGTCTTCTGACCCAGGGCGCCGGCCGCAATCAGTTTCTCCAGCGCGGCCGGATTTTGGTAGATGGGGAGGAAGGGATCATCAGGGAGCATGTCACGCTGCGTCTTGATGACATGTGCCACGGTGTCGAGACCAACCACGTCAGCAGTGCGGAAAGTACCCGACTTCGCGCGACCCAACTTGGCACCGGTGAGGTCATCGACGACATCGCAGGAAAGGCCAAACTTCTCAGCTTCATGGATGATCGCCAGGATGCCGAAGATACCAACACGATTGGCAATGAAGTTCGGCGTGTCCTTGGCGCGCACCACACCCTTACCCAGCGTGGTCGTCATGAAACTCTCGAGATGGTCGAGGATTTCCGGCTGCGTCTGCTTCGTCGGAACCAGTTCGACAAGCGGCATGTAACGCGGCGGGTTGAAGAAGTGCACGCCGCAGAAGCGCGCCTTCAGCGCATCGTCAAAGCCTTCGGC
>CAZAOQ010000181.1:0-5928 GCA_964486795.1 uncultured Rhodocyclaceae bacterium
AAGGCGCGCCGCGAAGTGCTGCTCGCTGCTGGTGCTTACAACTCGCCGCAACTGCTGATGCTTTCGGGCATTGGCCCGGGCGCGCATCTTCAGCAACATGGCATCGAGACCCGCGTCGATTTGCCCGGTGTCGGTGCCAATCTGCACGATCATCTGTGCGCCCCGATGGGCTGGCGACTCAAGCCCGGCGCGGGTAGTTATAACGCGCGTTTGCGTGGTCCGGGTATCGTCGGCAGCCTGCTGCAATACCTGTTGTTCAAGCGCGGGCCGATGACCATGCCGGCAGCCGATGTCGGCATCTTCTGCAAAAGCGATCCCACGCTCGATCGTCCGGATATTCAGTTCCACACGCTGCCAGTCACGGGCGCTGTCGAGACGAAAAAGAAGCAGGCTGAAAAGCAGCCCGGCTTCACCATGGCACCCTGCCAGCTGCGTCCTGAATCGCGCGGCAGCGTGACACTGGCATCCAACGACCCCTTCGCCGCACCGCTGATTGCCCTGAATTATCTGAGCACCGACCGGGATCGTCAGGTGCTGCTCGCCGGCATGCGCTGGGCACGGTGCATCGCCGCTGGCGAAGCGCTGGCCGGCTTGATCGAGTACGAGAATGTGCCTGGCAATGCGGCGATCAGTGACGCTGCGCTGCTCGACTTCGCCGTGCGCGCCGCGTCTTCGACGCATCACCCGGTGGGAACTTGCCGTATGGGCAACGACGCGCAGTCGGTGCTCGACGCCGAGCTGCGCGTGCGCGGCGTCGAACGCCTGCGTGTCGTCGATGCCTCGGTGATGCCCGTGATTACCTCCGGCAATACCAACGCGCCGACGGTGATGATCGCTGAACGTGCGGTCGATTTGATCCTTGGTCGCAAGCCACTGGTTTGAGTGTGATGTCTGATGCGGGCTGCCCTGAAACCCGCATGGATGCTTGATCTTCATAGTGTGCATGTCTGAAACCCGCATGGATAAACGATCTTCACGGGTATTGCCTCAAGAACCGCATCAATACTTGATCTCCAGCCATCGACATGAATGCATCCGCCCTGACCGTCAGTGAAGCCGTGGCCAGCCGCGCATCGAAGCGCGCGTTCCTCGACACGCCGGTGTCCGGCGTCCTGCTGCGCGAGATTCTCACCAAGGCACAGCGTAGTCCCTCGGGCGGCAATCTGCAGCCGTGGATCGTGCATGCGCTGGGCGGTGCGGAACTCGAACGCTTCAAGGCACTGATTCGCGCAAGGCGTGCCGCCAACAGTTTTGGCGAAGGCTTCGAATACCCGATCTATCCCGATGGTCTGGTCGAACCTTATCGCGCACGGCGCAGCCAATGCGGTGAGGACATGTACGCCACCATCGGCATCGCGCGCGAGGACAAGGCGGCGCGGCTCGACTTCATCGCAGGTAATTTCGATTTCTGGAATGCGCCCGTCGCATTGTTCGTCTGCATCGACCGCAGCCTCGGGGCGACGCAATGGGTCGATCTTGGTCTCTACCTGCAGACGGTGATGCTGCTGGCGCGCGAAGCCGATCTTGATACCTGTGCGCAGGAATTCTGGACGCTGTGGCACAAGACAGTGGCCGAGTTTCTCGAACTGCCGGCCAACGTCATGCCCTTCTGCGGCGTGGCGCTCGGCTACGCCGATACCGGGCATCCAGTGAATGCGCTGCGTACCGGGCGAGCCGCGCTCGACGAAAACGTCGTGTTCCACGGCTTGTAAACGAACATCATGATGCCGCGCACTTTCAATCTGGCTGATCTCTTTGCCATCACCGCAGCCACCGTGCCGGAGCGCGAGGCCATCGTCTGCGGCGACGTGCGGCGCACCTTCGCCGAACTCGAACAGCGCGCCGAAAAGCTGGCGCTGCATTTGCGTGCGCAGGGCGTCGTTGCGGGCGATACCGTTGGCATCCAGATGTATAACGGCCCGGAGTACATCGAGACCTTCTTCGCGGCACTGAAGCTGAAAGCGCTGCCGTTCAACATCAACTATCGCTACGTGGCCGACGAGCTGCGCTATCTCTACGACAACGCAGCGATGAAGGCGCTGGTATTTGGTGCCGCGTTCGAGACGCGCGTCGCCGAAGCGCTCGCTACCGCAGCGGGGGTGAAGGTGCTGCTGCGGGTCGGCAATGCCGAAGACAATACATCCGCTGGAGTGAAGGCGACAGCGTATGAAGACGCCATCACGCAGGGAACGGGTTCACTCGCCGATATCGCACTGAGCAGCGACGATCTTTCACTGCTCTATACCGGCGGCACCACGGGCATGCCCAAGGGTGTGCTGTGGCCGCACGCTGCGCTGTTCTTCGGCAGTCTCGGTGGTGGTGGCTTATATGCCGGTGGGGTGCCGATTGAACATCCCGAAGAGCTCGCCGAACGCATCCGAACTTCGTTCCAGATGCGCAATCTGCCGGCCGCGCCGCTGATGCACGCCGCAGCACTGTGGGCGACGCTGATCTGGCTCTACGCCGGCCATACCGTGGTGCTCAACGATCAAGCTGAATTCAGTGCCGAGCACCTCTGGGATGTCGTCGGGCGCGAGCGCCTCAATTCGATTTCCATTGTTGGCGATGCCATGGCCGTGCCGCTGCTCGATGCGCTGCGGGCCAACCCGACGCGTTGGGATGTATCGACGATCATGAACATCGGCTCCGGCGGCGCGGTGTTTTCGGCACACGTCAAGGAAGGCTTGAGCGCGCTGCTGCCGAATGCCGTAATGACCGATTCGATGGGCTCCTCGGAAAGTGGCCAGGTCGGCCTGGGCAGTCGCACCGATGCTGGCGGTTTGCTGTCGATTCCGCCGCGACCGGATGTGACGGTGATGCGCGTTGAAGCGGGCGCCCCGCGTCTGGCAGCGGTCGGCGAGATGGGTTTCATGGCGCGTAGCGGCCACGTCGCCGTCGGCTATTACGGCGATGCGCTGAAGAGCGCGGCGACCTTCACGCGTATCGATGGCCGCAATTACGCGATTACCGGCGATGCCGCACGGCTCGAAGCAGATGGTTCGGTGACCGTGTTTGGACGCGGTTCGAACTGCATCAACACGGGCGGCGAAAAAGTGTTTCCCGAGGAAGTCGAAGAAGCGCTGCGTCGCCACGCAACGGTGGCCGATGTGCTGGTGGTTGGTGTGGCGGATGAACGCTGGGGCCAGAAGGTCGTCGCGCTCGTCGCCTTGCGCCCGATGGCCGCGCAGGGTGATGCTGACATCAATACCAATACATTACGTGCGCATTGCCGCGAGCATCTAGCCGGATACAAAGTGCCGAAAGAAATTGTATTCGTCGATCACGTCATGCGCTCACCAGCCGGCAAGGCCGATTACCGCTGGGCCAAAGCAACAGCAGAGGCACGATTATGTGGGCCTACGGTTATTGCGATTGCATTAAATCGGGATTCCCTGAAACAGGGAATCCCGGCGGGGCGCCTGCCCCCGTGAGGTAAAATCTTCTGTTTCAAACGCATCGCCCCAGAACGATAAATCCAAGAGGAGAGTCACAGCATGGCCATTTTCGAACGTATTCAGACCGGCCCCGGCGAGCACCGAAAACTTCGCATGAAGAGCCCGGTGACGCTGGAGGTTATCGGCGAGATCGAGTGCGCGAGCAAGGATGACGTGACCGCTGCTATCGCCAAGGCGCGTACCGCGCAGAAGGCGTGGGGCAGCAAGTCGCCGGTCGAGCGTGCGAAGGTCGTGCTGAAGGCACGCGACATCGTGCTGAAGCGTCAGGACGAGATCTGTGCCACCGTGATCCGCGAAACCGGCAAGACGCCGAGCGATGCGATGAGCATGGAAATCTTCGCCTCGTGCGATGTGATGACCTTCTACGCGAAGAACGCCGAGAAGTTTCTGGCCACTGAAAAGCGTTCCGTGCACGGCCTGATGGGCATGATCAAGACCCTGCGCGTCGCCTACAAGCCGCTTGGTGTCGTCGCCATCATTACGCCGTGGAATGGCCCCTTCATCCTCAGCATGAACCCGACAACGCAGGCTCTGCTGGCTGGCAATGCAGTGATCCTTAAGGGCTCCGAAGTCACGCCGGAATCCGCCAAGCTGGTCGAGATGGTCTACAAGGAAGCTGGTCTGCCCGACGGCGTGTTGCAAGTGCTTTACGGCGACGGTCAGACCGGTGCCGATATCATCGACGGCGGTGTGCAGAAAGTTTCCTTCACGGGCAGCGTGGCCACTGGCCGCAAGATCGGCGAGTCCTGTGGCCGTAACCTGATTCCCTGCTCGCTGGAACTCGGCGGCACCGACGCCATGATCGTCTGCAGCGATGCGAATTTCGAGATGGCCACCGACGGCGCGCTGTATGGTTCCTGCCTCAACACCGGCCACTATTGCTGCGGCACACAGCGCGTGTATGTGGTCGAGTCGCTCTATGACAAGTTCGTCACCCGCGTCACCGAGAAGGCCAAGGCCTTGCGTCAAGGCCCGCAGCACGGCCAGGACGAAGATCTCGGCGCGGTGTTCTGGGATCGCCAGGTCGATATCATCGAGGAGCATGTGCAGGATGCCGTCAAGCGCGGTGCGCGTCTGCTCACCGGTGGCCGCCGCAATCCCAATCTCAAGGGTCTCTACTACGAAGCCACCGTACTCGCCGATTGCGACCACACGATGCTGGTGATGCGCGAGGAAAACTTCGGCCCCTTAGTCTGCCTCCAGAAGGTGCGCGATGAAGCCGAAGCTATCATCATGACCAATGATTCGCCCTACGGCCTCAACGGTACGGTGTTCGCCAAGGACAAGGAAAAGGCTTACCAAATCGCGCTGCAGATGGATACCGGCTCGGTCTGCATCAACGACATCGCCGTGACTTACGGCGTGCCGGAGGCACCGTTCGGCGGCGTCAAGGCCAGTGGTGTCGGTCAGGTCAATGGCCTCGACGGCCTGCGCAAGTACAGCCACGCCTTCCCGGTGATTCTCAACCGCTTCAATATGCCCAAGCTGCCCGCTTCCTACCCGTCCTCGGGCAAGGCTATCAAGGACATGAAGAAGCTGATGAAGTTTCTCTGGAAGCCAGGTAAGTAAGCGCCGATTTGCTTTTCGCATAGACGTTTCAAGCCGGGGGGGAAGACAGCGATCTTCCCCTTCTCATACAGGGAGCCTGCCATGCGCACCAAAGTCTGTGAAATGCTCGGCATCGATGTGCCGATCTTTGCCTTTACGCACTGCCGCGACGTGGTCGTGGAAGTCTCCAAAGCCGGCGGCATCGGCGTGCTCGGCCTGGTCGGCTTTCCACCTGAGCGCATCAAGGAGGAACTCGACTGGATCGATGCCCACATCGGCGACAAGCCGTATGGTATCGACATCGTCATCCCACAGAAATACGAAGGCATGGGCGAGATGAACCCGGAGACGCTGGAAGAGTCGTTGCAGGCCATGGTGCCGCAAGGCCACCACGATTTCGCGGCGAAGCTTCTGCGCGATCACGGCACGCCTGAGTGGCCCGACAAAAATGACCATAGCAATCTGCTCGGCTGGACCGAAGCGACGGCGAAGCCGATGCTGATCGAGGCGCTCAAGCATCCCAAGGTCAGGTTGGTCGCCAATGCGCTCGGCACGCCACCCAAGGAAGTCATCGACGAAATTCACGCCAGCGGCCGCCTCGTCGCTGCGCTGTGCGGCAAGGTCAAACAGGGACTCAAGCACAAAGCCGCCGGGGTCGACATCGTCATCGCCCAGGGTAGCGAAGGCGGTGGTCATTCCGGTGAGATCGGCTCCATCGTGCTCTGGCCGCAGATGGTCGATGCGCTGGCGCCGACGCCCGTGCTCGCTGCCGGCGGCGTGGGCAATGGCCGGCAGATTGCAGCGGCGATGGCGCTCGGCTGCGCCGGCGTGTGGACCGGTTCGCTGTGGCTCACCGTCACCGAGGCCGAGGCCGAGCCGGCGCAGAAGGAAGACCTGCTGCGCGCCACGTCGGAAGACACGGTGC
>CAZAOQ010000182.1:0-5869 GCA_964486795.1 uncultured Rhodocyclaceae bacterium
TTCTGTTTCACCTGCCGAGGAAGCTGTACGCATGAACCATCGCAACATCGCGCTCGGCCTCGCTATCGCAGCCTACTTTCTGTCGTTTTTCCATCGCGTCGCACCGGCAGCGATTGCTCATGAACTGAGCAATGCTTTTCAGATCAGCGCCGCATCGCTGGGCACGCTGGCAGCCACCTACTTCATCATCTACACCTTGACGCAGGTGCCGACGGGCATCCTCGCCGACACACTCGGGCCGCGCCGCATCCTCTTCATCGGTGGCCTCGTCGCCGGTGGCGGCTCGCTGCTGTTCGGTCTGGCACCGAACTTCACGTTGGCTTTCGTCGGTCGAACACTGGTCGGCCTTGGTGTTTCCGTGACCTTCATCGCCATGCTCAAGCTCGTCGCCGTATGGTTCGAGGAGCGCCGCTTCGCCACACTCACGGGCCTCTGCATGCTGATCGGCAACGCCGGTGCGATCGCTGCCGGCGCGCCGCTGGCCTGGATGACGCATCTCACCTCGTGGCGCCATATCTTCGTCGGAGTCGGCATCCTCTCGCTGATCATCGCCATCGCCAGCCTCTTTCTCGTCCGCGATGGACCGGTGCAATCAAAGCAAGCATCGCCACAAGGTACGCACAGCCGACGCGGCGTGTGGCACGCCGATTTGCGCCTGGTGCTTGGCAACCGCGCCACCTGGCCGGGCTTCTTCGTCAATCTGGGCATGGCTGCGAGCTTCTTTTCTTTCGCCGGACTTTGGGCCGTCCCCTACTTCACCCAGGCGCTGGGTATGACGCATGAGACTGCCTCAAATCACGTCAGCCTCTATTTTCTGGGTTATGCCATTGGTGCCATGCTGCTCGGCAGCCTGTCCGACCGCCTTGGCCGGCGCAAGCCGCTTCTCGTCACAGGGAGCCTGCTACATGCACTCGGCTGGCTGGTCTGGCTGTCCGGCATACCACTGTCATCGACGGCAAGCTATGCCCTTTGTACGGCGATGGGCCTCGCCACAGCCAGCTTCACCCTGACCTGGGCCTGCGCCAAGGAAGTCAATCCGCCGCTGCTTTCCGGCATGGCAACCAGCGTCGTCAATGTCGGCGTCTTCCTCGGTCCGGCCATTCTGATGCCGCTGACCGGCTGGGTCATGGATCAAAGCTGGCAGGCATCGCAAGGCGCCCTGCTCAACGGTGTACGCTTATACTCGGCGAGTGATTTTCACGATGGTCTGCTGCTGATGTGCAGCGCCGCGGTCGCCGGCTGCATTGCGACATGGTGGGTCCGGGAAACCGGCTGTCGTAACATCTGGAAGAATGCTTAGAACGCTCAAATATTCGTAGGTTGGATCACTTAAAAATGAAAGCTACTATTCTCTTCGCCCACGGCGCACGCAACCCCGAATGGGCGCAGCCCATCCTCGCCATTCGCGACGCCATGCTGACACGCGAACCCGGCGCACGCATCGAAGCCGCCTTCCTGGAGTTCATTCCACCGCTGCTGCCGGAAGCCATCGACACACTGGCGGCTGCCGGCTGTGACGACATCGTCATCGTGCCAATCTTCATGGCGCAGAGCGGTCACACCAAGCGCGATCTGCCTGCCTTGCTCGATGCCGCCCACGCGCGCCATCCCGGTATGCAAGTGCGCGTGGCGACGGCCATCGGTGAAGCACCTGCGGTCGTCGCAGCCATCGCCGAGTACGCGCTGAAAGCCTGAACAAAATCAGGGCATGCCTCGGAGAACCGCGCCAATGCTTGACCTCCAGCCAGTGCTGTAAATTTCAGTTCGAAATGCGAATCCGCTGCGGTGCTGGATGTCGATGCCACGATGACACGATGACACGGTGACTCCCACAGGCGCGAATTTACTGGCGTTCCGGCCAACCGAAATGAACCGAGATTTCCCATTAGCCCCCAGTTTCTACTGGCATCCATTAGCGCGACGGATTGATGGAAAAGACCTTCAGGTGGTAGGCCAGTTAGAATTTTGGATCTTGATTTTAGTGCAGGCAAAAACATGGAAATGGATCAAGGAACTGAAATACGATTTTGCAGCAGACCGCTTCTGCATGAAGGGTTTCTGGGCGACGGAAGCGACGCTCAATACGGTGATGTTGGCCTACAAGCTGATGAGCTTATTACGTCAGGTGCTGCTCAAAACCAGTGCGGTAAAACACGCGTCCACCTCGGTGCAACAACGTGCTCGGGTGTAAGGGCTATGGGATGCATCGAAAACCTTCGATTTACCCGCTAAATTCACCTCTATCTATTCGCCTTGATGGCGCTCTAACGGAAAATTCCGGATGAAGATTTTGGTTGTGGAAGACGAACCGAAGACGGGAACGTATCTGAAACAAGGGCTGGTCGAGGCCGGGTTTGTCGTCGACCTGGCCATCGACGGTGCCGATGGTCTACATCTCGCTTTGACGGAGGACTACGATCTCGCCATTCTCGATGTGATGCTTCCGGTCATCGATGGCTGGCAGGTGCTGCAAAAAATTCGCCATGCGGGAAAAGAGATGCCCGTGCTATTTCTCACGGCTCGCGACCAGGTCGAGGATCGTGTGAAGGGACTGGAGATGGGCGCCGACGATTACCTGGTCAAGCCATTTGCTTTCTCGGAGCTGCTGGCGCGCGTTCGTACTTTGCTCAGGCGTGGCGGAAGAACAAAGGAAGCAGAATGCCTGCGTGTCGCAGACCTGGAACTTGATCTTTTGCGGCGACGCGTCACTCGGGCCGGACGGCGCATCGATCTGACAGCAAAGGAATTCGCCTTGCTCGAACTGCTGCTTCGACGGCAGGGAGAGATCCTGCCGCGCTCGCTGATCGCCTCGCAGGTTTGGGACATGAACTTCAACAGCGATACCAACGTCATCGAAGTCGCCATCAAACGCTTGCGTATCAAGATCGACGACGGATTCGAGCCGAAATTGATCCGCACCGTGCGCGGCATGGGCTATGTTCTGGAGGTCGCCGATTGACCCCGGCACGCAGCCCATCCCTGACGCTTCGGCTGACGCTTCTGTTCGCGCTGGCCTCGGCCTGCGTGCTGCTTCTGCTCGGCTTGCTGATCGGTCATTCGGTAGAGCGCCATTTCGAAGAGATGGACATGGAGGTGCTGACCGAAAAAATGCAGTTGATCGGGCATCTTCTGGAACCACCCGAAGGCACGCACACGGACGCCGTGTTCACGCGACAACTCGACAGCACCTTTGCCGATCAGCATGGCCTGATGATCGCCGTCAATGGCCCGGACCAGCACGCGGTCTACGCGACAGCAGACGCGCGGTTTCCAGACGGTCTGCTGAAGTCAGCCACAATTACAACCACAGCCAATGACAAATCGACGGATCGTGAGCATCCACATCCAGTCAAATGGGCGGGCAACGACGGCACACTCTGGCGCGGCATCGCCAAAGTGGTAAGGTCGGGCAGCCAGCCCGACGCGAGCTACACGATCGCGGTGGCCACAGAGATCACGCATCACGCGCATTTCATGAACTCATTTCAAACCACGCTGTGGGTATTCATGGCATCGGCCAGCCTCGCCATGGGTGGACTCGGCTGGTTCGTCGTTCGACGCGGTTTGCTGCCGCTACAAGCCATCAAACATCAGGCCTCTGAAATCACGGCTCATCGCCTGGATAGCCGTCTGCCAGTTGAATCCATCCCCGTCGAACTGGCCGATCTGGCGACGACGCTGAACGACATGCTCTCGCGACTGGAAGAGGCGTTCCGGCGACTGTCGGATTTTTCAGCGGATATCGCACACGAATTGCGCACCCCGGTAAGCAACCTGCTGACCCAAACCCAGGTCACGCTTTTGAAATCACGATCCGCAGACGAATATCGCGACATTCTGGCGTCGAATGCCGAGGAATTTGAACGGCTGTCACGAACAATCTCGGACATGCTATTTCTGGCCAAAGCAGACAAGCAGCAGATCGTGCCGAAGCTAGAACAGTATGAGCTGAGTGACGATGTGGCCGGTTTGCTGGACTATTACCAAGTGCTAGCCGACGAGAAGTCGATCGCGCTTGCGCTGGTCGGCCACGGCCAGGTGGAAGGCGACCGGCTCATGCTGCGCCGCGCCGTCGACAACCTGCTTTCCAATGCTTTGCGGCACACCTCTGCAGGCGGAAAAGTGACAGTGAAAATCTGGCATGACGATGGCGGGCTCATTCGGCTCGCCGTCGAAAACACGGGCAGCGCGATTCCGGCCGAACACTTGCCACGGTTGTTTGATCGCTTCTATCGGGCCGACGGCTCCCGACGCGGCAGCGCGGAAAATTCAGGGCTGGGACTGGCAATCACGCGGTCGATTATGGTGACTCACGGTGGAGAAATCGCCGTTGAATCCACGCATGACATGACCTGCTTCACGCTATCGCTGCCAATAAAGTCGGGCAGTGTGGCTGGGTGAGTGGGTGAGTGGGTGATTTAGTATCCGTAGGTCGGCTTAGCCCGCAGGGCGTAAGCCAACAATGGGCGTCGGGTTATGACCATCGGAAATCCCTTGAGGGACGCCCTGCGGGCTAAGCCGACATACAACTGCACGGATTCTGCCACTCAGGCCGGCCGATTACTGCGCCCCACAAAGCGCTCCGCGCTGCGGATCTTTTCGTAGGCTTGCAGCACCGGGGCAAATTGCTGTGGCGTTGCGGCATGAATGACGACGCCGTCGGCCCCGGCGGCGAACTGGTCCTGCCAGCGCCGGGCGCAGGCTTCGGCGCTGCCGACGGCGGCGGGATACCAGGCCTTGGGAATCAGCGGCTCGATTTCGCGCAACTGATCGAGCGTGGCCGTGCTGTCGATGCCGCCGCGCATACCGGCGACGGTTTCGTTAGCGCGGAAACTCTCCAGCACAGCCGGGTCCCAATCATTGATCGCGATCAGCAAGTCGGCCAGGTCAGGTGCCTGCAGGTAGGTCGCCATGCGCGCAACGATGGCGCGCAGCCAGGTTTCTTCATCAGGATCGCAGGCTGTCGCGACGACCGCCCAAACCTTCACGGCGGCCGGGTCGCGCCCGGCCTTCTCGGCGCCGCGCCGCACGGCAGCGACGGCCTTCGTGACGGCGGCATCAGAAAAGAAGGTGGAGAGAAACACGCCATCGAACACGCCGCCAGCGAACTCCAGGCTCTTCTCGCCGTAAGCACCGAAGAGCAGGGGAATGTCGTCCTTGATCCAGTCAGGCATATGCAGATAGGGGTAGTTGCCGAGCGGGCCGTCGTAACCCATGACGCGCTCGCCCTGCCAGAGGCTGCGCATCATGCCGGCGAAGTCACGCAACTGGGCGTTGCTGACCTTTTCCAGCCCCCACAGCCCCGCACGCACGCCGATGCCACGTGCGAGGCCGAGTGCGAAGCGTCCGCCGGAGAGTCGGTTCGCCGTCGTCGCCAGGCTAGCGGTGACAATGGGATGGCGGGTGTTGATATTGGTTGCGCCGGTGCAGATGAAGATGTCTTTCGTCACCGCTGCAGCGGCACCGGTGAGCACGCCAATTTCCTTGACGTCGGCCCGCTCCGAGATCCACGCCGAACCGATGCCCATGGCTTCCGCCTGTCGAATTTCGTCGAGCATGTCGGCCGGCGTCTGGGTATGACCGGGCAGCGTGTAAAAGCCGAGTTCGGGGAATTTGCTGGTAGGCATGGCGCTTCCTTTTCAGTCGAGTCTAGCGGTGGTGATCGGAGCAACGGGCGATTATGCCCCACCGCTTCACCGCCCCATCACCCGATCAGGCATATCAGGTGCGTTGCTATAATCCTTCTTGATTAAAAAGATCGTCAGCCGACGCTTGTCATTCCCACGAAAGCGGGAATCCAGCCCACACCCGCGCCGCCCGCTAGCCCTGGATTCCCGCTTTCGCGGGAATGACGGGAACGGATTGCGCG
>CAZAOQ010000183.1:0-5815 GCA_964486795.1 uncultured Rhodocyclaceae bacterium
ACTGGTGCGGCTCCCAGGCATGGTAGTAGTAGGCGACGCCCGGACGCACCATGGTTGCCACCTTGACGCGCATGCGGATCGAGCCGTAGTCGTTGAAGATTTCGACATATTCGAAATCCTTGATGCCGAGTCTGGTGGCATCGATTGGGTTGATATACACCAGCGGCTCGCCGCGCTGCAGGCGCAGCATCATCGGCGTGTCGCGCCAGGTCGAGTGGATGGACCAGCGCGCGTGGCAGCTGATGAACTGGAAGGGATAATCGCCACCGGCCTTCGGACTATCCTTGTTCGTAGCGAACTGCTCACGCGACTCGATAAACCACGGATGGTCGATGAAGCTTGTGATGCGGCCGCTATAAGTGGGCCAGGGTTCCTTGTGCACCGTGAAACGTGTCAGCGTGGTGAGTACGCCTTCACCTTTCCAGTCCGGATTGTTCAATGCCGTAGCCTGAACGTTCTTGCCAGTCGCCGTGTACTTGGCGATACCCGTCTTCTTGAGACCTTCGACAGTCATGCCGACGGTTGATTCGCTGCGCAGAATTTCTTCGGTGACCTTGTCGTCATCATGCTGACCCAGTTCGCCCTGGTTGGTGTAGCGCTGGTGGATGGTTTTGAAGTCGATCTCACCACGGCCACAGCCGTCATTCGGCGGCAGGTTCTTTTCCTTGGCGTATTTCTCCATTGCCTGCGTCAGCAGCCAGTAGATTTCCCATTCACCTTTCGATTCGGCGAGCGGCGGCACGGCGGCGTCACAATAGTGCAGGTACGGCACATACGACATCGTGTACTTGATACCGGTCTTCTCGTACCAGCCGGCAGCCGGCAGGATGTAGTCCGAATGCGTTCCCGTGAAGGAGTACTTCGGGTTGATATCGACGATGCAATCCATGTGATCCCACATCGACGCCATCAAATATTGCGGCATGTTGTTGCGACGCAGCAGATTCGAACCACCGCTGAAGAAGATCTTCGGCGAGGTCTTGCGCGGCAGGCCCGGTGCCCAACCCTTATCGTGGCTCTCTTTGTAATAATCGGAGAGGTCACGCGGCGACATGCCCTTCTGCTCGTGGTTGAGTGCGGCCAGATATTCAGGCGACTTGAGGTTAACTTCGACGACGTCGCTGGTGCACAACTTGTTACGCAAGTAGTTGTTCTCTCCGGCGAGGGCCACGTCGCCCTCGGTCTTGCGCTTCTTGATGATATCGAGCACAGCGTTGAACAATTCCTTCGGTGGCATCGCATTCAGCATGACGGCGAGGCGGCCGGTTGCCCCCCCTTTTTCCATTTGCATCGCGTTGCCGAAGCCGTCGAGATCGACCCAGCCGGTCGCCTGGTAGCCAGCGCCCTTTTTGCCCAGTGCTCCCTTGAGCATCAGGCAGAGCATCTTGGCGCGGTTCATGAGATCAGAGTGAACGAAGCGGTTCGAGCCCCAAGACGAGAGCACCATCGGCCGCTGCGCCTTGGCCCAGCCCTCGGCAAACTTCTTGATCTGGTCGACATGCAGGCCGGTCACTTCAGCGGTGTGCTCGAAGGTCCAGAGGCCGAGATGCTCCTTGAGCATGGCGCCAACCGGCACCACCGTAACCTCCTGGCCATCAAGTAGTTTGACCGTCCATTGACCGTCGATGGGCGGTTCGAAGTCGAGCTTCAGGTTGCGCGTGGTGTTATCGAGACAGCCTGGCGCCGGTACGGGCGCGTTCTTCTGCGGATGCCACATGTAGAGCTGTGTTTCGTGGCCGCCATTGACGAGATCGACTTCGCGCAGGAAGCGTCCGGTATCCAGACGTACCAGCATTGGCAGGTCGGTCTGCTCGCGGATATAGGGCAGGTCGATGGCATTGGTTTCCAGCAGATGGCGGGCCACAGCCAGACCCAGCGCAGCGTCAGTGCCAGTTTCAATCGGCAGCCACTGATCGGCGTGGATCGCGGTGGCCGAGTATTGCGGATCGATGACCACCAGCTCAGTGCCGTTGTAGCGCGCTTCATAGAGGAAGTGGGCATCCGGAATCTGCGTGACCGAGGGGTTCATCATCCAGACGACGAGGAAGTCGGAGAGGAACCATTCATCGGAAGAACCACCCAGGTGCGCCGCACCGACGGTGATCGAAGCGCCCAAGTTGAGGTCGCCGATTTCCGCCCAGTTGTCGGCGAACAGGCCGCCAGCCATGAACTGAAACTTGAAACGACCGGCCGTGCTCGCGCCGAAGTCGAAGTTCGGGCCAAGATCTTGATAGATTGTGTCCGTGCCCCACTCAGTGGCGGCGTCGACGGTTTTTGCAGCGATTTCTTTCAGCGCCTGTTCCCAGGAGACCTTTTCCCACTTGCCCGAGCCGCGCGGGCCGACCCGCTTCAGCGGTACGGTTGTGCGTGATGGGCCGTACATGACTTCGGTATAGCAAGCGCCCTTCTGGCAGCCGCGCGGGTTGAAGTCAGGGATGCCGGGCTCAGACGCTTCGTAGGTGGCGCTCTGTTCCTCGCGCACGACGATGCCGTCCTTGACGTAGAGATCCCATTCGCAGGCTGAGCGACAGTTGGCCCAACCGTGCGAACCTTTGGCGACCTTATCCCAAGTCCAGCGCTGGCGGTAGAGATCCTGCCAGTTGTTGAGCTTGGGCGTTGTGCGCGGACCAAGACCCCCTCCGGTACCGGGTTTGCCCTTAAAGTGGAACAACGGCACGCCATCGCAGCCGGTGAGCCCCAGCGCCGCGGCTGCCGCGCTGGTCGCGCCTGCCAAGATGAGGAACTTGCGTCGGCTGGCCGATGCGATGCTAGGTTTTGCGAGATTGCCCATGGATCACCTCTGCTGGTTGCGTGCCGAAATTCGACTTTCGCCGGAAGTACCGGCGGCCGGCAGCCGTCGACCTATGACCAAAAGCATAGTGAAGCGGCGACTGGCGAGCGTTGTGTGAAAAGAAGTGGGATTGTACAAGCCCGGCAGGCACTGGGCCAGCAGGCAGAATCCGGTTCTGCCTAAATTGAGCACCCTGCAATCCGCTCAGTTCAGCGCGGATTCTACCGCGAACGTCACAGGAAGCTCACGTGCCTGGAAGCTTGTCGAGATGCAGGGGAGGCCCCGATCAGGCCAATTCCGCTGGCAGAAAAGCCGAAAAGTGGTTCGATTTATAATTTAAGGCCACCTTGGTCACCGCCCGCAGCCTCTCTCTATTTTAATGCCCTGCGGATGGTGGCCGTACACTGGCTAACCTTAGTCGATGAACTGAATGCTTGTATGCAAGGTGCCGTGGTTTTGCGTGTTATTTCAGGAGAGGGTGATCTTTTGGAAGTTGTTTTGAATACCAGATGGCTAACTTATGGCGCAAGCTTTTCTCTGAGACTTGATCCTCTGGCAAATGTTGAATTACTTTGTCATGAACCAGAAGTCTGTAGATATACAAGAGTTTCTCACTCGCGGAATCGGTCGGTTCAAACTCGACGACACCCCGGCCCTCGGCATACTTCACTCCGGCGATCAATGCACCCTTGAATAGCTCGGCTTCGTGCTTGAGTTTTTTCATATGAACCCCCTTAAGCGATCCTGATTAGCAATGAGCGTCATTGCCGGTATTTCGCAGCTCGCGCAATTCGTTCCCGTCATTCCCGCGAAGGCGGGAATCCAGGGCTAGCGGGCGGCGCGGGTGCGGGCTGGATTCCTGCTTTCGCGGGAATGACAAGCGTCGGCTGACGATTCTTTCTAATCAAGTAAGTGATTGAAGTACGATAGTTCCGCATGCGAACCCTCGGGTCTTGGATCAAAGGGTCAGAATCAAAGACCAGGCACGCATATTTCCCATCACCAGTATCCGTTCGCCCTTAATCAAGCTTGACGGAGCCTTCGAAGCCGACCGTGATCGGGGCCTTGCTTTCGGCTGCGTTGCTGATTCCGTTTGGCTGGAGAACGATACCGCGGAACTTCACGTAGAGGAAGTTGTTGACCTTGCTCACCGTCACGACGCCGCCTTTGGTGGCGCTGCCCCAGTTGCGAATCTTATTCTCGCTCACGTCGGAGAACTCGACCTTGACCTTTTTCTGTGCCGGATTGGCGGTCGGGCCTGCTTCGTAGGTGCCAACTGCGGGCGTGTCGGTTCCGAAGTCGAGCGACATCAACTGGAGCCCGGGGCTTGGCGCTACCGCAGTGAAAACTTGGGTGGTCAGATGGAAGCCACCTTTGAACTGATACTTGGGCTTTGCTACGCCACCGAGCGTGGTCCGCACTTCGCCGAAGTTGAACCAGCCGTTGGGGCCGGCGTAAAGCGCTTTCTTTGGATTCGTGTAGCGATCGTCGCTCGCGGGCGGCACGTTACCCCATGTGTCGTCCGCCCTGGAAATCTGGGCGAATGAGCCCATTGCGACCGCTGTCAGTATCGTCATCAGAAGTGCTTTGTTCATGCTCGATATTTCCTTTTCGTTATTGAAACTCAAGGGAGGGTTTAGAGGGGGGGGTAATCAAGCCCAGCGTGACTTTTGAAGAAGCCTCGCTTGCAGTTCGCCACTCACCATGACGACAAATGCGCAAAGCATACCTGCTTTTCGCGCTCCTGATGTGGTCTTCTCCAGTCTCCCTAACCACTACCCACGTCTTCCTCCGGGTAGCCCGCGCAGGAAGTGTCCCTGCCCCACCTCTGGGTCGTCTGCGTCTGGTGGTTCTCCGGCAAAAATCGCCATCGCCAGTCGCGTCAGCATCGGGGCGAGTGAGGGTGAGGTGAGCAGGTCGGGGCGTTCTTCAACGAGGGTGGTCATGACGTTGCGCATGCAGCGCACCATCATGAAGGAGGCGAGGTCGCGGTCGGTCTCGCCGACTTCGTCGCGATGATCGACGAGCATGCGCAGGGTCGTCGAGATCAGCGTGTCGGTATTCTGTGGCTGTGTGCTGATCTTGTCTTTCAGTGACAGGCCGAAGTTGAGGTGACGTGCGTGGCGGCGATGGAAATCGCGGCCGAGGCTCTGCATGCGGCGTTCGACTTCGATGGAATGTTCATAGAGCGCGGCCATCAGGTCTTTGAGTGGGTGACGATACAGGCTGGCGAGCTGGCGGGTGGTGCGGTCGACTTCCTCGTCCATGATCTGGCTGGCCAGGTGCATGAGGATGGCATCGCGGTCGGGGAAATATTGGTAGAGCGTGCCGACGGCCACACCGGCGCGGGCGGCGACCTGGCGCGTCGTCACGGCGTCGGCACCTTGCTTGAGGAGTAGTTCGCGGGCTGCGTCGATGATTGCGGCGACAGTGAATGCGGCGCGCTTTTGCACCGGTTGCTTGCGCGTGGTTGGTGGTGAGGCATCGTCCTTGCGGCGCGGGCCGCGTGAGCGCGGTGATGGGGCCGGTATGGGGGTCGATGTGGTGGCCGGATCGGTGACATCGCCGGCGGAAGCGGGAGGTGTATGGCTCATGCCGGTGATTATCCGTCAAATGCCCCTGTTCAGGAATTATGTTCATATTATTGCGTTGCAATAACTTCAATTTATTCAGATGGTAGCCGCTATGTTGCATTGGGGTTGTAATCAATGTTCAGGTAATTGTGTGTATTCATGAGTACCAATTTGAATGCCTTTACTATGCGTACTTCGCGACGCATCATCGGCGGCCGCCATCCCTTGTAGTTGCCGCCCGATCGCCCGGAATTTCATTGCTTCACCGTTTTCTTTTTCCAATCGTTTCAATCAGGACTGGGAGTTCTAGATGACTGATGCCTATATTTTCGATTGCGTGCGGACCCCGCGCGGCAAGGGCAAGGCCGACGGCAAGCTGCACGAAGTGACGCCGATCAACCTGGCCAGCCAGACGCTGATCGCACTGCGCGAGCGCAACAAGCTCGACACC
>CAZAOQ010000184.1:0-273 GCA_964486795.1 uncultured Rhodocyclaceae bacterium
GAAGCCCCGGTCAAGCTGGCCTACTCGGCACGCAACCGCTCCGCCTCCATCCGCATCCCCCATGTACAGTCTGACAAGGCCCGTCGTATCGAGACGCGCTTCCCGGATCCCTTGTCCAATCCGTACATGTGCTTCGCCGCACTGATGATGGCCGGCCTTGACGGCGTGCAGAACAAGATTCACCCGGGCGACCCCGCTGACAAGAACCTCTACGACCTGCCGCCGGAAGAGGATGCAAAGATCCCGACCGTCTGCTACAGACATGACCAGGCG
>CAZAOQ010000184.1:335-5801 GCA_964486795.1 uncultured Rhodocyclaceae bacterium
TTGAGTACCTCGACAAGGACCGCGAGTTCCTGACCCGTGGTGGCGTGATCAGCAATGACTTCATCGATGCCTACATCGCGCTGAAGATGGAAGAAGTCCAGCGCTATCGCATGACCACGCATCCGATCGAATTCGATATGTACTACAGTCTGTAGAACAAAATCGGTTACCGCATGTCGAACTAGGCGGGGAGTCACATACTCCCCGCCTTTTTTTTCCTTCGCGTTTCGCATAGACTGCCGGGAGCTTTCAATACCATGACATTTTCGATGCCTACGCTGTGCAGACCATAAACCAACGCCCCATCCCGACACTGCTCGCCTGCCTCACAGCAGCTTGCACGGCGTTTGGTATAAATGCCACGGCCCGCGCCGATACGCTGTACAAGTGCATGGACGAGTCGGGAGTGGTGCTCTACACAAACCAGAAGGGCAGCGCCAAGAACTGCACCATTCTGTCGCGCGACCTGCCGATCACCAGCCTCACCCCTCCGCCACCGCGATCGGCTCAACGCAACGCACCGACGCCGGCCAACTTCCCGCGCGTCGACAGCGATACACAACGCGGTCGTGACACGGACCGCCGCAAGATTCTCGAACAGGAATTCACCACCGAACAGCAGAATCTCGACAGGGCCCGCAAGGCACTTGCCGAAGGTGAAGCGACACGCCTCGGCGACGAAAAGGGTTATCAAAAGTATCTGGAACGTGTGCAGGACCTGCGCGATGGCGTGGCCACGCATGAGCGCAACATCGAAGCCCTGAAGCGCGAACTGGCCAATCTGAAGTAGCCGCGCACGCGCAAGGCCGGAATGGCTGGCCTGCTTCTTGCTAAAACATTCGCATGAAGACGAAGAGCCCACCTCCTCCTGATGCACAAGCACCGTTCGCCGGACTCGATCTGCTCTCCACCGCGGTGATCCTTCTCAACGCCAGGCTGCAGATCCGCCACGTTAACCCAGCCGCCGAAAATCTCTTTGCTACGAGCCAGCGCCAGCTCATCGGGCGTCCGGTCGGCGAATTGCTGGGCACGCCGCTGGAGCTCTCGGAAGCATTCGACAATGCCCTCAATAACCGCTGGAGCTACACAGGCTACAACATCGCCATCCATCGCCCGGCTGACGTGCTTCTGCATCTCGACTGCACGGTAACGCCCATTGAAGCCGCCGACTCACGTCTGCTCCTTGAATTCCGGCCCATCGACCAACAGCTCAAAGCCGCGCGCGAAGAACGCCTCGCTGAACAACAGCAGGTCAATCGCGAATTGATCCGCAACCTGGCCCACGAGATCAAGAACCCGCTCGGTGGCATCCGCGGCTCCGCGCAGCTCCTCGAACACGAACTACAGGCACTCGACAACGCGCCGCAGCTTCGCGAGTACACCCAGGTCATCATCGCCGAATCCGATCGCCTGCAGGAACTGATGCAGCGCCTGCTCTCCTCGCACCGCATCATGCAGCCGGCGCCCATCAACGTCCATGAAATCCTCGAACGCGTCCGTCGCCTGATTCTCGCCGAGTTCACGGGCATCGACGTGCGCCGCGACTATGACACATCGCTCCCCGAAGTGACGGGTGATCGCGAACAATTGATCCAGGCCACCCTCAACATCGCTCGCAACGCCGCGCAAGCGATCAGCGGTCCCGGTGGCCAGGGCGAGGAGATCGTCTTTCGCACCCGTGCGGTACGCCAGGCCACGCTCGCCAAGCGGCGCTACCCACTCGCGATCGAAATCCAGATCATCGATAACGGCCCCGGCATCTCTGAAAGCATCCGCGACAAGATTTTCTACCCACTGGTTTCCGGTCGCAGCGATGGTACCGGCAGCGGCCTCGGCCTGACCTTGGCGCAAACCTTCATTCATCAGCATCACGGCAGCATCGAAGTCGATAGCCGACCGGGGCATACCTGCTTCACACTGCGACTGCCCATCAATGGCCGCAGCCAAAGCCAAGGAGAACATCAATGAATCCCGTCTGGATCATCGACGACGACCGTTCGATCCGCTGGGTGTTCGAAAAAACACTGGCTCGCGAGAACATTCCCTATCGAAGTTTCACCTCGGCAAGCGAAGCCCTCGCTGCGCTCGAGGCCGGCGATACGCCACAGGTGCTGGTATCCGACATTCGCATGCCAGGCCCGTCCGGGCTCGACCTGCTGCATCACGTCAAAATCCGCCACCCGGACCTGCCGGTGATCATCATGACGGCTTACTCGGATCTCGATTCTGCCGTATCGGCCTTCCAGGGCGGTGCCTTCGAATATCTGCCGAAACCCTTCGACATCGACCAGGCCGTCGCCCTCGTACGCCGCGCCATAGAACACAGCCCGCGCCAGGATGTGGTCACCGAAAGTGCCGGTGTGGCGCCGGAAATTCTCGGCAAAGCCACGTCGATGCAAGAAGTCTTCCGCGCCATCGGGCGGCTCTCGCAATCGCATGCGACCGTCCTGATCAATGGCGCATCGGGAAGCGGCAAGGAGCTCGTTGCACACGCCCTGCACCGCCACAGCCCGCGTGCTGACAAACCCTTCATCGCTATCAACACAGCAGCCATCCCGCGCGACTTGCTCGAATCAGAACTGTTCGGCCACGAGCGCGGCGCTTTCACCGGCGCTCAAACGCAGCGGCGCGGCCGCTTCGAACAGGCGGAAGGCGGCACGCTGTTCCTCGACGAAATCGGCGACATGCCAGCCGAATTGCAGACACGTCTGCTGCGCGTGCTCTCCGACGGCAACTTCTATCGTGTAGGCGGCCAGCAACCGATTCGTGCCAATGTCCGCGTCATCGCTGCGACCCATCAAGATCTTGAAGACCGTGTCAAGCTGGGCCTGTTCCGCGAAGACCTCTTCCATCGCCTCAACGTAATTCGCCTGCGCCTGCCCACACTCAGTGAACGACGCGAAGACATCCCGCTGCTGACGAAACATTTTCTGCAAAAGAGCGCGCAGGATCTCGGTACAGAGATCAAGCGCATCTCCGAGACAACACTCGACTACCTGAGCGGGCTGGAATTTCCCGGCAATGTCCGCCAACTCGAAAACCTCTGCCACTGGCTCACCGTCATGGCGCCGGGACAAACCATCGAGATCGCCGACCTGCCGGCCGAACTGCGCGAACAACCAAATACCGAAGCACCGCTCGACTGGCTCGAAGGCCTCGCCAACGAAACCGACCGACTGATCGCCGTTGCACCCGGCAGCGTCCATGACCGGCTCTATCGCGACTTCGAGCGCACCCTGATCCGCCGTGCCCTGACGTCAACCGGCGGTCGCCGCATCGAAGCCGCACAGCTGCTCGGCATCGGCCGCAATACCATCACACGCAAGATCCAGGAGCTGGGTCTGGAATAAGGTGAAAAACCCAAGCTGCGTGCGAAGCCCTCAATGACTCGGGATGGTTGATAATAAGCGTCCCTTGATTTTCGCCCTCAGCCCGGCCGTGCCTCCGTCCAACGCTCTGAACATCCCCGCCATTGCTGCGGCACTCGATGCGTGCGGCGGACTGGCGCGGCGCTTTAATGTCGATGTCCTGACCGAGTGCGACTCCAGCAACAGCCACTTGATGACGAAGGCCGAAGCCGGCGCGCCATCCGGCACGGTCATTGTCGCCGAGCGCCAGACCGCCGGACGCGGCCGCCGTGGTCGCAGTTGGCTTTCGGCACCCGGCGACAGTCTCACCTTCTCACTGCTCTGGCGCTTCCCCGCCAACACGCCACTCGCTGGCCTATCGCTCGCAGTTGGCGTTGCGCTGGCGCGCGCCTTCGAAGCAATGGGCATCAAAGACATTGCCCTGAAATGGCCGAATGACGTACTGCTGCATGAGCGCAAGCTGGCCGGCATTCTCGTCGAGCTCGTCTCTGGACCCCCTGTGGAACGCAGCCATGCCGCCATCATCGGTATTGGCGTCAATCTGCGCCTGTCGGCCGACCTGCCCGACGACATTCGCACCAATGCGGCATCACTCGACGATGCCAACATCAGGCTGCCAGACGTGAATACGCTACTGGCCAGACTGCTTGCCGAGTTGTACGAGCAGCTGGAAGCCTTCCTTCATGCGGGCTTCTCCGCGACGCGCACAGAATGGCTGCAGCGCAATGCTCATGCAGACCAGCCGGTTCGCCTGCTGGCTGACTTCGCCGAACCACTCGACGGCATCTGCCGCGGCGTCGCCGAAGACGGTGCCCTGCTGCTGGAAACAGCGCACGGCACCCAGCGCATCATCAGCGGCGAAGTTTCCCTGAGACCGCGCACATGACGACGCTGACAACGACACCGATGCTGCTCTGTCTCGACTGCGGTAACACCCGCCTCAAGTGGGGCGCATGGGATCCGGCACACAGCCGCTGGCTGGCGCAGGGTGCGCTGGCGCTCAGCGAAATCCCCCATCTGCCCGATGAACTCCGCGCACTGACTGATAGAACGCCGCAGACCCGCATTGCCCGCATCATCGGCTGCATTGTCGCCAGCAGCGATGCACGCGACGCCATCGAAGCCGCAGCCACGGTCATTGGCGCACCACTCATCTGGAACACCAGCCGCCCCAGCCAATGTGGCATCGTCAATAGCTACGAAGAGCCTGCACAACTCGGTGCGGATCGTTGGGCCGCACTGATCGGCGCACGCCACCTGCATCCGCAAGGCCCCTGCCTCGTCGTGACGGCTGGCACGGCGACCACCGTCGACCACCTTGATGCTGACGGAACATTTCGGGGTGGCCTGATCCTGCCGGGGATAGACCTGATGCTTACCGCACTGGCTCACCATACGGCACGACTGCCACTGGCAGACGGCGATTTTCAAGAGTTGCCGCGCAACACGCGTGCGGCCATCGCCAGCGGCTGCCTGCAGGCCACCGCGGGTGCCATCGAGCGCATGTACCGGCCACTCATCACCAATCCATCCGCCATCTGTCTGATCTCCGGCGGCGCGGCCGAGCGATTCGCCACATTGCTGGACATTCCCGTGCGTCGCGTTGAAAATCTAGTGCTTGAAGGTCTGGCACGAATTGCCGTTACCGAGATCCTCACCGATACCGGCACCAACGCGAACACCTGAATCAATTTTGCATCTCCGCGAGGAACGAGCATCGATCATGGAAAATATCCGCATTCAACTCGACGAGTCCGAAATCCCGACGCACTGGTACAACGTCGTCGCCGACATGCCCAATCCGCCAGCACCTTCGCTGAGCCCAGATGGCAAGCCGGTCACGCCGGAAAAAATGATGGAGATTTTCCCGGCTGCACTACTCGAACAGGAGATGTCGGCGCAGCGCTGGATCGCCATTCCCGAGGAAGTCCGCGACATTTATCGCCTCTGGCGGCCATCGCCGCTGTGCCGCGCGACGCGTCTGGAAAAAGCACTCGGCACCCCGGCGAAGATCTACTACAAATATGAAGGTGGCTCACCGGCTGGTTCGCACAAGCCCAACACCGCCTTGCCGCAGGCCTATTACAACAAGCAGGCT
>CAZAOQ010000185.1:0-5752 GCA_964486795.1 uncultured Rhodocyclaceae bacterium
CTGACATTATGACAAAGAAATCGTTCATGACGCTTGTACCTTGTTCAGTGTTTCCCTAGCGCACTTATATGTGATTTGTGTGGAGTAATGAAATGCGACTTTCACTCCGTTTCATCCTGCCTCTGATCGTGGTTCTGGCTGCGATTGCCTACACGGTCGCACCGTTGGTCGACCAGTTTACTTTACGTTGGTTTGTGCGTGATCTCGATATGCGTGCAGCTCTAATTGCCAATACCGTCCAAGATCCTTTGCAGGAGCAGATGGCTGCTGGAAAGAAGGCTAAGATCGGAGAGTTCTTTAATCGCATCACTCAAGATGAGCGTCTGTTTGCTATTGGATACTGCGCAACACCGGAAAGTACTCCCCTGTCTAGTCGTTCACTACCAACCGAGATACATTGCGCGGATCTTGACCGGTTGGAAAACGTACCCGATCACTTGCTCTACAGCGCAAAAGGGCTGCTGCATGTAGTGGTGAGGCCCATGGCCAGTGAGGCGGCACCAGCTGGTCGCCTGATCCTGCTCCATGATATGAGTTTCATTACGCGACGAAGCGATGAAACCAAGCGTTATATTGTCTATTTCTTCATGGGGTTGGCGATTGTTGTTTCGCTGGTTACTGTGATCGTTGCACAACTTTCATGGCGTGGCTGGATGGCCGGTATGCGCTCCCTTTTGCGCGGCGAGGGGCTACTACGTCAGCCGACGGTTGGGGTGCAAGGAAATTTGCGTGAATTCAAGCCGATTGTCCGTGACCTGCAGCAACTGATTAATGAGTTGGCGTCCGAAACGCGCGCGCGCGACGAAAGTCAGGTGACTTGGACGGCGGACGCTCTGCGCGCCATTCTTCATAGTGAGTTACGCGGCGAGGACGTGATCGTGGTTTCGAATCGCGAGCCTTACATTCATCAGCGCCGCGGTGAGCGCATTGATGTACAACGGCCCGCAAGCGGGTTAGTGACGGCGTTGGAGCCGATCATGCGTGCTTGTTCGGGCACCTGGATTGCGCATGGCAGTGGTTCGGCTGACCGCGAGGTGGTCGATAAGCATGATCGCATTGCCGTGCCACCGGAAAACCCTGCCTATCAGATTCGTCGCGTTTGGTTGAGTTCTGAGGAAGAGGCCGGCTATTACTACGGCTTTGCCAACGAGGGGCTCTGGCCACTTTGTCATATTGCTCACGTACGCCCAATCTTTCGTTCGAGCGATTGGACACAGTATGTTGCCGTTAACCAGAAATTTGCCAAGGCCGTTGTCAGCGAGGCTAAGACCAGCGCGCCCATTGTGTTGGTACAAGACTATCACTTTGCACTGTTGCCGAGGATGATCCGCGAGGAACTTCCGGATGCGACGATCATAACGTTTTGGCATATACCTTGGCCAAATCCTGAATCCTTTGCTATCTGTCCGTGGCGCGAAGAAGTGATTGCTGGTCTGCTGGGTAGCAGTATTCTTGGTTTTCATACTCAATTTCATTGCAACAACTTTGTTGATACGGTGGACCGCCTTCTCGAAGCACGGGTTGATCGGGAGTCTTTTACCGTGTCGTACGGTGGCAAGCTCACGGCGGTGCGCCGTTATCCAATTTCCATTGCCTGGCCACCAGAGCCAGAGATGGTGGAAAAGACTGTGCCGGACTGTCGCGATGCAATTCGCCGCATAAATGACCTCCCGCTCACACAAATGCTTGGCGTCGGTGTCGATCGACTCGATTACACTAAGGGGATTCTTGAACGATTCAGTGCGATTGAGCGGCTGTTGGAGCTCAACCCTGAATGGATTGGTCGTTTTACCTTTATCCAGATCGCAGCACCGACGCGTTCGGGTGTCGAAGAATATCAGCATCACGAGGCCATGGTCCGCGCCATGGCGACGCGGATTAACGGGCGCTTTGAGCGACAAGGGCCGCCACCGATCATCCTCAAGGTCGAGCACCATGAGCCACGCGATGTTTATACATATTTTCGTGCCACCGATCTTTGTTTCGTCAGCAGCCTGCATGACGGCATGAACCTCGTTGCCAAGGAGTTTGTCGCGGCGCGTGACGATGAACGCGGTGTCCTGATCCTCTCACAGTTTACTGGTGCCGCCACGGAACTACCGGAGTCACTGATCGTCAATCCATATGATGCCGATCAGTGTGCAGCTGCTCTGCATATGGCACTGACCATGCCGCTTGCCGAACAGCGTGACCGCATGCGCCTGATGCGCGGACTTGTCGCTGAATTCAATGTTTTCCGCTGGGCTGGCCGCATGCTGCTGGACGCAGCGTCGATGCGTCGGCGCAACCGCCTGATCGACAAACCAGACTCGATGAGACCATAGATGACACCCTTCCTCCCTCCACCACTGCCCAAATCTGAATGGGCCTACTTTCTTGATGTCGACGGTACACTTATTGATATCGCAGATACGCCGGATTCTGTTGTGGTGGACAAGATACTGCTCGACCTGATTGCCCGAGTGTTCCATGCCACCGGTGGGGCATTGGCACTGGTCAGCGGTCGCAGCATCAGTGATTTGCAAAGTCGGATCGGCATGCTAAATCTGCCAATTGCGGGGCAACATGGACTGGAGCGACGAGACGGTTCTGGACGTTTGTGGATTCACGCTGCGCCACCGGCCGCCAAATCTGCAATTAAGGAAGCATTGAGTCCGATTCTGGAACGCCATCCGGGCCTGCTCCTTGAAGACAAAGGATTGACTCTGGCGCTGCATTACCGAAAGGCGCCTCATCTGGCGGCCTACGCGCAACGCCTGCTATCGCGGCTGGCTGAGGCTGCCGATAGCAAACTGGAATTGCAACAAGGAAAGTGTGTGATCGAGGTCAAGCCAGCCGGTGTCGATAAGGGCATGGCCGTTGCTGAGTACCTTGCGGAAGCGTCTTTCCGTAGTCGACTCCCGGTATTCATCGGTGATGATCTTAACGATGAACATGGCTTTGCCGAAGTGAATCGGCTGGAAGGCATTTCCATCAAGGTGGGTAACGGGCCCAGTTGCGCCCGTTACCGCCTAGCCGATGTCGGTGAAGTACGATGCTGGCTGGAATTGATAATGAAAGGCAGTGAATGAACAGTAACAACCTTGATCTGGCGATCGTTGGCAACTGCACGATCGGCGCATTGATTGATGCACGAGCAAAGATTGTCTGGGGCTGTTTCCCCCGCTTTGACAGCGATTCGATGTTCTGTTCGTTGATCAACGATGTCGACTATGGTTACTTCGCCATCGAACTCGTCGATTGTGAAAGAACAGAACAACACTATCTCGAAAATACCGCAATTCTTGTTACTCGCCTCTTTGATCGTCACGGTGGTGCAGTTGAGGTCACCGATTTTTCTCCGCGCTTTGGCCAGTATGGTCGTATGTTTCGTCCGATGATGCTGGCACGAAGAGTTCGGCGGGTCGAGGGCAGTCCGCGGCTGATCGTGCGTCTCCGACCGGCGTGTGGCGATGGCGCCAGTCGCCCGGAGGTCACACGAGGCAGCAACCATATTCGCTATGTCGCACCCGACCTCACGCTGCGGCTCACCACCGATGTTTCGTTGACCGCAATCCTTCAGGAGACACCATTCTTCCTTGAAGACAACATTACGCTGTTGCTGGGGGCAGATGAAACGATCCATGAAAGCCCTGGCGAGATTGGTCGGCGTTTTCTCGATGAAACCGCTCAGTACTGGCGCGAGTGCGTGCGAACATTGGCGATTCCTTATGAATGGCAGGCTGACGTGATTCGCGCCGCCATTACCTTGAAGCTGAACGCCTACGATGACACGGGTGCCATCGTCGCTGCGATGACCACATCGATCCCTGAGGCCGCTGATAGTGGACGTAACTGGGACTATCGCTATTGCTGGCTGCGCGATGGCTATTTCGTGGTGAACGCACTCAACCGGCTGGGTGCAACGCGCACCATGGAACGTTACCTTGCCTACATCATCAATATTGCAGCCAATGCCGCTGATGCCCCGTTGCAGCCGGTGTTTGGCATTGATGGCCGGACGGCACTTGATGAACGGGAGGTTCCCGCATTGGCCGGCTATCGGGGCATGGGGCCGGTGCGAATCGGCAATCTGGCATATCGGCAGGTGCAGCATGATGTCTATGGTTCGGCGATTCTTGCCGCTACCCATGTCTTTTTTGACCAACGCCTGACCCGGCATGGCGACGAGGCACTGTTCCGCCGCCTCGAGGTTCTGGGGGAGCAGGCAATCCGCTGTTACGATCAGCCAGATGCCGGACTCTGGGAGCTACGTGGCAGTGCGCGTGTGCATACATTTTCTGCCGTGATGTGCTGGGCTGCATGCGACCGACTCGGGCGTATCGCAAGCCATCTGAAGCTCGCCGAGCGTGCCGCTTTCTGGTCTGGACAGGCACGCCAGATGCACGAAGTCATCAGCCGTCGGGCCTGGAGTGACCAGCGCAGTACGTTTGTCTCGACATTCGACGGCGATGCGATGGATGCCAGCCTGTTGCTGCTTACCGAGGTCGGCTTCCTTGATGACACCGATCCGCGCTTTGCTGCCACCGTCAACGCGGTCGAGAAGGACCTTCGCCGGGGCGATTATATTTTCCGTTATATCGAGAAGGATGATTTCGGCGAACCGGAGAATGCATTTCTCATCTGTACCTTCTGGTATGTCAATGCTCTGGCTACGCTTGGTCGTCGTGACGAAGCTCGCATGTTGTTCGAGAAGCTGCTGGCTTGCCGCAATCGTCACGGCCTTCTCGCGGAGCACATCGATCCACGCAGCGGTGAGCAATGGGGAAATTTTGTTCAGACCTACAGCATGGTTGGCCTAGTCAATGCCGCGATACGCTTGTCGATACGCTGGGACCAAGCGTTTTGATGGATGCACTACCTGCATACTCCGAGTGTTTTTTTGGGGTAACATCGGCAAGTCAATGAGTATATTGTTGATTCTAATCTTGGCGTGACCTGCTCTCGTGTGGTGCACAACATCATTCCCCATCTGCGTGAGGCAGTGGCTGCCCAACGGAAAATCGTGAAGACTGCCTGCGCGTACGGATCTTGTCGCGGGTTATCCGCCATATCCTGACAGTGTCAGTGTCAGTTTCGGTGACGATGAGGCTGCTGATCCTCAGCAAATTTGGCTTTTCAGCTGCCCTCATTCTTGACGCGCAAAGCCTAGTCAAGCGCTACTTCAACAGCTTCTCCCTGCTTCTGGAGAATCAGATATGCATTGATGATGTCGTTGAGGTTGGCGGCAGGTCTGGTCTGCTCGAAGCTGCTGACACTACGCTATCTCCTGCTGTGCGATTGCTCGGGAAATGAAATTGGCTGTGTTCGCAAATCATGTTGGTAGCTCATCTGGTGAGCTTATTGAAATGGATACTGGGTGGCACGGTGCAAGTTCGCCGAGTCATTCAGGAGTTAGAAATGAGGAAGCCAGAGTTGAAGCGAATCGTTGCGGCGTTGCGGCAACTGTCGCCGGTGCAGCGCAAGGTGGTGGCGGTTGAATTGGCTGCGCTGGAAACCCAGACGATGGCCACGGTGATTGTCGAAGGGCGTTTCGCAAGCGGTGCGATGTGCCTGCATTGCAAGTCCAGCCACGTCGTCCGCCACGGTCATGCCAATGGCTTGCAACGCTATCGTTGTCGAGAGTGCAGGAAGACATTCAGTGCCTTGACGGGTACGTCGCTGAACGGACTGCATAAGCGAGGCAAGTGGCTTGAACGTAAGCGTCCAACCATCCCACATTGCTGAGAGATGGCGTGGGCGGTGAAGATAG
>CAZAOQ010000186.1:0-5720 GCA_964486795.1 uncultured Rhodocyclaceae bacterium
CGCTGGTCGGCCTGCCATCACCCCTTCACGGCACCGAAAGACGGCCACGAAGAACTGCTCGAGTCCAATCCGGGCGCATGCCTGGCCAAGGCCTACGACTTGGCATTGAACGGCTGGGAAATCGGCGGTGGCTCGGTGCGTATCCACCGCGAAGCCGTGCAGAGCAAGGTGTTCCGTGCGCTGGGCATCGGCGCTGAAGAAGCCCAGCTCAAGTTCGGCTTCCTCCTCGACGCACTCAAGTACGGCGCGCCCCCGCACGGTGGTCTCGCCTTCGGTCTCGACCGCATTGTCACCATGATGGCCGGCGCCGAATCGATCCGTGACGTCATCGCCTTCCCGAAGACACAACGTGCCCAGTGCCTGCTGACCGACGCGCCTTCCGATGTCGACGAGAAGCAATTGCGGGAGCTGCACATCCGCCTGCGCCAAAAGGTGGACACACAGGTTGAAGTCGGCAAGGCCTGATCGCCTAGCCACGCACATCACGCACATCACGCACACCACGCACACCATGCGCCGTCTGCTGCTGCTCTTCTGGCTGATTTGTCTGGCGTGGCTTGGCATCGCCGAGGCACGCCAGCAGCCGCTCGTAGCAACGAGTTCAGTCGAATGGGTCGAACGCGTCGACCTGCCGTCTGAAGCACGCATCACCTTGCAACTGATCGAACGCAAAGGCCCCTTTCCCTACCCACGCGACGGCATTGTCTTCGGCAACTACGAGCGACGCCTGCCGTCGCGAACACGCGGCTATTACCACGAGTACACCGTACCCACACCCGGCAGCCGCAGCCGCGGCGCCCGCCGCATCATCAGCGGCGCATCCGGCGAGCACTACTACACCGCCGATCATTACCGCAGCTTCCGGAGGATACGAGAATGAGCCCTGCGCCCTCCGAACGTCAGCAGCACTTCCAGAACATATTCGGCAACGTCGCACAAGCCGGGGTGTATCACCTGCCACCGGGCGATCGCGATGAAATCATCGCCGCAGCTGAAGCCTGCGCCTACGTTGTGTTCCGCGTCGACCTCGCGAGTGCGCGCGACAAGGACGGCCTGCTCGCCGCCATTGGTCGCGACATGGCCATCCCGGAATGGTTTGGCTACAACTGGGATGCACTTGCCGACAGCCTGGGTGACCTCGGCTGGCGGCCGGCAGAGGGCTATCTGATCCTGCTCGAGCATTGCGACCGAATCAACTCGTGCAGCCACGAGGACTTCGTCGCTGCGCTGCACATTGCCTCTGCGGCTGCGATCGAATGGCGTGAGCGTGGCATCGCTTTCTGGTGTCTGGCCGACATGCATGCTGACGGCATTGCGTGGCTGCCGGGTCTTTAAACTCGCGACTCCGCTCACGCCAGCACGAGATGCACGGCCCCAAAAACATCCCCCCCAAGAAGCCCGTCTCAGTTCTGATCCTGATTCACACGCCGGCGCTCGACGTGCTGCTGCTCGAACGTGCCGCTCATCCCGGCTTCTGGCAGTCCGTCACCGGCAGTCAGGAAGATCACGAAACCCTTGCTGCTACCGCCCGCCGCGAAGTACGCGAGGAAACCGGAATCAATGCCGCGCCGAGTGAGCTGATCGACTGGCAATTTTCAAATCACTACGAAATCTTCCCCGAATGGCGCCATCGCTATGCGGATGGCGTGACCCATAACACCGAGCACGTCTTCAGTCTTTGCATCCCCGCTGGCACCCCCGTCGCAGTGGCCCCTGATGAGCATCTGGGCTACTGCTGGCTGCCGTGGCAGGATGCCGCCGCCAAGGTGTTCTCCTGGAGCAATCGCGACGCCATCCTGATGCTGCCGGCCATTCAGTCCCGCCCCACATCGACCTGAGTACCTCGCTGAATTGCCAGCAATGCGTGCAGGCAATCCTGGCAATAGCACTGTGTCGCTTCATCGCGATCAACCTTCAGTACCGGCAGATCCACACACCAGCATGAAGACCCGCCTGCGGTCATGCCGCAAACGAAATCCTTGCCACAACGCGGGCAGCAGCTTCCGGACAATGGCAAACATTGAGTCATACAATTACCTTCACTGGGTATTGATGAGTATTTAAAACGAGTGCAACGTCCCGATTTTAGATTCAGCCGACACCTGCCGTCACGACGACCCGGCAAGAAAGGGACTGCTATCACGAAGATCCGGCCAGATACCAGCGCACTTCCGCGACAAAACCACCGTCGATTGTGCATTTTCAGATCACCCGGCGACCTTGCCCAGCCTTGCAAAGACCCGCCACCCGACTCATCACTCCTATCGAAATAGCTAAAAATCGCAAACAAGAAAGCATCCTGCGACAGTTTTTAGGATAATGGGTCGTTTTAGTCCTTCTTCCCGGAGAATTCCGCATGAGCAAACCCAAGACTTTCAACCTCGCCGACCTCTTCAGTATCGTCGTCGAGGCCGTTCCCGATCGTGAAGCCATCGTCTGCGGTAAGCAACGTCTGACTTACCGTCAGCTTGACGAGCGCGCCACGGGACTCGCACGCTGGCTGCGCGCCAAGGGAATTCAGGCCGGTGACACCGTTGGCATTCACGCCTACAACGGCAACCAGTTCATCGAAGCATGTTTCGCCGCCTTCAAGCTCAAGGCGATCCCGGTCAACGTCAATTACCGCTACACCAGTGATGAACTGCGTTATCTCTACGACAATGCCGAACTCAAGGCGCTGATCTACGAAGCCGAACTCGAGACACAGAACCTCGGCGCCATTAGTGCCGCACCGGGATTGCGCGCTATCGCGCGCCTCAACGGCAGCGGTCAGCCGGGCATCACCGGCGCTCTTAACTACGAAGAGATACTGACTGCAGAAAGCGGCTCGCTCGACGACATCCCGCTGTCCGACGAAGACCAGATGCTGCTCTACACCGGCGGCACCACGGGTATGCCGAAGGGCGTGATCTGGCCGCACAAGGCACTGTTCTATGCCGGTTTCGGTGGTGGCGGCGGCTTCAGCCCCAACGGACCGATAACAAAACCAGAGGAACTCGTCGACCGCATCAACGAAGGCATGCAGTTGCGCATGATGCCCACTGCGCCCTTGATGCACGGCGCCGGTCTTTGGGCAACACTGATCGGCCTTTATGGCGGCAGCACCGTGTTTCTCGACCCCAATCCCGGTTTCGACGCCGAGCGCGCACTTGATACCGCAGCAGCAGAACAGGTCAACGTCCTGACCATCGTCGGCGATGCCATGGGCATTCCGCTGGTCGACGCACTGAAAGCCAATCCGGGGCGCTGGGACCTCTCAAACCTGATGGCGATTTCATCGGCAAGCGCGCTGTTCTCGGAACACATCCAGGCCGCACTGCGTGAGCATATCTCGCCCTACATTCGCCTCGTGAACAGCATGGGCTCATCGGAAACCGGACAAGCCGGCGTCAGCATCGAAGCGCCCAAGGAGGGACTGATCCAGCTTACGCGCAATGAAACAACCGGCGTCGCCATCGATGGCGTGCGCTTCGCTAAGCCCGGCGAAACGGGCATCCTCGTGCGCATGGGCAATCTGCCTGTCGGCTATTTCAAGGACCCGCTGAAGACCGCGGCCACCTTCACCATCATCGAAGGCAAGCGCTGCTCGATCAGCGGCGACATCGCCCGCCTCAATGACGACGACACCATCACCGTGTTTGGCCGGGATTCACAGTGCATCAACACCGGTGGCGAGAAGGTGTTTACCGAAGAAGTCGAGCAGGCCATCCGCGCCTACCCCGATGTCATCGACGCCGTTGTCATCGGTCTGGCTGACGAGCGCTGGGGACAAAAGGTTGTCGGCATCGTTGCGCTGCGTAGTGGTGCAACAAAAGACAACGAAGCCATCCGCGCCCATGTCCGCAAGCATCTCGCTGGTTACAAGGTCCCCAAGGACATCGTCTTCGTCGATGAGGTCAAGCGCACCCCCGTCGGCAAGGCTGACTACCGCTGGGCCAAGGACTGTGCCGAAGAACAACTGAGCGCCGGCGCAGCTTGAGCGTGTCATGACCATGCCCGAAACCACCCTGAGCGAGCTTGCAAACACGCTTGCCGTACAAAAGGTGGCACGCCTGAAGGAAGGTGCGGTCAGTGCTGCGGTGCGCCACAAGCGCATCCAGCGCGTCATCGACATGGCCATCAAGTACCGCGATCCAATCTGCGAAGCGGCACATGCCGACTTCGGCAATCGCTCGCGCACCGTCACACTGATGTTCGACATTTTCGGCTCAGTCACCTCGCTCAAGGCGGCGCGTGACGACTTCCGGCCATGGATGAAGCCGCAGCGCCGCAGGGGCGTGGCGCCCTTCAGCTGGTTTGGCGCGCGCGGCACGGTTGAGTACCACCCGAAGGGCTGCGTCGGCATCATGGGCACCTGGAATTATCCAGTATTCACCTTGCTCGCACCGCTCGGCTACGTGTTCGCCGCCGGCAACCGCGCCATCCTCAAGCCTTCCGAGCTGACGCCGCACGTCGCCGAAGTGATGGCCGGCGCGGTCAAGGACTTCTTCGATCCGGCCGAGCTTGCCGTCGTCACCGGTGGGCCAGAGCTCGGCCAGGCCTTTGCCGCCCAGCCCTTCGACCACATCGTGCTGACTGGCGGCATCGGTGTCGGTAAAGCAGTGATGCGCGCCGCCGCCGACCACCTCACGCCACTGACGCTGGAGCTCGGCGGCAAGTCGCCTGTCATCATCAGCCGCAGCGCCGATCTGGCAATGACCGCGGAGCGCATCATGATCGCCAAAGGTGCCGGCAGTGGCCAGGTGTGCGTCAATGCCGATGTGGTCTATGTCCCGCGCGAAAATCTCGAGAGGCTGCTCGGCCTGATGCGCACGAGTTTTGAGCGGCTCTACCCGGGCAGTTACGAAACCAACCCCGACTGGGTGACCATCATCAACGAGCGCCACTGCAATCGCATTGATGGCTACGTCAATGACGCCGAGTCGCGCGGCGCGCGCGTTGAAACTTTCGGTGGTCCCTATCGCGGCCCGCAGCAGTAGCGCTTGCCGCTGCGCATCGTCATCGATCCGCAGCGCGATACAACGATCATGCAGAACGAGATCTTCGGCCCGGCACTCATCGTCCTGACCTACGATCAACTCGACGCCGTGATCGACGATATCAATTCGCGGCCAAATCCACTGGCCCTCTATTACTTCGGCAAGGATGCCGCCGAGGAACGCAAAGTGCTCGACCACACGCTTTCGGGTGGCGTCTGCATCAACGAACTGCTGATGCACGCGGCATTGACCGATGCCCCCTTCGGCGGCATCGGTGCCTCGGGCATGGGCCACTATCACGGCCGCGAGGGCTTTCTCGAATTCAGCCATGCCCGCACCATCTATCGCGCGGGCTGGTGGGATCCGCGCCGCGCCTTCGGCCTGCTGCCGCCGCTGACGAAAAAGACCGAGCAAATGATGGAAAAGGCTATCAAGCCGTGACTTCATCGGGTGTAAAGATTCCAACATATTTGAGGCGCGTTTCAGACCACCTGGCTCCACACCTGCCGCGCCTCCCGCCCGATCGACGCTGGCAGTAAAATCACCGCTCTGACGTCTCTGCCCCCTTGTCCTCTTCTGCCCCATCATGACCACCGAAAAACTTTCGCCTTCCATCAAGGCCGGCATCCTCGCCGAGGCACTGCCCTACATCAAGCGCTTCCACGGACGTACCATCGTCATCAAGTACGGCGGTAACGCCATGACCGACGAACACCTCAAACAATGCTTCGCGCGTGACGT
>CAZAOQ010000187.1:0-5576 GCA_964486795.1 uncultured Rhodocyclaceae bacterium
GCCTGAACTGCTGGCACCGGCCGGCTCGCTGGAGATGCTGGAAACGGCACTGGCCTACGGCGCAACCGCCATCTACGCCGGCCAGCCGCGCTACAGCCTGCGCGTGCGCAACAACAGTTTCGGCGACACGGACGAGCTGCGCAGCGGCATTGACACAGTGCACGCGCAAGGCGGCAAGTTCTACGTCGTCAGCAACGTCTATCCGCACAACGCCAAGATCAAGACTTATCTGGCTGACATGGCCGAGGTCGTCGCACTCAAGCCCGATGCACTGATCATGGCTGATCCCGGCTTGATCGACATGATCCGCGAAGCTTGGCCGGAGATGCCAATCCACCTCTCGGTGCAGGCCAATACCGTCAATTACGCCGCCGTGCGCTTCTGGGGCAAGCTCGGCATCGAGCGCGTCATTCTGTCGCGCGAATTGTCGCTCGATGAAGTCGCCGAAATCCGCCAGCAGTGCCCGGACACCGAACTGGAAGTATTCGTGCACGGCGCGCTGTGCGTCGCCTATTCGGGGCGCTGCCTGCTCTCAGGCTATTTCAATCACCGCGATCCGAATCAGGGTACATGTACCAACTCATGCCGCTGGGATTACAAGGTCAAGCCGACACAGACCGATGCGAGCGGCGATATCTTCCTGCTTGAAGAGGGCACCCGCCCCGGCAATCTGATGCCCATCGAAGAAGACGAGCACGGCACCTACATCATGAATTCGAAGGATCTGCGCGCCATCGAACATGTCCAGCGCCTCGTCGATATCGGTATCGATTCACTGAAGATTGAGGGGCGCACCAAGTCGCCCTACTATGTGGCGCGTACCTGCCAGTCTTACCGCCAGGCCATTGACGATGCCGTCGCCGGCAAGCCACTGAATCCGCGCCTGCTTGCCGAACTCGACGGCCTCGCCAACCGCGGCTACACGGACGGCTTCTATCAGCGCCACCACGAAGCCGAATACCAGAACTACCTGTACGGCTCGTCGAAATCGGGACGCAGCCTGTATGTCGGCAAGGTGCTCGGCTACGACGCCGCTGGCCTCGCGGAAATCGAGGTGATGAACCGCTTCGCCGTAGGCGACCAGCTTGAGATCATCCACCCGCGCGGCAATCTCGACATCACGCTGGAAGCGATGCGCACTGCAGCCGGTGCGGCCACCGATGTCGCACCCGGCAACGGCCACTTTGTACGCATTGCGCTGCCGCCGGGTCTGGAAAAAGCCTTTGTCGCACGCTACGTCGAATCCTGACCCGGCGTCCGACGTCCCCATGGCCGACTTGCTCGAAGTCCGCATGCCCAAGTACCCGGAGTGTTGGGAGAGCTGCGGCAACTGCGCATCCGGCGACGTGATCGTCGAATCATTGCTGGTCGCACCGGGCGACATCATCGAGTGCGATACCACAATCCTGGTGCTGGAAACCGGTAAAGTCGCCCTCGACATTCCCTCACCGTATGCGGGACGCGTCGCCGAAGTATTCGTCGAGCAATACGATCCCGTCGCCGAGTTTGCCTTGCTCCTGACGCTGGAGCCTCTCTAACTGCTTAGTCAGACTGCTTCAGCACCTTGCCGGAACGATCCAGTACTTTGACAGCCACCGGGAAGCCACTGCGTACACTTTCCGTGACCACACAGAAATCCTCGAACTGCGCCAGCGCACGATCAAGATGTTCGAGGATCTCGGCATCCGCATCGACCTGAATCTCAACACTGACATTGGCCACACGCATGCGCCCCTCCGCGTTGCGTTCCATCCGTGTGGTGGCGGTGGTCTTGATCGGTCCAGGCTGATTTTTGAACTTGCGCAGGGAGAACAGCAGGCTGGCTGACAGACAATTGGCCACAGAGGCCGCCAGTAGCCGTGCAGGATTCGGTCCGGCGTTCTTGCCAAGCGGCGGCGGTTCGTCGGTCAGCAGCGGCGGCAATCCACCATCGAAGCGCACCAGAAAGGCATAGTCCTCCTGCTGTTCGAGGGTGAAGGAAAACTGATGGGTTTCACTCATAACAATCTCCGTCGAAGATGACTTTTCATCTTAACTGACTTTCGCCAAAAGTCATTGCATCAGCACAATGCTGGCCACCCGGGGCCAGGGTCGGTTAAGCTTTAGGTTTTCCATTCTTCAATCCAAGCACACACGCCATGGCCCAATACGTTTTCACCATGAACCGCGTCGGCAAGATCGTTCCGCCGAAGCGTCAGATTCTCAAGGACATCTCCCTCTCCTTCTTCCCCGGCGCCAAGATCGGTGTGCTGGGTCTTAACGGCTCGGGCAAGTCGACGGTGCTGAAGATCATGGCCGGCGTCGACACGGACATCCTCGGCGAAGCCACACCGATGCCCGGCATCTCGATTGGTTATCTGCCGCAGGAGCCACAACTCGACCCGGAGCAGACGGTACGCCAGGCGGTTGAGGGCGGTCTCGGCCCCTTGATCGAGGCCAAGCAAAAGCTGGAGGAGGTCTACGCCGCCTACGCCGAACCGGATGCCGATTTCGACAAACTCGCCGAGGACCAGGCGAAGTACGAGAACATCATCGCCGCAGCAGGGGCCGACGTCGAGCAGCAACTCGAAATTGCCGCCGATGCGCTCGGCCTGCCGCCCTGGGAGGCGAAGATCGGCGTGCTCTCGGGGGGAGAGAAACGCCGCGTCGCTCTGTGCCGCCTGCTGCTCTCCAAGCCGGACATGCTCTTGCTCGACGAACCAACAAACCACCTCGATGCTGAATCGGTCGATTGGCTGGAGCAGTTCCTGACGCGCTTCCCCGGTACCGTGGTGGCCGTGACACATGATCGCTACTTCCTCGATAACGCCGCTGAGTGGATCCTCGAACTCGACCGAGGCGAGGGCATTCCCTGGAAGGGCAACTATTCGTCATGGCTGGAGCAAAAGGAAAATCGCCTGCAAGTCGAAGCCAAGCAGGAAGGCGCACGCATCAAGGCGATGAAACAGGAGCTCGAATGGGTGCGGCAAAACCCCAAGGCACGCCAGGCCAAGAGCAAGGCGCGTCTGTCGCGCTTCAACGAGCTGAACTCGGATGACTACCAGAAGCGCAACGAGACGCAGGAGATCTTCATCCCTGTCGCCGAGCGGCTCGGCAATGATGTCTTCGAATTCAACAACGTCAGCAAACGTTTCGGTGACCGCCTGCTGATCGACAACCTGAGCTTCACGATTCCGCCCGGTGCCATCGTCGGCATCATCGGCCCCAACGGTGCAGGTAAATCCACGCTGTTCAAGATGATTACCGGCAAGGAACAGCCAGATTCGGGCGAGGTGAAGATCGGCTCGACGGTAAAAATTTCCCATGTCGACCAGAGCCGCGATGCACTGGATAACGACAAGACAGTGTTCGAGGCCATCTCCAAGGGCGCCGACCTCATCACCGTTGGCAAATTCCAGACGCCGGCACGCGCCTACTTGGGCCGCTTCAACTTCAAGGGCGGCGACCAGCAGAAAATTGTTGGCAATCTCTCCGGTGGCGAACGCGGCCGCCTGCACATGGCCGAAACGCTGATCGCAGGCGGCAACGTCCTGCTGCTGGACGAACCCTCCAACGACCTCGACGTCGAAACGCTGCGCGCACTGGAAGACGCACTGCTGGAATTTGCCGGTTGCGTACTCGTCATTTCACATGATCGCTGGTTCCTCGACCGCATTGCCACGCATATCCTGGCCTGCGAAGGCAACTCGCAATGGAACTTCTTCAACGGCAACTATCAAGAATATGAGGCCGACAAGAAGAAGCGCCTCGGCGAAGAGGGAGCCAAGCCAAAGCGCATCCGCTACAAGCCGATCAGCCACTGATACTGCAAACCGTGGATGTACGCTTGTCGTACACTTTCCACGTGACCCAAGCCCGTAGTCACCGAGATATTGGGGTGATTTACGGGCCTGACCGGATTGAAGGACATCACTACATCAACGAAGCCGCGCACTGACAGAAGTGGACAGATATCATCTGTTAGAATCGCCGATGCTTCATTGACGGGCCACGCCGGTTCTTTTCCGGCGGCCACCTTCCTGAAATATTCTCGACTCCGGCACAAGCGACGCCATCGCTGACAGCGCCGGACTTTGCCGGACTACAGGTGCTTTCATGAAACGCTTCATCTATCTGCTCGCGGCCGTCGTCACCACGCTGCTTCTCAATGGCTGCCTCGGTGGCGCCTTCAACACCGGCAGTTCTGCCGCGGCTCCTACGAACATCCACGTCGCCGCTGGCGATAGCAGCGTGACGCTCACCTGGGACTCTTCACCGAACAACGAATACTGGGTATTCACAGCACCCGGCACAACAGTCACCACGCAGAACTGGGACACCCTAGGCGGCTATGCCTTCCCGAAGGCGACCTCACCGCATGTGGTCACCGGCCTGATCAACGGTACCACCTACGCATTCACCATCAACGCCCGCGTCGATGGCGGTGCCGGCGGCCCCGGCAGTCCCGTCGTAAGCGCAACACCACGTCTTGCTGGCGCTACCTGGACAAGCGGTGCGGCGCTGGGTAGCGACAGCATCAATTCGGCCACCTACGGCAGCCTCTTCGTCGCTGTCGGCAATCAAGGCGCGCTCTACTCCAGCCCGGATTTCAATTCCTATACCGCGATCACGTGGACGGCACTGGCCAACCCGATGAGCAGTCCGCGCCCCAATCTATACGCCACTGTTTATGGCGGTATCTATCTCGCCGCCGGTGCCGGTGGCACCATCCTGCGCAGCACCGACGCAATCAGCTGGGTCCAGCAAACCAGCAACACTGGCAATGATCTGTATGCTCTGGCCACCAACGGCACTGGTGGCTATGTCGCCGTCGGACGGAACGGCACGATCCTGTCCAGCGCGGACGGCCAGGTCTGGAATGTGCAGACCTCGGGTACGACGAATGACTTGCATGCAATTACTTATGGTAATGGGATCTGGATCGCAGTCGGCCGCTCAGGCACCCTGCTCGCCAGCCTCAACGCTGTCAATTGGTCGGCGATTGCCTCCAATACGACACAAAATCTCAAGGGCGTCACTTATGGTGTCGCAGTAAATTCAACCACATTGGTAGCCAGCGCCATGTTCATCGCTGTCGGCGCCGCCGGTACACAACTGACCAGCATCGACAACGGCCTCACCTGGACAGCAAGCACGATCAACAATGGGTTGAACAATCTGAATGCTGTTTCCTATGGCAGACAGTTCGTCACCATCGGTAACAACGGCAGCATCTTCACCAGCACCGACGGCTCGACCTGGACTCATCAGACATCGGGCACCAGCAACGACCTGAACAGCATCGCCCACAGTACAACCAACATCTCCGTGGTGGGTGCAGCAGGCACAAATTTGTCAGCGATCTAAATCTGGGCCGCAGGCTTCACCTCTCCGTCCCAACGGAGAGGTGTATTACTCAGTAAAGTTCGCAGTTCAGCAGAAATCGCTTACAAACGCTTACAAAAAAAAAGCGGCTCACACAGCCTGGCGCTGTGAGCCGCTTTTAATTTTGCAGTTTTGCAACTGGTGCCGGCGAGAAGAATCGAACTCCCGACCTTCGCATTACGAATGCGCTGCTCTACCAACTGAGCTACACC
>CAZAOQ010000188.1:0-5480 GCA_964486795.1 uncultured Rhodocyclaceae bacterium
CATTTCAATAAGCTCACCAGATGAGCTACCAACATGATTTGCGAACACAGCCTTTGATTTCTTGGACCCCAAGCTGAGGTACTTTAAGTCGAATTACTATCCGCAGGGTTTATCCAATGAAACGCTTGGCAGTGCCAATCGGAATCGAAGCATGGAACGCACCTCAATCTGGGATGGGAAGGTCGTCAAGCTCAAGCCGTTCAAGGGGGATTGGCTGGGTTATTGGGACAGACTGAGTGGATTCTGGAGCAATATTGGCGATTGCCGGCGCGAATGCCCGCGCCTTGTGCTTGCGCTTGATGCGGAGAGCAAACGCATAAATGCCACGGCGCCCAAGAAGCCATTTTTTCCAGCCATGCCCAATTTTGAATCCGCCAAGGCTTTCCTGATCTTACCAACATTGAATACTTTTCCGATGAAGATCGTGCGTTTTTCAAGAGGTTCAAAGATGAAAACTAAAAGCACGCTATGGTTAATCCGGCACACCCACTTTGTCCTCTGACAACACGACTCGATCTTGATCGCCGGCCCTCTCCGGCGCAGCGAGAGATGGCAGAAAAGCCTACCCCAGCACCTTATTCGCCCGGATCGCCGCGATCTTTGCTGCGTCATAGCCAAGCACGTCACGCAACACTTCGTCGCTGTGCTGGCCGACGGTCGGCGCCTTGGCCGGTGCCGGCATCTCTTCGCCGACGAACTGCACCGGGAAGCCGAGCATGTCGGCACCGTGCTGCTCATGCGGCAGAATCTTGAAGCGGTCCTTGAATTGCGGATCGTTGACGATGTTTTTCGGCGTGTTCACCGGTGCGAGTGGCGTGTTGGCCTTGACGCTGAACTCCAGCCATTCACTCGTCGTGCGGGTCTTGAAGATGTCGCGCAGTGCGGCCTGCAACTCGCGGTTGCCGCGCGCGTGGTCAGCGAACTTCGAGCCGGGCCACTTCTCGAACAGGTCCATGCGGCCGAGACCTTCGCAGAAATTCTTCCAGAAGGCCTGCTCGGAGGCCATGAACAACACGTGACCATCCTTTGATTCATACATCTGGTAGCGCACGCCTTCTTTCATGCCGGCGGTGGCGACCGGGCGGCGCGTGTAGCCGTCGGACTTGTTGCCGGTCACGACATCTTCCGGACGCGCATAGGCCATGTAGCTTTCGCTGCGATACCAATCGAAGGCAGCGGCAGCATCGCTCTGCGCGAGTTCCATGAAGCAGCCTTCGCCCGTTGCGCGCGCACGGATCACGCCGGCCAGCACGCCGAGGCCACCAAATAAAGGTGCGGCATTGATGCCGATGCTGACGTGCTCGGGGATATAGCAGAAGCCTTCTTCGTCATAGGCCGGACTCACGGCACCCGACCAGGTGTCGTAGGCGATGCCGTGTGAGGGCATGTCGCGATAGGGCCCACTCATGCCATAGCCGGAGACGGTGCAGAAGACGATCTTCGGATTGATCTTCTTCAGGTCCTCGTAACCAAGGCCGTATTTCGCCAGGGTTCCCGGCTTGGAGGCCTCAATCACGACATCGGCATCCTTGACCAGATCGCGGTAGATCTGCTTCGCCTCTTCGAGTTTGAGGTCGAGCGTCAGACTCTTCTTGCCACGGTTGAGGTGATAGTGCATCAGCGAGGTACCCTCGATGATCGGCCAGGTCATTTCGCGGATGTAGTCACCGGAGGGAGACTCGACCTTGATGACTTCGGCACCGAGGTCGACGAAGGCGGCGGTGATGGCGGCCGGGCCGAGAATCGAGCTCTCGATGATGCGCAAACCGGCGAGCGGGGCTTGTTTGTTCATGACGACTCCTCATTTGAAGTTTAAAAAGCTTGAAAGGGAGGGCAGACGCAACTCATCACAATGAGGCGTTCAGTGCCCGAATTCCCCGAAAATAATCAACTACGACAACTAAAGCTGTAATGACAAAATTTCTGATCAGGCCGAATGCATCTCATATCAGGCCAGCTACTCAATATCGAGATCGATCAGCGGCCAGCGAATCACGGTGTGTGCGCAGCCGTTCGCTCCAGTAAAAACGCCAGAAAAGCACTGGCAATGACGGATAGTTTCTTTTCTGTCAGCTGGATCACATACCAGTGGCTCCGCAACGGAAAATGCGCCACATCCAAAACTGCAATATCGCTATCGTGCGCATCGAAGGCCAAGGCCTGTCTGGACAACACGGCGACGCCCAAGCCACCCAGCACAGCCTGCTTAATCGCCTCATTGCTGCCCAACTCCATGCGGGGAAGAACCTGCACGCCGTGCTCACCCAAAAACCGCTCCAGTGCCATCCGCGTCCCCGAGGCTGCTTCGCGCATCAGGAATGGCTCATTCAGCAGGAGGGCCAAAGGAATCCGCTTTTTACCCACCAACGGATGGTTACGTCGCGCAATCACCACCAATTCGTTTTCCATAAATGGCGTTGCCTTGACCCCCGCGCCATCCGGTGGCAATCCCATTACATAAAAGTCATCCTGATTCTCCGCACAACGCTGCAGGACTTCATCGCGATGAACAACCTTCAGCGCCACCTCGACACCGGGGTGCTGCTCACAGAAAGCACCAAGAATGCGCGGAATGAAATATTTTGCGGTCGTCACCACGGCCAGCTTGAGCTTTCCACGCTTGAGTCCATTGACGTCCGAGACATACATCGCAAAACGACCCAAACTTTCAAATATCGTAGTTGCCGTGGCATGCAACTCACGACCGGCATCGGTCAGAAACAAGCGTCGGCCGATATATTCAAACACCGGGACACCCACACCCTCCTCAAGACTCCTGATCTGCACCGACACTGCAGACTGAGAGAGATGCATTTCCTCCGCTGCCCGGCTGAAACTTTCATTGCGCGCGACCGAAATGAATAGTTCAAGCTGATGCAAGCTGAAAGGTAACTTGAGTTTCTTTTCCGGTATCGACATGGCAAACAACGCTAACAAGCGACGGGGACAAAGATCGGATCATACCGAACCACTGGAAACCACGCGCGGTGCCGAGGTTATCGTGGATCTACCAAACGATACCACCGCATTTACGATAATGAATCGTAATGGTATTATACATATAGTTTTCTTTATATTCACGAAGCGCCATTTGGCGCTTCGATTATGTTTTGGAGATTGACATGCCCGACCCGCTCTACTCGTCCGAACTTCATAGCCTACCTCTGCTTGCGCGCGGCAAGGTGCGCGACATCTATGAAGTCGGTCCGTCCCATCTGCTGATCGTGACCACTGATCGCCTTTCGGCATTCGACGTCGTCTTGCCGACACCGATTCCAGATAAAGGCATCGTACTGAACCAGCTATCGAACTTCTGGTTCGGACGTTTGAATGGGATCGTGACCAATCATCTGTCCACGCTAAAACTGGAAGACGTATTGACCAATCCCAAAGAGCGGCAGCAGGTAGCCGGCCGCGCCGTTGTAGTTAACCGCTACAGGCCATTGCCCATCGAAGCCATCGTGCGCGGCTATCTGGCCGGTTCCGGCTGGAAGGAATACCGCAGCAGCGGGACTGTCTGCGGCATAACGTTACCAACCGGTCTGCGCGAAGCAGATCGACTCCCTCAGCCGATCTTTACCCCCTCAACTAAGGCAGCCGCCGATGCCCATGACGAGAACATCTCATTCGACCGCACCTGCGAACTCGTCGGGCGTGAAACCGCCGAGCAAGTGCGGCGTCTCAGTCTCGCCCTGTATATGGAGGCAGCAACTTTCGCACAACAAAAGGGCATCATCATCGCCGATACCAAATTCGAATTCGGTGCCGACGACGCCGGCAATCTCGTCCTCATCGACGAAGCGCTGACACCAGATTCATCGCGCTTCTGGCCCGCCGATGCCTGGCGTCCCGGCAGCAATCCACCCAGTTTCGATAAGCAGTATGTGCGCGACTGGCTGGAGGCGAGCGGTTGGGACAAGACGCCACCGGCGCCGGCTCTACCGGCCGAAATCGCCACACAAACTGCCGCCAAATATCGCGAGGCGTTGGTACGTTTGACCGGCAATGACATCAAACCCCACTGAATAGCCCCCCCCCATCCAATACCATCCCAGAAATTCAACGGAAAAGGAGATTTTCATGACCACCGTTAAACCACTCGTCGGCATCGTCACCGGCAGCCCCAACGATCTACCTACCGTCGTCAAGGTCCGTGAAACGCTGACAGCCTTAGGCATCCCCAGTGAAATTATCATTGCCTCAGCGCACCGAACGCCAGGAAAGGTACTGGCCTATCTCGAAAGCGCCCATGCAAACGGCGTTAAGGTGTTGATCGGTGCTGCCGGCGTGGCAGCCCATCTAGCCGGCGTGATCGCCGGCCATACCCGTTTGCCGGTCATTGGTTTGCCACTAGGAAACGGACCACTGCAAGGACTCGACAGCCTACTATCAACGGTACAGATGCCACCCGGAGTCCCTGTGGCGACGGTGGCGATTGACGGCGCAAAAAATGCCGCCATGCTCGCCGCGCGCATCTTAGCGCTACTGGATCCGTCAATCGACCGTGCATTGGAACAGGCTGCCGAAACCGAGCGCGCTCGCTATAACCAGACCGCCGACGAAGCGCTTGCCAAACTCGGGGGCTAAGATGGACGACATCAATACGCTATTCGCCAACAATCGTGGCTGGGCCGAGCAACAGCTGAAAACCGATCCGGATTATTTCAATCGCTTGGCTGCAGTGCAAACTCCGGGATATCTCTGGATCGGCTGCGCCGACAGCCGGGTGCCAGCCAATCAGATTACTGGACTCCTTCCGGGCGAAGTCTTTGTCCATCGCAATGTCGCTAACGCCGTGGTGCACACCGACCTCAACTGTTTATCCGTCATTCAGTTCGCCGTCGATGTACTGAAGGTCAAGCACATTGTGGTCTGCGGCCACTACGGTTGCGGCGGCGTACGCGCGGCGCTGACCGGTCAGCGCCTGGGACTGATCGATAACTGGCTGCGCCACATCGTCGATGTGCGCGAACGGCACGCAGCCACACTAGCCGATCTAGAAAACGAACAAGCGCGCTGGGACCGTCTGTGCGAACTCAACGTCCTCGAGCAAGCCCGCCACGTTTGCGAAACCACCATCGTTCGCGATGCCTGGAACCGCGATCAGCCACTGATTGTGCATGGCTGGATTTACGGTCTCAAGGATGGACTGTTGCGTGACCTAGGTTTTTCGGCCAGTTCGGAAATGGAGAGTCAGAGACACTATGCCAGCCTACTGACCGCATCCAACTGAAAGCGGTAGCGGATGCCCAGGAACGCACTGGATACCTCTTGCGCGAGCGCTGTATGGAATACCAGAAGATCGATTCTTTACTGAGCGAGCATCGCACGCGCCCCGCCTCAAATGATGATCGTGCCGCCATCGACGTGAATGTTCTGCCCAGTAATCCAGCGGCCGTCGTGGGAAACCAGCGCAGCCACGCCGTCGGCCACATCCTCGGGCTGGCCAAGGCGCTTCATGGCGGCCAGACTGGCGCCGA
>CAZAOQ010000189.1:0-5265 GCA_964486795.1 uncultured Rhodocyclaceae bacterium
CTAAATTAATGGCAGGAACGGTTAATTGTGTCGGATAGCCTGGTCGTAGCGGGTTTCACCTACTGGATGTAGGACAACGAAATGACTGAATCTTCGCAAGGACTGGGTTTTTCTGTCGACGACGAGAGCGGCGATTTGTGTGTATCCTATGATCCTGCATCAGGTGCAGCGTTACCCGATGTGACGTCGATTCAAACACGATTGGTAGCGAGTGGTTGCGGCGACTACTTCATCGACGACGCGGCACTTATCAGCTTCGTACGCAGCTGCGCAGAGGCGGAGCAATTAATCGAGCAGGTCATCGGACAGCGCCGTGATGGCGAGTTTATGTTGACGGTAAGTGATGATCTGATGTCCGCCTATCTCACGTTGATCTCACCGCAGGGTGGCAAGTCTGCCGGCTCTGCAGTGATCGATGCCTTGTATCAGCAGCGTATTACCTTCGGTATTCGGCACGCGGCTCTGGGTGCTGCGGTCAATGCAGGTCACTGTGAGCATCTTTTGATCGCGCAAGGGGTTCCGCCGCAGGAGGGTGTGGCCACCGTATTCCAGCCGGTTTTTGAGGAGATCGCAGCGGACGAGGCCGTGGCAGACGAAAATGCCGTCATCCGTTTTGCGGACATTAGCCGTCTGCTGCTGGTCCATCCAAATGATGCATTGATGCGTCGGCAACCACCCGTACCGGGGAAGAGTGGTACGAATATTCATAATGAAGTGGTGATGCCGCGTGCCATCAGTGACGAGTCGTTTTTCCTGGATCTACAAGGCGCAGCACCCGATCCCGCTGATCCTGACTTGCTCGTGGCAACGCTGGCGGGACAGCCTGTGGTGGTGGCGTGTGGTGTGAAGGTTAATCCCGTAATCGACGTTGCCAACGTCGACTTCGAAACAGGCAGCATCAATTTTGAGGGCACGCTGAATGTCACTGGCGATATTCGGTCCGGGATGCGGGTGAATGTGACGGGTGATGTCATTGTCAGGGGTACTATCGAAGCCGCCGAGATTCGTGCTGGTGGCAATGTCTCGGTAAAGGGCGGCATCATCGGTCGTGGCGAGGGGCGTATGGGGGCGGCCAATGCGCTACCGAGTGATACTGCACGCATTCATTGCGGCGGCACCTTGCAGGCCCACTTTGCTGAGAATGCCCACGTTGAGTCAGGTGATTCGATTCTGATTGATCGCGAAGCGACCCACTGTGAGCTGATAGCGACCAAGAGGATTGTCATCGGCAAGGGCGGGCCCCGTGGTGGATATTTGGTTGGCGGTACGGCGCAGGCGACCGAGCAGATCGAGTGCAATGTGATGGGCTCAGTTACCGGAACCAGGACGCGGGTTCAGGTCGGACTCGATCCTTATCTGGACGAAATCATGCTGACGAAGCGGCGCCAATTGCAGCAGAAGGGCGACGATCTCGAGCGCGTGATTCTGTTGCAGCGTTACCTGCAGCAGAATCCGCAGAGGAACAAGGAGGGGCTCGGTGAAAAGACGGATAACACCCAAGTCCAGTTACAAGACGAAATTGAGGTGCTTAACGATGAGTTGGTCAGGCTTGAGGAGCAGCAGGCAACCGTAGATCAGGCACGTATCGTCGTTCGTAAGGCCTTGTATTTCGGCACCGAGATACGCATTGGCCGCCAGGTCATACAGGTCGCGGACGACATGGGGGCGGCCACTGCCAAGCTGCAGGATGGCGAAATCGTTATCGATCACTGACGATCCCGGCGCTTGCGCCGGAATCGTCAAACCATCTTATTTACTCCGTTGTGTCAGTTGCGAGACGTCGCGCACCGCCCCAGTGTCAGCACAGGTGGTCAATGCTGCGTAGGCTTGCAGTGCTGCAGAAACGACACGCTGGCGTGTCGCTGGCTTCCAGGCGTCAGCACCTTTTTCTTCCATCATCTGGCGGCGCAATGCGAGTTCGTTGAACTTGACCTTAAGGTGGATACGCCGGCCGGGAATATCGATCTCGATTTCGTCGCCGTTTTCGATGAGGCCGATGGCGCCGCCTGCTGCGGCTTCCGGAGAGGCGTGACCGATCGAAAGACCCGAGGTGCCACCGGAGAAGCGTCCGTCGGTTAGCAATGCGCACGTTGCGCCGAGGCCCTTCGATTTGAGATAGGAGGTTGGGTAAAGCATCTCCTGCATGCCCGGACCGCCCTTCGGCCCTTCGTAGCGAATGACTACCACGTCACCGGCTTTGACCTCATCCCCAAGAATGCCGGTTACGGCGTCTTCCTGGCTCTCATAGACGCGGGCGGTGCCTGTGAATTTCCAGATACTTTCATCAACGCCGGCGGTCTTGACGATGCAGCCTTTCTCAGCAATGTTGCCGAACAGAACGGCTAGTCCCCCTTCCTTCGTGTAGGCATTGGTGACATCGCGAATGCAGCCTTTGCTGCGGTCGAGATCAAGCTCGGGGTAGCGACGGTTCTGCGAGAAGGCTGTTTGCGTCGGTATGCCACCGGGTGCCGCGCGGAAAAAATCAAAGATGGTACCGTCATGGGCGCGCAGCACATCGTAGATTTGTAGTGCTTCGGCGAGGGTTTTTGTGTGCACGGTTGGCAGGTTGGTGTGCAACAGTCCACCACGATCGAGTTCGCCGAGAATGGCCATGATGCCGCCGGCGCGATGTACGTCCTCCATGTGGTATTCCTGCACCGCTGGTGCCACCTTAGCAATGCAGGGAACGCGCCGTGAGATTCGGTCGATGTCTTTCATGGTGAAGTCGACCTGGGCTTCGCGAGCAGCGGCGAGCAGGTGCAATACCGTATTGGTTGAGCCACCCATTGCCACGTCGAGGCTCATTGCATTCTCGAAGGCCTTGAAGCTGGCAATCGAGCGCGGCAGCACGCTGGCGTCATCCTTGCCGTAGTAGCGCTGGCAAAGTTCGACAATGATGCGGCCGGCGCGAAGGAACAATTGCTTGCGGTCGGCATGGGTGGCGAGCAGCGAGCCGTTACCAGGCAAGGAGAGGCCCAGCGCTTCGGTCAAGCAGTTCATTGAGTTGGCGGTGAACATTCCTGAGCAGGAGCCACAGGTCGGGCAGGCAGAACGCTCGTAGCTGTCGACTTCTTCATCTGAAGAGCCGCTGTCGACACCTTTGAGGATGGCATCAACAAGGTCGATAGCGATGGTTTTCCCACCCCACTTCACCTTGCCGGCCTCCATCGGCCCACCAGAGACGAAGATGGTCGGGATATTCAGGCGCATTGATGCCATAAGCATGCCGGGGGTGATCTTGTCGCAGTTTGAGATGCACACCATCGCGTCTGCGCAATGGGCGTTCACCATATATTCAACGGAATCGGCGATCAGTTCGCGCGAGGGCAGTGAATACAGCATGCCAGCATGACCCATGGCGATGCCGTCATCGACAGCGATGGTATTGAATTCCTTGGCGATGCCGCCAGCTGCCTCGATTTCCCGGGCGACGAGTTGGCCCATGTCCTTGAGATGTACATGGCCGGGGACGAACTGGGTGAAAGAATTCACCACGGCGATAATGGGCTTGCCGAAGTCGCCATCCTTGACGCCGGTGGCGCGCCATAGGGCGCGAGCACCGGCCATATTGCGACCGTGGGTGGATGTGCGTGAACGATATTCGGGCATGACGGTCTCCTGAGGCGGCGAGCCGATCGCCAGTAAGAAAGAGGCGGTGAGCGGCGCTAAGTTAGAATGCGAATTTTAGCGTAATTGGACTCACTCCATGCTCGTACATCCGCAACTCGATCCTATTGCTATTAAGGTTGGCTCGCTGGCCGTGCATTGGTATGGCCTGATGTATCTCGTCGCCTTCCTGTCGTTTTTGCTGCTGGGTACCTGGCGTGCCAAGCGTATCCCAGAGCTTGGTATTTCGTCGCAGGACGTCGATGACATGCTGTTCTACGGTGTTTTTGGCGTGATTCTTGGTGGCCGTCTTGGCCAGGTTCTGTTCTACGAGCCGTCCTATTTTCTTGCCAACCCTCAGGATATCTTCGCCATCTGGAAGGGTGGCATGAGTTTTCACGGCGGCTTCATCGGCGTCATCATCGCCATGGCTCTGTTTGCCTGGCGCAAGAAAAAGCGCTTCCTTCAAGTCACCGACTTCATTGCACCGCTGTCTTCGCTGGGTCTGGCTGCAGGGCGCATCGGCAACTTCATCAATGGCGAACTCTGGGGCCGTCCAGCCGATCCTTCCTTGCCGTGGGCGATGGTGTTTCCTCACGTTGATAATCTGCCACGTCATCCCTCCCAGCTCTACCAAGCGGGACTCGAGGGCGTGCTCCTGTTCTTTATTATCTGGTGGTATGCCTCGAAGCCCCGCAAAGATGGCGCACTCTCCGGCGCCTTCCTTCTGGGTTATGGGGTGATGCGTTCCATCGGCGAATATTTCCGCGAGCCAGATGTCGGTATCTTCGGTCACAGCTATGTTGTCAGCATGGGGCAGTGGCTGAGCGTGCCGATGATCCTACTCGGCCTTTACTTTCTTTTGCGCAGGAGCAATACCAAATGAGCCAATCGAATAATGCCATGCAGCGCCCCTTTAAAATCCTTGGTATCCAGCAGATCGCCGTCGGCGGTCCCTCCAAGGATCGTCTGCGTAAGCTGTGGGTCGACATGTTCGGCCTCACCGTAACGGGCAACTTCGTCAGCGAGAAGGAGAATGTGGATGAGGACATCACTACCATGGGCAGCGGCCCGTTCAAGGTTGAGGTGGATCTGATGCAGCCACTCGACGCAGCGAAGAAGCCCGCCGTGCATGAGCCGCCACTGAACCATGTGGGCCTGTGGGTGGACAATCTGCCGGTTGCCGTCGAATGGCTCACGGCGCAGGGTGTGCGTTTTGCCCCCGGTGGTATCCGTAAGGGCGCCGCAGGCTACGACATCACCTTCCTGCATCCGAAGGCCAACGAGCAGTTTCCGATCGCTGGTGAGGGCGTGCTGATTGAGCTGGTGCAGGCCCCTGCGGAAGTCATCGAAGCCTTTGCCAAGCTATAGGCTGTCCTTTACGTATGGCCTTTCAAGCCCTCGACGTGATGCCTTGATTTTAAGTTTATATCGAGTGTCAACTTGTCGTTCGGCCGGGGGGGGGCTTGGAGGAGTGTCGTCGTGCTTGAAACGTGTGATCCGCACCCAAAAAAATTGTAGCTCCATCGTTAAAGGTAGTCGTGGGCTTCGGGCTGCTTCAAATCAGACGTCTTGGCTGGGTGCTGACAAAGTGTCGCATCTAGGGATTCACTGAACAAGTAGCCGCAAAAAGCCGCGCAAGTTCAAATCAAGATGAAA
>CAZAOQ010000190.1:0-5208 GCA_964486795.1 uncultured Rhodocyclaceae bacterium
TCGCCGGCGGCGAGTAATACCGATTTGCCCTGGGCCTGGAAGTGGCGCGCCAGCTTGCCGATCGAGGTGGTCTTGCCGGCCCCATTGACGCCAGCCAGCATGATGACGAAGGGCTTGTGCGCGCTGGTGTCGAGCGGGATTTCGAGTGGCTTCAACAGGCCTTCGAGAATGTCGGTGAGCGCCGTCTGAAGTTGCGCCGGAGATTCAAGCTGGTCGCGCTTGACGCACTTTTTCAGCTCGTCGAGCAGATATTGAGTGCCCTCGACGCCAACGTCAGACATTAACAATGTCGTCTCCAGCTCTTCGAGCAGTTCGTCGTCGATCTTCGCGCGGCTGAACAAGCCAGTGAGCTGGTTGCGGGTGCGCGCCAGGCCACTGCGCAGACGTTCCTTCCAGCTCGGTTTCTTTTCTGCAGCAGCGTCCTCTGTCTTGGCCTCAACCTTTTTGGTATCAGGGGTATGGGGGATTTTGTGTGCATCGGGAGTATCTGCGACCGCTGGTGTCTGGTCGACAACCTCGTCTGCGCCGCCGAATTTCTTCTTGAGGAAACTAAACATGGGGGAAGGCAATCAAAGAATGGGCATGAATATGGCGCGGCGTCGCCGATGACTTTATGATGCCGCTTCTTAAGCCGGCAATTTTAACATTACCGAACCCTCACTCATGATGCTAAACCGCTTACGTATTCCTATCTTGCTGGCGACGCTGCTCGCCAGTCCCCTGGCCGCAACGACGGCCTTCGCCAATCCTTACGAAACGACGCTTGCCAATGGTATGCATGTGATCGTCAAGGAGGATCATCGCGCACCGACGGTCGTGCATATGGTCTGGTATCGCACCGGCGCTATCGACGAGGTGGATGGTTCCTCGGGCCTCGCGCACATGCTTGAACACATGATGTTCAAGGGCACGCAGAAGGTCGGCCCCGGTGAGTTCTCGCGGCGCGTTGCGGCGGCCGGCGGGCGCGACAACGCCTTCACCAGTCAGGATTACACGGCTTATTTCCAGCAGGTGCCGAAGCGTGCGTTGCCTGAGATGATGACGCTTGAAGCCGACCGCATGGCGAACCTCAAACTCGACGAGAAGGAATTCGCGCCGGAGCTCAAGGTGGTCATGGAGGAGCGGCGCATGCGTACCGATGACAATCCGCATTCGCTACTGTACGAGCGCATGAATGCGATGGCTTTTCAGACGCATCCCTACCGTCGTCCGGTGATCGGCTGGATGAATGATCTCGAACACATGACCTGGCAGGATGCCGAGGCTTGGTATAAGCGCTGGTACACGCCGCGTAATGCGACTTTGGTGGTGGTCGGCGATGTCGATCACACAGCGCTGTTCAAGCTCGCCGAGAAAACTTATGGCGTCGTCAAGCCACACGCGCTGCCGGAACGGCGGCCGCTGGCCGAACCAAAACAGCTTGGCATCAAGCGCATCGACGTCAAGGCACCGGCCAAGCTGCCCTATCTGGTGATGGCCTGGAAGGTGCCCAAACTCAAGGATGTGGGCAAGGATCGCGATCCCTATGCTTTGCAGATGCTCGCGGCGATTCTCGATGGTCACGATGCCTCACGTTTCGCCCGCAACTTGGTGCGCGGCCAGAAGATTGCGCAATCGGCCGGTGCCGGTTACGACGCGACGCTGCGCGGCGAGGCACAATTTCTCCTCGATGGTCAGCCGGCCGAAGGTCATACCGTGACTGAACTTGAGGCCGCGCTGCGTGCCGAAATTCGCGCCATCCAGGACAAGGGCGTGACCGAGGAAGAACTGGCACGCGTCAAGACACAGACCATCGCCGGGCAGATCTACAAGCGCGATTCGATGATGGGGCAGGCGATGGAAATCGGGGCGCTTGAGGTGATCGGCATGCACTGGCAGGACATCGACAGGATGCTCGACCAGTTACGCAGTGTGACAGCGGCGGAGGTGCAGGCTGTGGCGAAGAAGTATTTCGACGACGACACGCTGACTGTCGCCACGCTCGATCCGCAGCCCATCAGCGCACAGGCCGAGGCCGGGGCCGCTGCGGCAGCCCGCGCGACTGCGACCCATGGCCACTGACGAGAACCTCCACGGGAACGTATCCATGAACAGAATCTTCTCCATCTTTACTATCTTCACTACGCTCCTGCTGAGTCTTTTCGCGCTGCTGCCGATGCAGGCGCAGGCCGGCGTGAATATTGAGCACTGGACTGCGCCCTCTGGCGCCCGCGTTTATTTTGTCTCCAGTCATGCGCTGCCCATCCTCGACGTGCGCATCGATTTCAGCGCCGGCACAGCCTACGATCCGCCCGGCAAGTCGGGTGTGGCGAGTCTGACCAATAGCTTGCTCGACAGCGGCGCGAAGTTGGGCGATGTGGTGCTCAATGAAGAGCAGATCGCCGAGAAGCTGGCTGATATTGCAGCGAACCTCGGCATGAGCACCGACGCGGATCGCGCGGGTGTTGGCTTGCGCACACTCGTTGCACCGAAGGAGCGCGAAGCGGCACTGGCACTGATGCGCGCAGTGCTCAGTGCGCCGACCTTCCCGGACGAGGTGCTGGCGCGCGAGAAAGTGCGCTCCGCTGCCGCTATCCAGGAAGCCGAGACGCGGCCGGACAGCATCGCCGCCAGGCGTTTCCAGCAGGCGATTTACCCGAATCATCCTTACGGCGTTGTGCCCACGGTTGCCAGCATCGGCGCCATTACGCGCGATGACGTGACGACTTACTGGCGCACGCATTTTGGCGCGCACCGGGCGGTGGTTTCGATCATCGGTGATGTGACCCGTGCCGAGGCCGAGTTGATCGCTGCGCGTCTGACCGACGCGCTGCCCGATGCGCCCGATGCAGTCATGTTGCCGGTGGTGACGTCACCCGCACGCATTGAACTGCGGTTGCCGCATCCGGCGATGCAGAGCCATATCTATATCGGTCTGCCTGCGATCAAACGTGGCGACGCTGACCTCTTTCCTCTGCTGGTCGGCAACTACGTGCTCGGCGGTGGCGGTTTTGTCTCGCGGCTAATGAAAGAGGTGCGCGAGAAGCGTGGTTATGCCTACAGCGTGTATAGCTACTTCGATCCGCGCAAGCTCGAAGGCCCGTTCGCGATCGGCCTGCAGACCAAGCGCGCTCAGGCAGCCGATGCGATCAAGGTGGTCGAGGCGACCCTTGATGGCTTCCTCAAAAACGGCCCAACGCCGCAAGAACTCAAGGCGGCTCAGCAGAACCTCGTCGACGGTCTGGCGTTGAAGCTCGACAGCAATGCCAAGATTCTTGGCTACCTCGCGGTGATCGGCTTCTATGGCCTGCCACTGGATTACCTGGACAATTACGCCCACAAGGTCGAGGCCGTCACAGCGCAGCAGGTGCGCGAAGCTTTTGCCCGCCATGTGAAGCCGGAGCACATGGTGACGGTGGTGGTGGCGGCAGACTGATTTCAAGGATAGCGGCGAGATGGCGCGCATTCGCATTACCGGCGGCGAGTGGCGCAGCCGGCTCATCAAGGTGGCCGACAATCTTCAGGGTTTGCGGCCGACACCGGACCGCGTGCGGGTCACGCTGTTCAACTGGCTGGGGCACGACCTGTCCGATTTGCGCTGTCTCGACCTCTTTGCCGGCAGCGGCGTACTCGGTTTCGAGGCCGCCTCGCGCGGCGCTGCGTGCGTTACGTTTGTCGAGCAGGCGGCAGATGCCTTCAAGGCACTGCAGCAAAACGCTCAGGGGCTTGCCGGTGGGCCGGTTGGCAGGCAAATGGAGCTGATCCGCACAGATGCGCTAAAATTCGCTCCCACCGTCGCCCAACCTTACGATCTGGTGTTCCTCGATCCACCCTACCATCAGGGCTGGCTTGAGCGCATTGCCCCGCATCTGGAGCGGATGGCGAAACCCGATGCACGGCTCTATATCGAGGCCGAGCACGCGGTGGACGCCCTCGGTTCGTGGCGCAGCGTGAAGAGCGGTCAGGCAGGGCAGGTGTTTTATCAACTACTGGAGCACTCATGAGCCACCGAATTGCCGTTTACCCCGGCACCTTCGATCCCCTCACCAAGGGGCACGAAGATCTCGTGCTGCGTGCTGCCAAACTCTTCGACCACGTGGTTGTCGGCGTGGCCGAGAGCCCGACCAAGCGGCCGCTCTTCGACCTTGACGAGCGGGTTGTCATCGCGCGCGAAGTGCTCGCTGAACATAAGAACGTCGAGGTCTACGGTTTCGACTGCCTGCTGATGGAGTTTCTTCAGCAACACAATTCGCGCATCATCCTGCGCGGTTTGCGCGCAGTTTCGGACTTCGAATACGAATTCCAGATGGCAGGAATGAACCGTATCCTTTATCCGGATGTCGAAACTGTGTTCCTGACGCCGGCTGAAAAATACATGTTCATTTCTGCAACCATGGTGCGCGAGATCGCCCTGCTTGGCGGGCCGATCGAAAAGTTCGTGCCGCCCCTGGTGGTCGGACGGATCGCCGAAAAACTCACCCAGAAAGACTGAAAAGGATTTTGCAATGGCTCTGATAATCACCGACGAATGCATCAACTGCGATGTGTGCGAGCCGGAATGCCCGAACAACGCGATTTCGCAAGGCGACGAGATTTACGAGATCGACCCGGACAAGTGCACCGAATGCGTCGGCCATTTCGACACGCCGCAATGTCGTGAGGTCTGCCCCGTCGATTGCATCCCGAACGACCCGGATCGCGTCGAGACCAAGGATCAGCTGATGGACAAGTTTCTCAAGCTGACTGCGGACAAGTAAGACGTCGGACGCAACGCATAACTCGCAGGAGCGGCTCGTCGCCAGCCGCCAGTCGCCTGGACATTACGGGCGCTGGCAATGTCCGCAGTAGAAGGTTGCACGCTGCCCCTGACGCAGCGTGCGGATCGGCGTGCCGCAAATGCGACACGGCTCGCCCGTCCGGCCATAGACGAAGTATTGCTGCTGAAAATATCCCGCGCTGCCGTCTGAATGAATGAAGTCGCGCAGGCTGCTGCCGCCTGCGGCGATGGCGGCCTCCAGTGTCGCGCGAATTTCGATGACGAGACGTGCATAGCGTTGCGGGCCGATGCGCCCGGCGGGTGTGCGTGGATCGATGCCGGCGCGGAACAGGCTTTCCGATGCGTAGATATTGCCGATGCCGACGACCAAGTGGCTGTCCATCAGCAAGGGCTTGATCGCGACCTGTCGGCCGCGCGTCGCCGCGTGCAGCCAGCGTGGCGTGAATTCTTCG
>CAZAOQ010000191.1:0-5173 GCA_964486795.1 uncultured Rhodocyclaceae bacterium
GGTTTGCTTGACGGCGACCTCCGCCAGGTCCCGGATGATCGAGTCGACATCCTTGCCGACATAGCCCACTTCGGTGAACTTGGTGGCCTCGACCTTGATGAAGGGCGCATCCGCCAATCGGGCCAGGCGACGCGCGATCTCCGTCTTGCCGACACCTGTCGGGCCGATCATCAGGATGTTCTTCGGCGTGATCTCGCCGCGCAGCGGCTCAGCCACCTGCGCACGCCGCCAGCGGTTGCGCAAGGCGATAGCAACGGCGCGCTTGGCATCAGGCTGACCAACGATATGCTTATCGAGTTCCGAGACAATCTCGGCGGGCGTCATTTGGCTCATGGTGTTCTTGAGTGAAGCGTGGAAAGTGAAGAGTGAGGCGCCGAATACGTAGCGTCAATCCAGCGTTTCGATCAGATGGTTCTGATTGGTGTAAATGCACAGGTCACCCGCGATGGATAGCGATTTCTTGATGATGTCAGCCGGTGCGAGATCCGTGTTCTCGAGCAGCGCGCGTGCCGCGGACTGCGCATAGGGGCCACCACTCCCAATGGCGACGATGCCCAACTCGGGCTCCAGTACATCGCCGTTGCCGGTGATGATCAACGAATGCTCGCGGTCAACAACGGCGAGCATGGCTTCGAGACGACGCAGCATACGATCGGTGCGCCAGTCCTTGGCGAGTTCGACAGCGGAGCGCAGCAGCTTGCCCTGATGCTTTTCCAGCTTGGCTTCGAAGCGTTCGAAAAGCGTGAACGCATCCGCAGTGCCGCCGGCGAAACCAGCTAGGATTTGCTCGTTATAGAGCCGACGCACTTTGCGTGCGCCGGACTTGATGATGATGTTGCCCAGCGTCACCTGACCATCACCGCCAAGCGCGACCTGATTGCCGCGACGCACTGAAAGAATAGTCGTGCCTCGATACTGTTCCATTGAAAAGCCTTCTGGGTTGCGCGTAGGTTGCGCATATTGCGAATGTACAAATGTGCAATGTGAAAATGCGCGGTTGTACGATGGGATTTGTCGATCTAGATGGTGGCCGGATCGAGAATTTCAAGGTGTGCTGCCAAGGTACGCAGCAAACACGGCACGAACACCGGCCAGATCAGATGCTCAGACGCGCGCCCGTTCCACCAACGCGAGTTTGCCGATTCCGGCCATTTCCAGCAATGCGGCGACCATGTGGCTACATCCAGACAAGCGCACACGCCGTTCGCCACGCTCACCCCTCGGCAATGCAGACAGGACTTGCTGCAACACCATCGCGCTATCCTGATCAATGCGTGATAACTGGGCGAAATCGACAAGGACATCTTCGGTCGAGTCCTCGGCAAACGCGGCGCCAATCGCTAAAAAGCTGTTGATGCCTGCGTTCAGTAATTCCCCGGAAAGACTCAGTGTGGCCGCCTTTTCGTCGTCGACAAAAAGCTCGGGCAACTCATCGATATCCTCGGCGCCTGACGAAACCGCCTTCGGCGCTTCCCAGGAAGGTGGTGACACCTCGAAGGTAATCGCGTAATTCAACGCCATTTCCTCGAAGGCATCGACGAGATTGAGCCGCTGATAGAGCTCCAGTTGCAACAGCCACACCGCATCATTCTCGCGGGTGCCCGAAGCCACCTTGTCCTTGAGCATTTCGGCCAGATGTTCGGCGCCACCCAGCACCATTTCGCACGGGGTGTTCTTCAGACAATGGATTGTGCTGAGCAACAGCGCGCAACCGCCGTTGTCGGCATCCTGAATTTTGGAAAGATCGAGACGCAGCATTGAGCGCGTCTTGGCCACCGTCACCAGCTTGGCAAACTGTGATGCACACCGCGAATTCAACGATCCGGTGAGGGCAACGGACGCACGGCCATCACCTGCAGCCGGAGTTTTGCTGACAGACTGGACGCCCCAGGCTGGCGGCGATTTCTCGAAACGCCGAGCAAAATCGAGTGCCAACTTTTCGAAAGTTTCCTGGGCACCCAGCACGCGATAGACATCGAACAGCAGACACCAGATCGCTTCGATGGCCTTGCCATCTTTCAGCGCCGCTTCAAGTATCTTGCGCGCCTCGCCCACTTGGCCCCTAGCGAACAACTGCGCGCCCTGCTCAACGGTCGCATTGAGATGGACGAGCGGAAACGTGGGAACCGACGGTGCGACCACCACAGGTGCTTCAAGGGAGACGGCAAGCGGTGCGGCGGCCCCTGCCGCAGGTGACTGCGGCTCGAGCGTCAGCTCAAGCTTGGGCTTGCTTTCCTGAACCGAAGCCGTGGAAAGCTTGGCAAGCCTGGAGGGAATGGTGAAGTCCAGCGAAAACTCATCATCGTCATCGTCCTGGCTCGTCGCCGGGGTGGACGGTGGTGCCGCTGCCTTGCCTGGAGAAGGAGAAGCCAAGGAATGATCCTGTGTTCGCGCAGATAATCGAAGAACCGCATTACTTGCCGGTAAAGAAGACTTTTAGCATATTGGCGTTTCCGGCGCAACGAGGCCCATCAACATTCTGGTGAACAATCAGGCAAGAAGTCATCTCATCAAGCAAAAAGCCGGCAAACCCGGCTTGCAGACTGGAAGGATCGCTCCTATAAAACCGGAATTTCCTTACCGAGTGCCTTGAGCTCAAGACGCGCCGCTTGCCAATCCGGATAGATGCTCTCTACTACCGCCCAGAAGCGCGGGCTGTGGTTCATTTCGATGAGATGCGCCAGCTCATGGGCAATCACGTAGTCGACCAGCGCCAGCGGCAGATGGATCAGCCGCCAGTTGATGCGGATGCCACTCTTCAGGCTACAACTGCCCCAGCGTGTGCGCGCACTGGAGAGGCCAAGACGTGGCGGCGTGCGTCCGAGACGCGCGGCGTAGTGGCTCAGGCGGTCGTCAAACAAGACCAGCGCGCGGCGTTGCAGGGCGCGGCGCACAAGCCGGGCATGATCGTCACTATCCGTACCTTCGCGGGCTTCGAGCAGCAGGTAGTCGTCGTGCCAGCGGCTGCGATTCGCACCAGAGACAATGCGCAAGCCGATATCTGCGCCAAGCAGCGGCAACCGAGCACCGTCACGCACAGCGAGGTGACGACGGGTTTGCCGGTTGGTGTGTTCCGCCAGTTTTGCAAGCACCCATTCGGCGTTTGAGTGGATGAAGGTGTCGATCTCGACAAGGCTCACGCGTCCCGGGGCGCCGACGATCAGGCCGCGCTCGTCGATGGTCAGTGAGAGACGTCGACGGCGCTGACCCTGGCGCAGCATGTAGGCGACGATCTGGTTACCAAGGTGGACGTGGCGCTGTCGCGGCGGGCTGGATGGCGTCGTAATTCGGCGCGGCGGATCAGGCAGCCTGAACAAGGAAAGCTGCTCGAAGGCGGTGAAGAGGCCCGTCTTCATACCTCAGGTATTCCCCACAAATCGCCCGTCACACCGGCGCGGGGCAACGCGGCTACGGCAGCGGCAACAACCTGGTCGATGGTGTCAGGTGGCTGCTCGATCAGGCGCCAGTTGATGCGCAGCGAACCATCGGCATGATGTTGCACCCAGCCAGCGCGCGCAGAAAAGGAGAACGACCAACCGGGCAGTGGGCAGCCGATGCGCTGTGCTTCGCGCTCCAAACTGACGCCGATCACGCGTCCGGCTTCCTGACGCAGCCAGGCCTCGACGCCGTCCTGAATCTGGCGCGGTGTGGCGCCTGGGGGCTGAGGAAGATACAGTACGCGCCCTTCGAGAACGGCCGCGTCGCGAGGGGTGGCGACGCAGACGGTGGCGATGCCACCCAGATAGGCGAATTCCGCACCATCGCACCAACGCACGGTGCGATCGGGCGTGTCCGCCTCAAATCGCAGCGCGAGTTGCGGGCTGCGCGGAACTCGCGTCAGACGAGGTTTCATGGGGATAAAGATGAGGACTGATGCGAGCCATTTCGGCTTCGATCCAAGCCTCGGCGCGAGCATTGACTTCATCTGCGCGCAACCCGATCGTTTCGATCGCCGGGCCGATGCTGACGGTGACCGTGCCGGGGGTCTTGAAGAACGCATTGCGCCCCCAGAACTCTCCCGAGTTAAGCGCCACAGGCAGTACCGGCGCACCGATCTTCACCGCCATGAAGGCACCCCCGACTTTGAACTTGCGGTGCTTACCCGGCTCGGTGCGCGTGCCTTCCGGAAAAATCACCACAGGATAGCCTTGAGATAGCCGCAGACGCCCCTGCGTCACCAATTGTTTCAAGGCGTGCTTGCCACCCTTGCGATCAACAGAAATCATCGGGATTACCGCCAGCGCCCAGCCGAAGAAGGGAATCTGCCAGCGCAGTTCTTTCTTCCAGACGAATAGCGCAAGCGGGAACACCTGCTGCAGCACCACCGTTTCCCACGCCGACTGGTGCTTGGAGAGAATCACGGCAGACTGCGCGGGAATATTTTCACGGCCAAGCACACGGTAGTCGATACCCAGCAAATGCTTGATCAGCCAGATGGTCAGATATACCCAAGGCACCGCCGTATAGCGACGCGCCCGATGCGGCAGGGGGAAGCAGAAAATCATCAGCAACGCGTAAGGTGGCGTGAAGATCAGTATCAGCAGCAGGAACAGAATGGAGCGTAAGTAATTCATTGAAAGAGCGTCTCGGCGAGGCCTCAGGCGGTGATGTAGGCGACAGCGCCCGTCAGATCGGGGAAGACGAGCGTGGACGGTGGCAACTCGGGGTCGTCCACAGTTTTGACGCCCTTGCCGGTCATCACCAGCATCGGCTGCGCGCCAATAGCCGTAGCAGCCTGAAGATCGCGCAGTGAATCGCCAATCAAGGGCACACCATTGAGATCCGTGTTGTAGCGCGAGGCGATCTCATGGAGCATGCCCGGCTTGGGCTTGCGGCAGGCACAATCATCGGTGGTGGTGTGCGGACAGAAAAACACCGCATCAATGCGGCCGCCGACCTGTGCCGCACTCTTCATCATCTTGTTGTGGATGCTGTTGAGCATGTCCATCTCAAACAGGCCGCGCCCGATGCCTGACTGGTTGGTCGCCACGACGACGCGATAGCCCCACTGGTTGAGCCGTGCAATGGCCTCAAGGCTGCCGGGAATCGGCCGCCACTCATCCGGCGTCTTGATGAACTGGTCGGAATCGTAGTTGATGACGCCGTCGCGATCGAGGATGACGAGTTTCATTGGGCGCCGTGCGTCCTATGCCGTGGCACGCTCATCAATCCC
>CAZAOQ010000192.1:0-5154 GCA_964486795.1 uncultured Rhodocyclaceae bacterium
CTGAGTAGCTGTAGGCATCTGGGTCATTCTGGGAGTATTCCTCGAGCTTGCGGATGTCAATCTTGCCGACCAGTGAGGAGATGTCCTGATTGTTCTCATCACCGGGTTCGGTTTTGGAAACAGCGACCTGCTTCAGCACTGACGGATACAGCTTGACGACGCGGAAGCGTGTGATGTCGCCATTGAACTCGTGCAGACGCTTGACAGCCCACGGCGACATAATGGCGTTGAGGTGGCGGCGCGGGATGCCAAAATCTTCTTCGAGGATGGGACCATCCTCGTCGCCGTTGAACAAGCTCAGTGGTGATTCATGGACCGGTGAATCCTTGATGGCGTAGAACGGCATCTTCTCCATCAGGGCCTTCAGTTTCTCGGCAAGCGACGACTTGCCGCCACCGACCGGGCCGAGCAGGTAGAGAATCTGCTTCTTTTCCTCAAGGCCCTGTGAGGCGTGACGGATGTAGGCGACGATGCTCTCGATCGCTTCTTCCATGCCGTAGAAATCGCGGAAGGCCGGATAGATCTTAATAATCTTGTTGGCAAAGAGGCGCGAAAGACGCGGGTCGAGACGGGTGTCGACCAGTTCTGGTTCGCCGATCGCGACGAGCAAGCGCTCAGCAACACTGGCGTAGGCGTTCGGATCTTTTCGACACAGCTCCAGATATTCCTGGATGGACATATCTTCTTCCTGTGCCGCTTCGTAGCGACCCTGGTAGTGAGCGAAGATCGTCATGACGTGTCTCCTTCCTTGTGTGAGCGGATCGGAACTGCCTTCTCGCTTGCATCATACGAGCAATTGCATCATCGTCAAATTCGAGATGGGGCTTTAATCCCGTTTATCTGTGCGATATGACCGTCTCTCTGGGCAGCGTTTCAGTAGGCTCGTACAGGCGTGCGGTCACACAGCACGGGGCAAAAGGGGGATATGGGGTATGAGATAAAGCCGCCTGCATCGCGTACGACGCAGGGGCGGAAGTCGCGGTGTGGCGTTTAGCTGCGCGGCTTTGCGAGCATGCGTTCGAGTTCGCCGTTGCCGAGTAATGCAAGGAGTTCCTTGGCGCCACCGACCAGCATACCGTCGACAAAAACCATCGGAAAAGTCGACCATCCGGCCCACATTTTCAGTGCATTGCGCCGCCGCCAGCCGGAGAGGTAGCTGCCGTATTCGAGATACTTGAAGGCGATACTTTTGGCACTGAGTGCGCGGCAGGCCCTCTTGGGATAAGGGTTCTGCGCCATGCCGATGACGATGATGCGATTATTGGCAACGGCATTTTTTACTTCAAGGACGATGTCCTCGTGGTGATGCGCGACCGTTTCACGGATAGCGGGGTGGATCAGGGATTCGTCGAGAATATGGCGAGGCATGGGTTACTCCTTCATTGATTTCTGTTGTGCGTCTTGCGCCTTTTGCAGCGTCTGTTCGACGCCCTTGGCTTTTTCCATGCTTTGCTGCATTGGCTTGACGGCGTCGACCATCGGCTGCGGGGTGCGTGAGCAGGCGCAGAGCAGGGTGATCAAGGCAAGGGAAATCATTCGAGTGCGCATTTCAATCTCCTCGGTGGGGCTTAAACCATGGGTGGCTTTGGTGGCTTTGGCTGCTTAGTGTGGTGCAGGTAAGTGTTCTCGGTGGATGATGAAAATCTTTTCGTCACCGCCAGCGGTGTCGATCCAAGTGAGTGGCAGCTCGGGAAACGCAGCTTCGACAAGATGCCGATTGTGGCCGACTTCAACAGCGAGCAGGCCGCCGGGATTGAGGTGACGACCGGCCTCGGCGAGGATGCGGCGCACGATATCGAGGCCGTCTTCACCAGCCGCCAGCGCCATTGCTGGTTCGTGGCGGTATTCCGGCGGCAACTCATTCATCGAGACGCTGGTGACGTAAGGCGGGTTCGAGACGATGAGATCGTAGCGGCGCTTGTCGAGTCCATTGAACAGATCCGACTCGATGGCTTCTACGCGTGATTCAAGCGCGTACTCGTTGATGTTACGGCGAGCCACGGCGAGGGCATCCGATGAGAGGTCAACGGCATCGATATGCGCTTCGGGAAAAGTGATCGCCATCAGGATCGCGAGACAGCCCGAGCCGGTACATAAATCGAGTGCGCTGCCGACCTCATCCGGTGATTCAATCCAGGGGGCGAATTCTTCTTCAAGCAGGTTGGCGAAGTAGGAGCGCGGTACGATGACGCGTTCATCAACGTAGAAACTGAAGGCGCCGAGCCAGGCCTGATTGGTCAGATAGGCGGCCGGCAGGCGTTTGGTGATGCGCTGCTGGAGGATGTTGTGCACGGCGAGGCGCTCGGCCTGCGTCAGGCGCGCGTCGAGAAACGGCTCAAGGTGATCGTTGGGCAGATGCAGCGTGTGCAGAATCAGCCAGATGGCCTCGTCGTAGGCATTGTCGCAGCCGTGGCCGAAGAACAGGCCGGCTTCGCTGAAGCGGCTGACGGCGTATCGCAGCCAGTCGCGTAGGGTGAAGAGTTCGTCGCAGGGCATGGTCATGGGCTGTTCTTGTGTATTAGCAGGCGGTCAAGCGCGCCTTCGTAGCAGCGGGCGAGCGGTTCGAGATCGGCGACGGCGATGCACTCGTCGATCTTGTGGATGGTGGCGTTGAGCGGGCCGAACTCGGCGACCTCGTCACAGATGTCAGCGATGAAGCGGCCGTCCGACGTACCGCCGGTGGTGGAGAGTTGCGCCGCGACACCGGCGACGGCCTGAATCGAGGCTGCCAGCGCGTCGACAAGCTGGCCACGCGGCGTCAGGAAGGGCTTGCCAGAGTAGTTCCAGTGTAGTTCGTATTCGAGGCCGTGACGGTCGAGGATGGCATGAACGCGATCCTGCAATCCTTGCGGGGTACTGACGGTGGCGAAGCGGAAGTTGAACAGTACATCCATGCTGCCCGGAATCACATTACCGGCGCCGCTGCCAGCGTGGATATTGGAAATCTGAAAGGTGGTCGGCGGGAAGTATTCGTTACCGTCGTCCCACTTCTCGGTGGTCAGCTCGGCCAGTGCTGCTGCGGCCTGATGCACGGGATTGCGTGCGAGTTGCGGGTAGGCGACGTGGCCCTGGATACCCTTGACGATCAGCTTGCCGGAGAGCGAACCGCGGCGGCCATTCTTGATGGTGTCGCCGAGTTTGTCGACCGATGTCGGCTCGCCGACAATACACCAGTCGATACGCTCGTTGCGTGCCTTGAGGGCCTCGACAACGCGCACTGTGCCGTCGATGGCGTCACCCTCTTCGTCGGAGGTCAGCAGCAGCGCAATGGAGCCGGATGGATTGGGATGACGGATGAGAAAGCGTTCGATGGCGATGACGAAGGCGGCCAGCGAGGATTTCATGTCGGCGGCGCCGCGGCCGTAGAGCATGCCGTCGCGGATCGTCGGCTGGAAGGGATCGCTGTGCCAGGCATCGCGTGCGCCGACCGGTACGACGTCGGTATGCCCGGCGAAGCAGAGTAGCGGGCCGGTATCGCCGCGTCGCGCCCAGAGATTAGCCACGCCACCGCTGTCGATGCGTTCAAGCCTGAAGCCGAGTGCATTGAGACGCGCGCTGATCAACTCAAGGCAGCCGGCATCGTTGGGCGTGACGGAGGGGCGCGCGATCAGCGCGTTGGTCAGTTCGAGGACGTCGTTTGCTTCATTCATCGGTGTGGTAAATCTGGTTTCGGAATGATTCATCTGGTGATTCCCGCGTCCCAGGTTTACTTCCTGCAGAGCGCCTTCGCGGGGACGATGAAAACTGAATCTGAGTCGATCTTCCTCAATCCATCTTGAGGTTGAAATCGCTGAAGCTGGTCGACGGCATGCTCATTGGGTTGGCAATATCAGCGGTCGTGCCGACGCTGTCCGGAGCCTTTGGCGCGCCGCTCTGATCGTTGTGAATCAGGAACAGCAGGTTATTGGCCGAGTCAGCCGCGGCGGTCGCGGCGTCGAGCGTGATGATGCCGGCCTTGTAAAGGTTGAAGAGCGCCTGTTCGAAGGTCTGCGATCCCGGTGTCATACTCTTGTCCATGGATTCGCGGATGCCGTCCATATCGCCTTTCTCGATCAGTTCGCCGATGTGTCGCGAGTTGAGCATTACTTCGACTGCCGGCACGCGGCTACCATCGTTCTTCTTGATGAGGCGCTGGGAGATGACCGCCTTCAGCGTCACCGCCAGGTCGGCAAGCAGCGCGGGGCGGTTCTCCAGTGGGTAGAGGCCGATGATGCGCGATAGCGCGTGGTAGCTGTTGTTTGCATGCAGTGTCGCAAGGCACAGGTGTCCGGATTGGGCATAGGCAATGGCCTGGCCCATGGTGTCCTTGTCGCGTACTTCGCCAATAAAGATGCAGTCCGGTGCCTGGCGCAGCGCGTTCTTCAGGGCAACCTTGTAATCGCGCGTGTCGGAGCCGACTTCGCGCTGGTTGACGATGGACTTCTTGTTCTTGAAAACGAACTCGATCGGGTCTTCCAGCGTGAGGATGTGGCCGCTCTTGCGCTCGTTACGGAAGTCGAGCATCGAGGTCAGTGTTGTCGTTTTTCCGGCACCCGTAGCGCCGACCATCAGGATCAGGCCATGCTTTTCCATGATGACTTCGGAAAGTATGGCCGGTACGTTGAGGGTTTCGAGTCGAGGAATTTCTGCCGGAATGTAACGCACAACCAGCGCCGGTGAGTTCTTCTGACGAAATACCGAGACACGGAAATTGCCAACACCATTGATGCCGTAGTTGCAGTTCAGTTCCAGCGCCTCCTCGAACTCGTGGAATTGCGGTTCGGTGAGAATTTCATGCAGCAGCCCGGTAATGATTTCGGACGTCATGATCTGCTGGTTGATCGGCATGGCGGCGCCGTTGATCTTGATGTTGATCGGCGCACCGGTTGAGATGAATATGTCGGAAGCCTTCTTGTCCGCCATCAACTGGAACAGCCGTTGCATCGCACTCATCGTTGCGTCTCCCAGGGAGTGATTGGCACGGCATGCATCAGTCGGCGCGCAGCAATTCGTTGATGCCTGTCTTGGCGCGGGTCTGGGCGTCGACTCGCTTGACGATCACTGCGCAATAGAGGCTGTACTTGCCGTCGGCCGACGGCAGGTTGCCAGAGACGACGACGGAGCCGGGCGGCACCTTGCCATAGTGGATTTCGCCCGTGGTGCGGTCGTAGATCT
>CAZAOQ010000193.1:0-3853 GCA_964486795.1 uncultured Rhodocyclaceae bacterium
TGACGAGTTTCATTGGGCGCCGTGCGTCCTATGCCGTGGCACGCTCATCAATCCCGCTTTTCGCTCCTCACACCTCATGCCTGACTCCTCACAGCCGGGAAATATCCGCGACCTGATTCATAAGGCCAGCGAGCTGGTGCAGCAGGGCCAGACGATTCTGCCGCGTCAGCGGCTCCTCCGCCATGACCATGACGCCATCAAAGAAACCATCGACCGCACCACGCAGCCCCGCCAGTGCCGTCAGTGCATCGGCATAATCTTCACCGGCCACCAATGAGCGGATACGTGGCGTGATTGCCGTCATCTGCTCGAACAGCACCTTCTCGGCCGGTTCCTGAAGCAAGGCCACATCAGCCTCGCCGTCAATGACACCGACCTCGGCCTTGCGGAGAATGTTCACGATGCGCTTGTTGGCCGCTGCCAGCGCCTCGGCCTCGGGCAGTTGTTTGAAGACACGCACCGCCTCGAGCTTCGGAATCACAAGGTCGATGCGCTTCGGTTTCAGCGTCAGTACCGCATCAATAGCATTGGCATCGTACCCGGCATCACGCAACAGACCGCGCAATCGCTCGAGCATGAAGTCGAACAGCTGAATCTGCGCTTCGGCATGGCCACTGTTGAGCTCCATCGCCCCGGCGATCAGCTCGTCGAGCGGCAGCGGCAATGGTGTTTCCATCAGGATGCGCAGGATACCTAATGCAGCACGGCGCAGACCGAACGGGTCCTTGTCACCGGTTGGAATCTGGCCGATGCTGAAGAAGCCCGCCAGCGCATCGAGTTTGTCAGCGAGTGCTACAGCGCAGGCGACGTTACCCTGCGGCAATGTATCGCCAGCGTAGCGCGGCTTGTAATGCGCCTCGATGGCGTCAGCCACCTCGGCCGGCTCGCCGTCATGCAGCGCGTAATAGCGGCCCATGATGCCTTGCAGTTCGGGAAACTCGCCGACCATATCGCTGACGAGATCCGCCTTGCAAAGCAGCGCCGCACGCTCGGCGTGAGCGACATCGGCATGCAGCGCCACAGCGATCTTGCGCGCGATGCCCAGCAGGCGCTCGATGCGCTGCTGCTGCGAACCAAGCTTGTTGTGGTACACGACACGGCCGAGCTTTTCGACGCGGTTGACCAGCGGCGTCTTGCGATCAGTTTCGAAGAAAAACTTCGCATCGGCCAGTCGCGGTCGCACCACGCGGGCGTTGCCAGTGATGATATTCACCGGATCGGCCACCTTCATATTGGAGACAACCAGAAAGCGATTGCTGAGCTTGCCGTTTTCAAACAGCGGGAAGTATTTCTGGTTGGCCTTCATCGTCAGAATCAGGCATTCCTGTGGCACGGCGAGGAACTCAGACTCGAAGCCAGCCTCATAGACCACCGGAAATTCGACCAGCCCGGTAACCTCATCGAGCAGCGCCTCGTCTTCCAGACATTGCAGCTTGCCGGCGGCAGCACTGAGCTGACCACGAATGGATTCACGACGACGGGCAAAGTCGACGATGACCTGGCCATCATTTTCCAGACGACTTTCGTATTCGTCGGCATTGGCAATCGTCACCACTGCACTGCAGAGGAAGCGATGGCCACGCGTCACATTACCGGCAGGCAGGCCGAGCACGCTGCCCGGCACGACACGCGCGCCATGCAGCATCACAAGGCCGTGTACCGGACGGACAAATTGCGCCTCACCCGCGCCCCAGCGCATCAGCTTGGCGACCGGCAGCTTCTTCAGCGCCGCCTCGACCATGCCGGCCAGATGCACATCAAGCGCTTCGCCGGACTTCTGCTGACGTGCGACGAAGTATTCCGCCTTGCCGTCGTTGATGCGTTCCAACTGTTCGAAGCTCACCCCCGCAGAACGCAGAAAGCCTTCGAGCGCCTTGCTCGGCTTGCCTTCCGCATCAAGACCCGATGCAACTGCCGGGCCCTTGCGCTCGACAACGCGATCGGGCTGCGTCGCCAGCACGTCCGGGAACTGCACAGCGAGGCGGCGCGGCGTGGCGAACCAGCGGCCCTGACTGGAAGCATCAACAAAACCGGCATCGAGCAGCGACTTCTGCATCTGATCAAAGAACACTTGCCCCAGACGGGCCAGCGACTTGGGTGGCAGCTCCTCGGTAAGGAGTTCGATGAGTAGCGTGTTCTTCATGCGCTCACCTCCGCACCCTTCTTGCACATCGGGAAGCCGAGCCGCTCGCGCGACTCGTAGTAAGACTGCGCCACTTCACGCGCCAGAGCGCGCACACGGCCGATGTAAGCGGCGCGTTCGGTGACGGAAATCGCACCACGCGCATCGAGCAGGTTGAAGGTATGCGAGCACTTCATCACCATTTCGAAACCCGGCAGCGGCAAGCCAAGACCCATCAGACGCTTGGCTTCGGATTCAAACTTGCCAAACTGCGCGAACAGCCAGTCGACATCGGAATGCTCGAAGTTATACGTCGATTGCTCAACCTCATTCTGGTGATACACATCGCCATAGGTCACGCCCGGCGTCCACACCAGATCGTAGACATTCTCGACACCCTGCAAATACATCGCCAGACGCTCAATGCCGTAAGTGATCTCGCCCAGCACCGGCCGGCAAACCAGCGAGCCGACTTCCTGGAAATAGGTGAACTGCGTGACTTCCATGCCGTTCAGCCACACCTCCCAGCCCAGGCCCCAGGCACCCAGCGTCGGCGATTCCCAGTCATCCTCAACGAAGCGGATGTCATGCTCGGAAGTATTGATGCCAAGCGCGCGCAGCGAGTCGAGATAGAGCTCTTGAATATTGTAGGGCGACGTCTACAAAACAACCTGATACTGGTATTAATGCTGCAAGCGAATCTGATTCTCGCCATAGCGGCCATCCTTCGGACGCCGCGAAGGCTGAACATACGCCGCCTTCCAAGGCTCCGGCCCCAGTGCGCGAAGGAAAGTCGCGGTATGGAAAGTGCCGGCACCCACTTCGATGTCATACGGCTGCAACAACACACAGCCCTGGTCGCCCCAGAAGTGTTGCAGCCGCAGAATAATTTCCTGAAAGGAAGGAGAACTGCTCATGGACATACCCTGAATTCTCGAAAGCACAAAGGAGCGATTTTACCGGGAATTCACGGCTGACGTAGCGTTTACACGGTGTTTGGCACTACGACTGGACAATTGCAAAACGCCGCCCTGCTAACGCGTGACCGCGCCACCCAGCGAACCTGATCGGCAAACTATTCAAATACGGATGAAGGAGCGTCACGTTAAATCAGTCAGGCGTCTCTTCACCAAACTCCTTCGCCGCTTCACATACCTGCCCTGGAAGCCGCGCCAATGCTTGATCTTAGAGCATGCCTCTGGAGAAGCGCATGGATACTGGCTCTCAGGGCAAACATGCAATTATTAGTCAGGTCTGACATCCCAACATTGTGGGAATGTCAGGCGGAGGTGGCTACCTCGTCACGTTTCGCGTGACAGAATCATCCGCTCTCGTATGGCAACCGCTTAATGTAGTGTCATGGAACCTGGTCCCTCTGATTGTTCGCAGAATCAATGTAGGCAAAACACATGACGAGACTATGTGCGCTGTCGTACAGACTGCGATAAATCGCACGCATAAGATCGGCTGCTAGCGAACTAGGCGTGGTCAGCATGACGTTCCGGTCCGTTTTCGAAAACAACGTCCAGGAGACAAGCATGAACAAGGATCAAGTCGAAGGTCGAATCAACGAAGCCGAAGGTAAGGCTAAGGAAGTCGTCGGAAAAATCGTTGGCAACAAGGAACTCGAACAGAATGGCAAGATCGAGAAGGTCCTAGGCGAAGTCCAGGCGGGGTACGGCGATCTCAAGAACGACAAGGTACAGTTTGACTAGGCCGTAGAGCGTTTCA
>CAZAOQ010000193.1:3863-5137 GCA_964486795.1 uncultured Rhodocyclaceae bacterium
TAGATTTATCGGTCAATGGCGTGCATTAAGCAGCGCTTGCTGGGCCGTCGTGTCCGTCCTGTCCGTCACTGCAGTATTTCCACCCGTCTCAAACCAAGCTCGACATACCACCTGATGACGGTTCTTACCATCCAGATATCTAACTCGAAGGCTCAATATATGATGAACAAAACTCTCGCTGCGTCACTTGTGCTCCTGGCTTTTACCGGCAGTGCATCGGCGCAATCTGTGTATCTCGGCGCCGGCGTGACGCAGGGAAAGATGTCAGTATCCAGCGTTTCCGGAAATGTCGGCCCTTTGACGTACTCCGGCTCAGCAGACAAGACGACGGACACGGGTTACAAGGTTTTCGGCGGCTTCAACTTCACCAAGAATTGGGGATTGGAGCTTGGCTATAACGATTTCGGCAACGGCTATACATTCCGCGGTGACATCGGTGCAACCCCATTCAGCATCGGTGACGGCAAGGTGGACAACGTTTACCTCGCAGCAACCGGAACGCTTCCCCTGTCGAACGATTTTGCTCTCTTTGCCAAGGCCGGCGTAGCAAGGAATCGGGTTTCGATTGGTCCGAAGTGCATTTCGAGTCTGTGCCTAACGGTCGGTTCAACCAGCCGGTCGCAGGCGATGTATGGTTTGGGTGCATCCTACGCATTCACCAAGAGCCTGGGCGTTCAACTCGAATATGAAGATTATGGCAAGCTGTCAGGGGACGACTTCTGGGGCACGGGTGCGAGCGGCGCGGTCAAGGTTTCCGCCGTGGCGGCATCGATGAAACTCTCTTTCTAGAAATCGCTCGATAGCAGACAGTAGTGGAAAGGAACGGGGCCAGTAGGCCCCGTTTTTCTCGGCTGTGTCCGTAGAGTATGTTGCTAAACGGCGCTACCGAGCGTCATTGCAAGTCAGTCCTGGAGTTTAGGGCCACCGGTTGGGTCTCGATCGAGAACGCGGAACCAGCCCAGGTAGCGGGGTCAAAGGCCGGGGTCTTGCATTCACACATTTTCTCTCTGTTTCATCGCCCTGCGGATCGTGGCTGAACAGGAGCCGATCAATGTCATTAACATACCTCCAGGGTCAAGCCCAACATTCAAACATCCTCACAATAAAAAACCCCGCTTCTGATTGATTTGAAATAGCGGCTGATCGCATACGCTCGACTCAAACAAACCAGCGAACCCTGTGACCCCGCAGGTATGGCCTCGCTATTTGAGACGCTGTTTGAGGCGCCAGATACGTCGCTCACAACGCCGCGACTCGCTGCAAAATGCAGGCAT
>CAZAOQ010000194.1:0-5136 GCA_964486795.1 uncultured Rhodocyclaceae bacterium
GCATGAACATCATCAAGGTCGCGCCGGTCGCCGCCAAGGGCGCCAAGCAGATCGATCCGGTGTTCCATGCTTACGGTGCGGGACGCGGCACGCAGAAGATCCGCGTCGACTTGAAATCGGAAGAAGGCAAGCAGGCCATCCTGCGCCTCGCCAAGAGTGTCGATGTGGTCATCGAGAGTTATCGTCCTGGCGTCGCTGCGCGCCTCGGTGTTGGTTACGAAGAGCTCAAGAAGGTCAATCCGAAGATCGTTTATTGCTCGACCAGCGGCTACGGCCAGGACGGCCCCTATGCGCAATGGGTCGGCCATGACATCAATTATCTAGCGGTCGGCGGCTTCCTTGGCTGTAGCGGCCGCGACGCCGAAGGCAAGCCGGCGATTCCCGGTGCCACGGTGGCCGACAGCGCCGGCGGTGGCATGCACGCAGCATTGTCCATCATTGCTGCTCTGCTGAATGCCGAGAAGACCGGCAACGGCTCTTACCTCGATGTGTCGATCACCGACGGTGTGCTCAACCTGATGTCGCTGTACCTCGACCAGTATCTCGCCACCGGTGAGGAGACCAAGCCGAACAATGGTGTGCTCACTGGCAAGTACGCTTGGTACGGTTTGTACACTTGCGGCGACGGCCAGCATATCTCGGTCGGTGCGATTGAAGGTCACTTCTTCAAGAACCTCTGCCGTCTGCTCGATCTCGAGCAGTTCAGCGGCAGCCAGTACGACGCGGCGAAGCAGGATGAAATGCGTGCGGCCTTTGCTCAGCGCTTTCTGACCCAGTCGCGCGACGCCTGGGTCGCCGCACTGGCAGGTAACGATACCTGCATCGCCCCGGTGCTGTCGGTTGCCGAAGTGACCGACAACGCTCATCTGCGTGCGCGGCAGACTTTCATGAATGCACGTCACCCGGAGAAGGGCGCCTTTGAGCAGCTTGGCCCGGTGCTTGCCGGTGGCGAGCGTCAGCAACCCGAGCATCAAGTGCGCCCGGCGGGTGAGACGGATAGCGATGCGGTGTTCCGGCGTGCTGGTTTCACGGCAGATGAAATTGCCGCGTTGCGCAGCAGTGGCAGCCTCGAGTAAGGAGAGGAGTAAGCGATGGCCAATGAACAGCAATCGGCAGCCGATCTTCCTAACGAAGTTCTGGCGATGATTAATCAGCCGCTCTACGTGGAGCAGACCGAGTTCCCGATCGAGCAGGGTTATGTCTATAACTCTTGCGCTTCAGTGCAAAATGGCAACCCCTTGTTCTGGGATGCGGCGGTAGCAGAGGACATTTCCGGCGGAAAGATTGCCCCGCCGAGCATGTTGTCCGTCTGGTTCCGTCCGCATTACTGGGCGCCCGGCGCGACGGGCGAACGTACAGCGTTGATGACGCACTTCGACCTCAAGCGTTTGCTCGAGCTGCCTGAAGCCGTGGTTGCCAGTAATGAAACCGTGTTTGGCGAGCCGGTGCGTATGGGTGATGTATTGACGATCAGCCAGATCGTGCGTTCGGTGGGTGAACTCAAAGACACCAAGGTGGGGCGCGGTCGCTTCTGGACGATCGACGTCGAAACCGTCAATCAACGCGGCGAGTGGGTGGGTACCGACACCTACACCTGCCTTGGCTACAGGAAGCCCGGCCAATGAGTACATTGAGCACATTGACTACAGTGAATAATCTGACCATCAAGGATGTTGCCGAAGGACAGGAATTGCCGGCGTTGACCCAGCACGTCACGGCCACACTGGTGGTGCTCGGTGCGATGGCCAGCCGCGACTGGCGACCCATGCATCATGACAAGGATTTCGCTGTAAATCGCAACGGCCTCAAGGATATCTTCATCAACACGCCGACCAATGCCGCCTGGTTCGAGCGCTTCATCACTGACTGGACCGGTCCGAAAGGTCGTCTTGGCCGCATGAAGTTCAAGATGAGGAGTTCGGTATTTCCCGATGACGACATGACTTTCAGCGGCCGTGTCGTCAAGGCCGCCGTTGATGAGACTGGCTGTGGCTGGATCGACCTGGAACTCGCTGTATCAGTCGCCGGCAAGGTGGCCACCGAATGCCAGGCACGCGTCGCCGTGCCGGTTGATGCCAGCGACAACCCCTGGCAGCGCCGAGGCGAACGCTGGAAACCCTGATTCACCGAGTGACACAAACTCAAGCAAACATTTCCACGAATTTCACAAGAGGCTAGCGATGGATCTCAAGTTTACCGACGAACAAAACATGTTCCGCGACATGACCCGCGACCTGTGCCGTGACTACAGCACGATGGCTGTGGTCCGCAAGATGGAAAACGATCCGCTCGGTATTCCCGAGTTGTGGGGGCAGATGCAGCAGACCGGTCTGACCGGCGTGTTGGTGCCGGAAGACTTCGGCGGCATGGGCCTCGGCATGGTGGATTGTGCAGTGATCTATGAAGAGCTCGGCCGCACACTGGCACCGACGCCGCATTTCTCCAGTTCGGTGATGAGTGCGTTGGTGCTTGCCAGTGCCGGTAGTCCGGTACAGCAGAAAGAAGTCCTCACGGCGATCGGCAGCGGTGAAATGATCGTCGTGCCGGCCTGGATGGAACCTGACAATGGCTACGGCCCGAACGGGGTGCAGATGCGTGCTACCTTGGGTGCGGACGGTTATCGCCTCAACGGCATCAAGCGCCACGTTTTTTACGGCAAGGCAGCGCAGAAGCTGCTGGTGCTGGTGCGTACCGGCGATGGCGAACAGGACATCGATTTGCTGCTGGTCGACACCAACGCCCCCGGCGTGGTGCTGGATCAGCAAATGTCGATGGCTTACGACACGCAATATCGCGTGACCTTCAAGGATGTCGTGGTGCCCGTGGCGAATCGCGTCGGAGCCGAGAAGAGCGGCTGGAAGACCTGGAATGAGGCGATGTACAAGGGCGCCATTCTGCTGGCCGCGTATGCTGCCGGCGGCGCCAAGCGTGCGCTGGAAATCACCGTGGATTACTCGAAAGAGCGCCAGCAGTTCGACAAGCCGATTGGCGCCTTCCAAGCTCTTGCGCACGATATGGCCGATGCCAGCGCGACTGTTGACGGCGCGCGCATGATGGCACTTGAGGCCGCCTGGGCCGCTGATGCGGGTAAGGACATCGCGCGTCTGTCGCCGATGGCCAAGCAGTTTGGCTGCCGTGCCTTCCGCGAAGTGACTCATATGGCGCAGCAGGTACATGGCGGCATCGGCTTCACGCTCGATTACGACATCCAGCTGTTTTACCGTCGCGCCAAGCAGTTGCAACTGAACTGGTGGGACAAGAGTCATCTGGATGAGCTGATTGCTGCCGATATTCTCGATCGCGATCTGTCGCGCACGATTTCGGATCCGTTCACGGTCTGAGCTTCGGATCGCGCAACAACAGTCTCGGCGGCGAAATGGGTACGCCTAACCCCAACTACGGCTCGGGTGTTTTCCGTCGCCGCCTGCACTGGCGTGCCCTGCCCGGCCGGGTTGAGGCCGCGCTGGAAGACAGCAACCACGGCTTCCGCCTGTGTTTGCGGCACGACGGCAGCCACATTGTCGCCGTCGAGGCCGAGCCGGTACGCTATCCCTTTATGACCTGTCCGGAAGCGGTGCGCAGCGTGCAGCACATCGTCGGCCTGGAGCTCGGCGCTGTCGCTGCGCAGCGCGACAGCCTGCCGCAGCCGGGCAACTGCACTCATCTGATCGATATGGCGTTGCTTGCCGCGGCGCACGCTGGCGATGCGGGCAGTCCAATCACTGAGCGCTTCTATGACATCGCCGTGACCGACGAGTGCGACGGCGTGACGCAGGCGCGCATTGAATGTGGCGGTCAGAAGGTTCATGACTGGACGATCCGCGCCCATACCATCGAGCAGCCGGCAGAGCTCGCCGGCAAGCCGGCGATGCGTGGCTTCTACGCCTGGGCAGCGCAAGCGTTTAGCGGCATGCCGCTTGAAGCGGCGCAGGCCTTGCAGCGGGGCTACTTCGTCGCCCAGGCGCGGCGCTGGAGCTATGAGCCGATCGAGCAGAATCCCGCCAGCACTGACGGCATGCCCGTGGGCGCCTGCTATTCATACAATACGGGTGCGGTCGAGCGCGCTCGGCGCATCAAGGGTTCGGTGCGTGACTATTCGAAGAGTTCCGAGCGTCTGCTGCAATTTTTACCGTTCGTCGACGCACCATGACGCATTCAAGTATTGCCACGGGGGTCCAATGACTGAAGTAAAGAAGCCGGGTGCCAAGCAAGGTGCGCTGGCCGGCATCAAGGTGATTGATTTTGGCCAGATGGTCTCGGCGCCTTATTGCGCCAAGCTGTTCAGTGATTACGGTGCTGACGTCATCAAGGTCGAGCTGCCGCAAGGTGACGCCGCCCGTCGCGCCGGGCCGTTCCCGGGAGATGCGCCACATATCGAGAAAAGCGGCCTTTACTTCATCAATAACACCAACAAGCGCGGCATTACCTGCGACGTGCGCACGCCGGAGGGTCGCAAGCTGTTTTTGCGCCTGCTCGAATGGGCTGACGTACTGATCGAGAATAATCTGCCGCAGCAGATGCGCGCCTGGAACCTCGATTACGCGAGCATCAAGGCCGTGAATCCGCAGCTGGTGATGATCTCCATCACGCCCTTCGGTCAGACCGGCCCCTACAGCGGCTGGAATGGTTACGATTTGAATGCCTACCATCTCACGGGCGCGTCCTCGCGCTACTGCGGACGACCGGGCGAGATGCCACTCGAACATGGCACCTTCTCGGCTGACTATTTCGGTGCGGTCAGTGCCGCGACCTGGGGCATGGCGGCAGTTTACGGCCGCGAGCTGGTTGGTGGCGGCCAGCTGGTCGATGTCTCCTGTGCCGAAGCCATTGCAGCGGCCTTCATCGGCGGCCAGAACATCGGCGGCTACGCGCAGGACGGCCGCTTCGACAAGCGCACGGGGGTCGGCATGCCGCAAGGCGCGCCAGCCACCATCATGCCATGCAAGGACGGCCACGTCTGGATGCTGGCGCTGGAGCCGGGCCAGTGGAACGGCTTGCGCAAGGTCATGGGCAATCCCGACTGGGCCGATCTCGACATGTTCCAGAACATGAAGACGCGCGCAGAGAATGCGGACGTCATTTACTCGTTCCTCTCCGAATGGACCATGGAACACACCAAGATGGAAATCCAGGAGA
>CAZAOQ010000195.1:0-4985 GCA_964486795.1 uncultured Rhodocyclaceae bacterium
CCTATTACAACAAGCAGGCTGGCATCAAGCGTCTCAGCACCGAGACCGGCGCCGGCCAATGGGGCTCGTCAATCGCACTCGCCGGCCAGATGTTCGGCCTTGAGGTGCGCGTCTATATGGTCAAAGTCAGCTACGAGCAGAAAATCTTCCGCCGCTCGCTGATGCAGACTTGGGGTGCCGAAGTATTCGCCAGTCCGACCACGCAGACCCAGGCGGGCCGCGACATCCTCGCCAAAGACCCGAACAGCCCCGGCTCACTGGGCATCGCGATTTCCGAAGCGGTCGAAGAAGCCGCCTCGCGCGCCGACACCAACTACGCGCTCGGCTCAGTGCTCAACCACGTCATCCTGCATCAGACGGTGATCGGCCTGGAAACCAAGAAGCAGTTTGAGAAGATCAACGCCTACCCTGATGTCATCTTTGCGGCCTGCGGCGGCGGCTCCAACTTCGGCGGTATCGCCTTCCCGTTCGTCGCCGACAAGGCCGCCGGCAAAGATGTGCGTCTCGTCGCCGTCGAACCCGCCTCCTGCCCGACGCTGACCCGTGGCCACTATGCCTACGACTATGGCGACGCCTCCGGCTATACGCCGCTAATGCTGATGTACACCCTCGGCCACGACTTCGTGCCACCCGGCATTCATGCCGGCGGCCTGCGTTTCCACGGCGATTCGCCGCTGGTCTCGCAACTGCACAAGGAAGGTATCGTCGACGCCGTCGCGGTCGGTCAGCTCAGCACCTTCGAGGCTGGCGTGCAGTTCGCCCGCACCGAAGGCATCGTCGCGGCACCGGAATCCTGCCACGCCATCCGTGCCTGCATCGACGAAGCACTTCGCTGCAAGGCCAGCGGAGAGGCGAAAACGCTGCTGTTCTGCCTCTCCGGTCATGGTCACTTTGACATGGCATCCTACGACAAATATTTTGCCGGCCAGCTCGAGGACTACGCCTACCCGGCCGCAGCCATCGAGGCGGCGTTGCACAACCTGCCCAAGGTTGGCTGAACGCCAGGAGCACGCACGCATCATGACCGTCTTTTGGCGCATCGTTTTTTCCCTGGCGATTCTCGGCAATCTGCTGTTTTTCATCTGGGGCCAGGGTTATTTCGGCCGCATCGAGGACGGCCGCGAGCCACAACGGGTGGGCCACCAGCTCGAACCTGAAAAGCTGCGCATCACCGAAGTCCCAACAGCCCCACCGATGCCGCCAGCAGAGCTCTGCCGCATTGTCAGCGGTGAAGCACTGACGGCCGCCGAGGCACAACGCATTCAGGACAAGGTACTGGCCGAAGCAGGTGCAGGCACCAGCGCAGACCTCAAGTTCACCGTCAAGCCCATTGAACTGCCGCCGCGCCACTGGGTGTACATTCCACCATTGGCAAGCAAAGTACTCGTCGACAAGAAGCTGCTGGAACTCAAGCAACGTGGCATCACCGATATGGCTCCCATCCTCGCCGAAGGTTCGGACCGCTTCGCCATTTCCCTGGGCTTGTTCTCCTCAGCCGAGGAAGCGGCAAAGCGTCTCGAAGCGCTGACCCAACTCGGCGTACGTTCTGCAGTCATACAGATACGCCCTAGCCCGACGGGAAAAGTTCAGCTTGAAGTCCACGGAGCACAGGAAGCCTTGCTGAAGCAGCTGCCAGAATTGCTGGACGGACTGGGCCTGTCCAGCACCCATATCGAAGACTGCACGGACAAAAAATGAACCACCCCACCACCCATGACGGACGCGTGCTCAGTTTGACCGGCGGCATTGGCAGCGGCAAGAGCGCCGCAGCAGCTGTGTTCGCCGAACTCGGCGTACCCGTCATCAACGTCGACCTGATTGCTCACGGCCTGACCTCGCCCACGGGTGCTGCCATCGATGCCATTCGCAAGACCTTCGGCGACGGCATGATTGCCGCTGATGGCTCACTCAATCGTGTCGCTATGCGTGATCTGGTCTTCCGTGATGAAGATGCCAAAAAAGACCTCGAAGCTATACTTCACCCGATGATCGGCGTCGAAAGCCAACGCCGCTGCCGCACCACACTGGCCTCGGGTGAGCCCTATGTCATTATGGAAATACCACTGCTGATCGAATCCGGTATCTACCGCAACCGTGCCGCGCGCATTGCCGTCGTCGATTGCAGCGAGGAGACCCAGATCAGCCGCGTCATGCAACGCAGCAAGCTTACCCGTGAAGATGTCCTACGCATCATGGCCGCACAAGCCAGCCGCGCCGAGCGCCTTGCGGTCGCCGACGACATCATTGCCAACGATGGCGACCTAAGCCAACTGCGTGAACAGGTCAAAATCTTGCATAGTCGATACCTTGCCATGCTGGAAGCAAAAAAATCCCTGGTAGGAGGTTGAGGTTTGCCAGTGAATAGGTCAGAATCAGGGAATCTAACATTCATGGTCGGCGCCCGACGCGTGCTTGAAGCGTGATTACCTACGAATATCCTCTCAATGAGCGCATTCGCACACTGCTGCGTCTTGAGGACCTGTTCGACAAGGTGCAGTACTTTGTCAATTCCGATGCGGCTGAGGACCACCACGTTGCCTTGCTGACGATCTTCGAGATCCTCGAAGTCGCAGCGCGCGCCGACCTCAAATTCGACCTCGTTCAGGAACTCGAGCGCCAGCGCCAGACGCTGCTCTCCTTCCGAAACAATCCCGACATCTCCGAAGATGCGCTCTCCGGTGCACTTTACGAAATCGAGCTAGCCAGCGCACAGATGCTTGCCATGCAGGGCAAGATTGGCCAGTATCTGCGCGAAAACGAATGGCTGATGTCAATCAAGAACCGCGCGGCAATCCCCGGCGGCGTCTGCGAATTCGATCTGCCCGCCTACCACTACTGGCTGCACCGCGACCTGGATCGCAAGCGTGAAGCCCTCAATGGCTGGATCGCGCCGATACTACCGATCCGCGCCGGTCTGACCATCGTACTTCGTCTGCTGCGCGCCTCCGGCCGCCCCGAGCAGCAGGTTGCCGCGCACGGCGCCTTCCAGCTGATGCTGGCCGGCCGCACCGCCCTGATGCTGCGCCTGCGCGTCGACCGCCACGCGCCCTTCATCCCGGAAATCAGTGCCAACAAATACGCGCTGAACATCCGCTTCGTTGCCGCTGACGCCGACGAGCCACGCCCACGCCAGTCTGACGAGAACGTTCAGTTCGAACTGACGTTCTGTAATCTGTAACTTGCATCCGATGACTACCACCACGCCACCCTTGCCACCCTCCGCGCGCACCGTCCCTTGCCCGACCTGCGGCAAGGCTGTCGCCTGGGTGACCGAAAACCGTGAGCGGCCGTTCTGCTCGGCACGTTGCAAGTCCATCGACTTCGGCGCATGGGCGGCAGAGGAATACCGGCTTGCCGGTCAAGAAAAACCGGCGGCCGACGTAACCGAATAGCGAATCAAGTGCGCCAGGCTGCGCGAATTGCGGCCACACCATGGGCACCCGCCTGCCATGCCTCAGGCAGATCGACACGCGTCAAACCTCCCAGCGCATATACCGGCAAGGCGTGGCCCTCCTGCAGTAATGCCGCACAGGTTTCCCAACCCATGCCTGGCCGACCAGGATGGCTGGCGGTTGCGCGAATCGGCCCGAACACCGCGAAGTCCAGCCCCAGACGCGCCGCCTGCACCAGTTCGCCTGCATCGTGACAGGACGCGGCAACCAGCGGAAAGTCGGGCCGCCTGACCAGCGCCATCAACTGCTGCGCCGGCAGATGCAGACCATCAGCACCACAGGCACGCGCCAGCTGTGCATCACCACTCACCAGCAGGCGCGCACCATAGCGCTGACAGAGGGCGGCTGCCTGCGCGGCAAAGGCCTCGCGCTGCGCTACCGGCAGCACCGGCTCACGCAGTTGCACCAGCCGCAAACCCTTATCCAGCGCGGCTTCCAGAGCCGTTAGTTGTGCCGCGATGCCAACTTCGCCCGCCTGGGTGATAGCGTAGAAATCAGGCAGTTCCAGTGCGGCCAGCACCGGCGCATTAGCCGGCAAAAGTGGCGCGACATCGACGGCGCCGGCTCGTTGCCAGGCGAGCGCATCGTGCTGCAGATCGCGCAGTTCGCCCTGCCAGCGCAGAACACGAAAAAAATTCAGCCGCACATGCGCATGCTCGTAGACAAACTCACGAACAATCCAGGGATAAGCAAGTTCGACGTGGATGCCAAGTTCCTCGTGAAGCTCGCGAATCAGGGCATCGCGCGGCGTCTCGCCCTGCTCGACCTTGCCACCGGGAAACTCCCAATAGCCCGCGTAGAAACCACCCGGCGGACGACGGCCCAGCAGGAAGGCGCCATCCTCGCGAACAATAACGGCGGCTGCGACCTCAGTCACCTTCCTCATGCGGCCCCCGCCTCAACGCGTCCAGCATGGTCACGCGCGAACTGCCAGGCCACGCGACCGCTGCGCGACCCACGCAAGAGCGCCCATTGCAGCGCCTCCTGGCGCAGTCCATCGTCCCAGCTCGCCACGCCGAGTTCGCGCAACCAGAGCCGACAGATGGCAAGATAATGATCCTGATCGAAGGGATAGAAGGACAGCCAGAGACCGAAACGCTCAGAGAGCGAAATCTTCTCCTCAACGGTTTCGCCTGGATGAACTTCACCGTCGACATGCCGCGTGTCGAGATTCTCGTCCATATACTCCGGCATCAAGTGGCGGCGGTTCGACGTTGCATAGATCAGCAGCTTGTCCGGCACGCCGGCGATAGAGCCGTCGAGCACACTCTTCAGCGCCTTGTAGCCCGGCTCGCCAGCCTCGAACGACAAGTCATCGCAAAAAATAATGAAGTACTCGGGCCGCGCTGCGATAAGGTCGACGATTTCCGGCAGGTCGACGAGATCATCCTTATCGACCTCGATCAGACGCAGGCCCTGGTCGGCAAAGCGTTCGAGCATGGCCTTGACCAGCGAGGACTTGCCGGTGCCACGCGCGCCCGTCAGCAATACATTATTGGCGCTGCGCCCGGCAAGGAACTGACGCGTGTTCTG
>CAZAOQ010000196.1:0-4972 GCA_964486795.1 uncultured Rhodocyclaceae bacterium
ATCAAGGACACGCAGAGGATCCTCGACGATGCACGGGATGCCCTGCTCGGCTTCGCTATCGCCAATAACCGCCTTCCCTGTCCAGCCACAGCGGCAACGAATGGCATCGAAAGTCCCGTGGGAGGCGGAGTCTGCACCGCTCCCTATAACGGCTTCCTGCCCGCCGCAACGCTGGGCATCCCCGGCGTCGATGCCAATGGGTTTCTAACCGATGCCTGGGGAACGCCCGCCAACCGCATCCGCTATGCGGTGACAATTGCTAATGCCAATAGCGCAACAAAGCCAAACGGCATCCGCACTACGACCATGGCCACGTTCACACCCGATCTGCGCGTTTGTGCGACATCAACCGGCATCACCGCGACAGCCTGCGGAGCCGCCACGCCACTGACTACGAACGCTGTGGCCGTCGTGTTCTCCCTCGGCAAAAGCGCCGGCAGTGCCGGTCCGGACGAGGCTGCAAATCAAAACACCGACCAGGTCTTCGTCAGCCGAACGCCAACCGCCACCTTCGACGACCTAGTGACCTGGCTGCCGCCGAGCACGCTCTTCAATCGCATGGTGCAGGCCGGTGCGCTGCCGTGAACTCGCCAACCCCGCTGCCACCCAGCGTGCAGGAACAGCGCACATTGGACCGACACCGCAGCAAGGTACTGCGCGAGCGCTGGATGCAATACATTGGCATCGGCCTGTTGCTGGGCGGCTATGCCGTGCTCGCAGTCAGCCCGGACACGCCATCCGAATGGGTATTGCTGCGCGTAGCACTCGGTTTCATCCTGCTTTTCGCGGGCTTCGGTCTGGCCGTCATGCCTTGGCTGTCGCACGTCAGCCGCGGTGGCGATTGACCCTGCGATGCCGCACTTGGGCGCATCTACGCAGTCGCAATCCCTGCTGATCGTCGAAGACGATCTGGCCCTGGCGGGCTATCTGGCCGCTGCGCTGGCCGACCAGGGTTTCACCGTGCGTCAGGCGCACGACCGCGTGCAGGCACTCGCCGCGCTGACACCACAGGACATGCCGGGGTTGGTGCTTCTTGATCTCGGCCTGCCACCCCAGCCCAGCACCATGGTCGAGGGTCTGAACCTGCTCGACGAATTGTTACAACAAATTCCTAATGCCAAAGTCATCGTCCTGACCGGACAGGACGAAAGTGCCGCGGCACTGGAAGCCGTGCGGCGCGGAGCCTTCGACTTTCTCGTCAAGCCGGTCGACCTGGCCACCATCCTGCAAGCCCTGCAGCGCGCTCGTCTTTTCGTCCGTGAAGAGGCGCGCCTGGCAGAATCCGGCGAGACACGCCTGCATCTGACCGCGCGCATCGGGGAAGGCCCCAAGGAAGCTGCTGCAGCTGCGGAAGAACAACTGCTGCGGCGGACGCTGGCGGAATGCGGCTACAACGTCGCTGAAGCGGCACGTCGTCTCGGCATGGCGCGCGAGCATGTGTATTACTACTTGAACAAATATGGCATTCACCGTCCTGTATAGCCTGCCGCTCATGCTCGTCGCGGCGGGCTTGGTTTTACTTGTCACCAGCATTTTTTTGAACCGTCGAGCGCGCGGCTACCGTCGCCGCATGAAGAACCTGCTGCTGCTGGCAGAGCGCGATATCGAACCACTGGAAATACCCGCCGCCGCCTGGCCACAACTCGCCGATAGCGGCTGGCAACACCTGCACTGGCAGGGCCGCTGGTTCGGCCAGCATGTAACTGGAGAGCTCGGCGCACTACCTGAAACGCCCAACCCACGCTCAGCGCCACTGATCGTCGCAATCCGTGGCAGCGAGGATGCGGAGTTAACACTGACTTTAACGCACGGCACACCTGGCGGTGAAACGCGCATGTTTGCAGAACACCTGGCGCGCGTTTTCATCCTGCTGCTTGAATCACGACTGCGCGCACGCACCGAGGCGCTCTCCGCAGCGCTCGCCGAACGCGCCCATCTGTCACTTTATTTGCAACACGACATGCGCAATCTGGCGCAATGGGTGAATTGGGTCAGTGCCGACTTCGCCGCATGCTCGACACCGGAAACCCTGCTTGCCGCTGCCCTACGCCTGCGCGACAACGCGCCACTGGCGCGCGAACGGGCCGAGCGTCTGTTCGAAGCACTTGGCCCGCGCCGCAGCAGCGAAGTACCTGGCCCGATCGACTTGCGCCAGGCAGTTGCCCAGGCAGCGCAGATGGCGGGCATCGAGCCCGAAATCGAGGGCGAGGCACAGGCTTGGGTAGCCAAAAGCCTGCTTGCCCGCGCACTCGACAATTTATTTTCCAATCTCGCCTCCACCTGGCGCGATGCGATTGCCGTGACCCCCCGCCTGCAATTGCGCTCAGTACGGGGCGACGATGGCACAACACTCAGCGAACTGGGCTTTCAGTGCCCCTGGCCAACCGGCCTTGTTCCGCTGTCACCTGAAAAACTATTCGAGCCTTTCGCCAGCGGCCGTCCCGGCGGCCTTGGACTCGGCCTCTACCAGGCGCGTAGAAGCCTGCGTGAAGCACAGGGCGATTTATTGGCGCAGTCGACGCCCAGCGGCATCGATTTTTTGCTGCGGCTCCCGGCAAGTCCGGTGAGTAGCGTCCGAGGTGAGTGATGCGTGGTGAGCAAGGGGGTTGAAACGGATGGACAAAATTTCCCTCGTCGCCAAGGAAAATGGAGGGAATATCTCCCACCTCGCCCCCCCGTAAATTTTCCTGACTCCCCAATGTCATTCTCTCGATCAACAATGGAACCGTAGCAGAAGGACCCGACCCCAAGCAAAAGGAGAACAGCATGAAGCACCGGATTCCGCAAAATCGCGCCCGTCAGTCGGGTTTCACCCTGGTAGAAATCGCCATTGTTCTGGTCATCATCGGCCTGCTGCTCGGCGGCGTGCTGAAGGGCCAGGAAATGATTGAAAACTCCAAGGTCAAGAATGCAGTGAATGACATGAACGGCGTTTCAGCCGCCTACAACAGCTATATAGACCGTTTCCGCCGCATTCCCGGTGATGACGGCAACCTTGCGACACTGACGGGACGCGGCGGCAGCTGGACCACGATCACGGTAGCCGGCAACAACAACGGGGCACTTGCGGTCACCCAATTACAGGTCTTCACGGGCGGTGGTGAAGGTGCTGCCTTCTGGCAACACCTCAAGGCCGCCGGTTTCATCAGTGGCAACCCGGCTGATGCCGGCGTGAACGCACTGCCACGCAATGCCTTCAACGGCCTGCTTGGGGTCGGTGCTGGCGTCACCGGCATGACCGGCACCGCCGTTTGCCTCGGCCAGGTTCCCGGCAAGTCGGCTCGTCAGATCGATACGCAACTCGATGACGGCGTAGCCAACACAGGAAGTATCCGTTCCACACTCGGTGTGATCGGTACCAACTCGGCCCCCGCCGCCGCCGCCGCAACCTACGACGACGCACAAACCTATACCGTCTGCCGCACGCTGTAAGCTACATGCCAGACGCAAAAAAGCCCGCTTCGGCGGGCTTTTTTATGGACAATCAAATAAGTAGACGGCAGACAAGCGGCAATAGACCACTCGAATCAATGTCTATTTCTGCAAGGCAGACAAACGCGTAACCGCTTGTCGACGATCGAAGCTGGCCGGACGCTGCTCCGCCGCCGCCAGAGCGAGGCGGTAAAATGACAGCGCCTGCTTGGACTGCTGCAGGTGATCAAAGCTCACCGCCAGATTGAAAAGGATGTCCGGATTGTCTGGCTCGCCACGATAAGCCTGAAAGAAGGCCCGCTGCGCCTCACTCCAGCGAGCCTGACCGGCGTAGAGGTTACCCAATGCATAATTGACGAAGGAAAGCTCCGGCTGTCGGGCGAGCAAGGCCTGCAGGCGGTCTTCGGCAGCACGCGGATGACTCTTCGCCCACAGACTGGCCAGCCCCGTATGCGCCAGAATATCCTGTGGATCGACCTCGATGGCACGCAAGTAGTAACGCCCGGCAGCCTCGGCCTGCCCTGCGCGCAGGCTGACCGCGGCCAATCCATGCAGGGCGTCGAGACTGCCTGGCTCTGCAGTCAACACGCGCTGATATTCACTGCGTGCTTGTTCAATCTCACCGGCCATCAATGCGGCGTAGGCGCGCTGAACAGAAGGCGGCGTCACCAGCAGCGGCGGTGTGTTTGTTGTCACAGCAGGAGGTGGTACCGGAAGCGGCCTATCGACCGGCCCCGCAGCCCAGTAATAAGCAGCAGCGCCACCCGCTGCAATGGCGACCAAGACAGCCAGACGGCCCATCGTTGAGCCACCTCGCGAGGGCGGTGTGGCCGAAGTCCTCGGAGTCACCGTCGATGACTTTGATGGCTTCGATGACGGCGGTAGCGATGACTGAGCACCGGCCGCACTGTGGGTGCGCTCCGCCTTCTTCAGTTCATCCATCAGAAAACTCATGGCCGCCCTGCCTCAGGGATTCTGGAAAGGGGCGATGATAGCCCAATCCCTTCTCGTCGCACCGACTAAGCCGGCTAAGCGCAGCAGCAAATGGTAGAATAGCTGTCTTTTCCTCTTTGAACGAGACGCTTGCGTGGGCTCTGCAAACCCAGCCACTGCCACTGCCACTGCTACTACCGTTGCCGATGACTGCCTGGTCAGCATCCGCAACCTCAACTTCGCCTACGGCAGCCGTCAGATTCTCTCCGGTATCAATATGGAGATTCCGCGCGGCAAGGTCGTCGCCATCATGGGAAGCAGCGGTTGTGGCAAGACGACCACCCTGCGCCTGATCGGTGGCCAGATCAAACCAAGCAGCGGAGAGGTTCGCGTCAATGGTCAGGTGGTGCACCAGCTCGATAGCGACAAGCTCTACGCCTTGCGCCGCCGCATGGGCATGCTGTTCCAGTTTGGCGCGCTGTTTACCGACATGTCGGTGTTTGACAACGTCGCCTTCCAGATGCGCGAGCACACCGATCTGCCGGAAGACCTGATCCGCGATCTGGTGATGATGAAGCTGCATTCCGTCGGTCTGCGCGGCGCACAA
>CAZAOQ010000197.1:0-4955 GCA_964486795.1 uncultured Rhodocyclaceae bacterium
CGTCACGCCGCACCTGGCGAAAGCGCTATCGACTACGCGCGTCGTTGCGCGCAGGCACTCGACGAGCATCTGGCCGAACATCATGAGGAAATAGCCGCGCTGATCATCGAGCCGCTCGTTCAATGCGCCGCCGGCATGGTCATGTACGACCCCGAATATTTGCGTCTTGCCCGCGCCAGCTGTGACCGTCACGGCGTCCATCTGATTGCCGATGAGATCGCCGTCGGCTGCGGGCGCACCGGCAGTTTTTTTGCCTGCGAGCAGGCTGGTATCTGGCCGGATTTTCTCTGCCTCTCGAAAGGTATCAGCGGCGGCTACTTGCCGCTCTCGGTGGTCATGACGCGCGACGAGATTTACGGTGCTTTCTACGCCGACGACGTGGCGCGCGGCTTCCTGCATTCGCATTCCTACACCGGCAATCCGCTCGCTTGCCGTGCCGCGCTGGCAACGCTGGATATTTTCCGCGATGACGATGTACTCGCCAGCAACCGTCGCCGTGCTGCAAGGTTTGCCGAGCAAGCCGGGCCACTGCGCGATCATCCGCGTGTGAAGCACTTCCGCCAGCGCGGCATGATCTGGGCTTTCGATGTGGAGGATGTTGAGAGTATCGATACGCAATTTTCGCGGCGGCTATTTACCGCGGGTCTCGAACGTGAGTTGCTGCTACGGCCGATCGGCCACACGGTGTATTTCATGCCGCCCTATGTCATTGACGATGCCGGTATCGATTTCCTCATCGCCCAAACACGCGCGGCGCTCGACGTCGTGCTGGCTGGAGCCGCCGCATGAAACACGCGAGCCAAACTACGAGCCCTTTTGCGGCTGACCTCGATCGTCTGCGTGAGCAATCCTTGCTACGCGTGCGCCGCCTCGTCGAAGGTGCGTGCGGGCCCGAGGTCGTCGTCGACGGTCGGCCCGTCGTGGCCTTTTGCAGCAACGATTATCTCGGTCTCGCCGGCGATCCCGCACTGGTCGCGGCGGTGAAGGAGGGGGCTGATTTATACGGCGTCGGCTCGGGTGCCTCCCACCTGATTAGCGGCCATTACGTCGCCCATCACGCGCTCGAAGAAAGTCTCGCCGCCTTCGTCGGCTTGCCGCGTGCGCTGTATTTCTCCACGGGCTATATGGCCAATATCGGCGCGATCACGGCGCTGACGCAGGGTGGCGATGGCAGCAATGGCGGCGCAGCCGTGTTTTCCGACGAGCTGAACCACGCTTCGCTGATCGACGGTATCCGCCTTTCGGGTGCGGAGAAGCACATCTATCCGCATGGTGACCTGGCCGAGCTGGAGCGGCTGCTCGCGACGAGCACGGTCACGCGCAAGCTCGTCGTCACTGATGCCGTGTTCAGCATGGACGGCGATCTGGCGCCGTTGCCCGAACTCCTTGCGCTGTGTGAACAACACAACGCTTTTCTGCTCGTCGATGACGCACACGGCTTCGGCGTGCTCGGTGCTGAGGGGCGCGGTAGTCTTGAACACTTTGGCATCGAGCCAGCGCAACATCCTTGCCTCGTCTATGTCGGTACCCTCGGCAAGGCGGCCGGTGTCGCCGGTGCCTTCGTCGCGGCGCAGGACGATGTGATCGAATGGCTGCTGCAACGTGCGCGCACCTACATCTTCACCACCGGCGCGCCGCCACTGCTGGCTCACGCACTGCTGAAGAGCGTCGATCTGATCGAGCAGGGCGCGGCGCGACGTGCGCACTTGCAGAGATTGATTTGCCAATTGCGCGCTGGCCTGAACTTTCCTAACTGGCGTCGCATCGATTCCGAGACGCCTATCCAGCCTCTGATCCTCGGCGAGAACAGCGAAGCCTTGCGCGTCGGTGCGGCGCTGCTCGATGCCGGCTTATGGGTGCCGGCAATCCGCCCGCCGACCGTGCCCGCCGGCACGGCACGGCTGCGTATTACCGTGTCGGCCACGCATACGACGGCACAGGTGCAGGTGCTCATCGACACCTTGCAGACCTTGGCAGGCGCAAGATGACATTGAAATTCGGCTGCTTTGTCACCGGCACTGATACCGACGTCGGCAAGACGCTGATCGCCGCCGCCTTGTTGCACAAGTGCCGCGAACAGGGCTGGCGTGCGATCGGCATGAAACCGGTCGCCGCTGGCTGCGTTCAGGATGAACAGGGTGTCTGGCGCAACGCCGATGTCATCATCCTCGAAGCCGCCGCAGGTGCAGCCAATATCGGCGCCGCGCCGGATGACATCAATCCCTACCTGTTTCACGAAGCCATCGCGCCGCATCTTGCAGCCGCACATCAGGGCGTGCGCATCGACCTGGCCCGCATCCTCACCAGCTTTCAGCGTCTGCAAACGCAGGCCGATGCGATTGTGGTCGAAGGTGCCGGTGGCTTCCTTGTGCCGCTCGCTGAAGGTTTCGACAGCGCCGACCTCGCCCACGCGCTGAATCTGCCCGTGGTGCTCACCGTCAGTATGCGTCTCGGCTGCCTTAACCATGCCTTGTTGACGCAAGAAGCCATCGCCGCGCGCGGGCTGCGACTGGTCGGCTGGGTCGCCAATCGCGTCGACCCGGCAATGGCTTGTTTCGACGAGAACCTTGCGACGCTGCAGGACCGGCTGCGGGCGCCGCTGCTGGGCGTGGTGCCGTTCCTGGAGTCGCCAGAACCCGCCATTGTCGCCCGCCAACTCACCCTACCAATATAAGCACCTGCCCGGAGAGCCAATATCCATGCGCCTTTCGGAGCATTTCATTGCTAGGAACGAGTCTCTCAGAGGTGGGTGAAAGGTCGCATCGAAGTACGTTCGGGCATCGCTGTACCTTGGGTCTGCCCGGAAAATCCCGGTAAAATCTCACCGATGATGTGCGCTGAATCTGTTGCCACATCATGCCGCAAGCATTTCCTCTTACGATGAAGACACTATGAAGATCCGCACCCGATTTGCCCCCAGCCCGACCGGCTTCCTTCACATCGGCGGCGCACGCACGGCGCTGTTTGCCTGGGCCTATGCCCGTCGCCACGGCGGCAAGTTCATCCTGCGCATTGAAGATACCGACGTTGCACGCTCTACACCCGAGGCGGTACAGGCGATTCTCGACGGCATGCACTGGCTCGGTCTTGAACACGATGAAGGCCCGTTCTACCAAATGCAGCGCATGGATCGCTACAAGGAAGTGATCGACCAGATGCTCGCCGCCGGTACGGCTTATCACTGCTACATGTCGCGCGAGGAGCTCGACGCACTGCGCGCAGAACAGGAAGCGCGCAAGGAGAAGCCGCGTTACGACGGCCGCTGGCGGCCAGAGCCGGGCAAGACGCTGGCGCAACCGCCGGGCGAGGTGAAGCCGGTGGTGCGTTTCCGCAACCCGCTCGGCGGTGTGGTGGCTTGGGACGACCAGGTCAAGGGTCGCATCGAGATCGCCAATAGCGAACTCGACGATTTCATCATCGCGCGCGACGATGGCACGCCGACCTACAACTTCTGCGTAGTCGTCGACGACTGGGACATGAAGATCACCCATGTGATTCGCGGTGACGACCAGGTTAACAACACGCCGCGCCCGATCAATGTGCTGAAGGCACTCGGCGCGACGGTGCCGGAATATGCCCACCTGTCGATGATCCTTGGTGACGACGGCCAGAAGCTTTCCAAGCGTCATGGCGCGGTGAGTGTCATGCAATATGACGAGCAAGGCTATCTGCCCGAGGCAGTGCTCAATTACCTGGCGCGACTTGGCTGGTCACACGGCGATGCGGAAGTCTTCAGCATGGAAGAGTTCTGCGCCTGGTTCGGCCTCGACCACATCACCGCCTCGGCCGCGCAGTTCAATACGGAGAAACTCAACTGGCTCAATGCGCATTACCTGAAGGCGGCGGATGACGCGCGCCTCGTCGGTGAAGTGCGCCGGCGTCTCGCCCTGCAAGGTGTGCAGATTGAAGGTGAGGGGGAGGTGGAGAGTCTCGATCTGGCTCGCGTCGTCGCACTCTACAAAGAGCGCGCCACCAATCTCAACGAACTGGCGGATGCCGTGCATCTCTTCATCGTTACGCCACATGCGTCCGATGAACTCGCCGCCCAGCATTTCACTGAAGCCGCACGAGCTGCGCTGGCCACCCTCCACGAAAAGCTCGCCGCCATTGCCGAAGCCGAATGGCTTGCTCCAGCGCTGTCGCAAGCCATCAAGGAAACCGTCGCCGCACACGGCATGAAAATGCCCCAGCTCGCCATCCCGCTGCGCGTCGCACTGCTCGGCCAACCGCAATCACCATCGATTGACGCCGTATTGGCGGTGATGGGAAGAAGCCGGGTATTGGAGCGCGTGGCGCGTTATCAATAGCATCTCAGAGAGTGTTGAGTAGGTCGGATTAGCGGGTAGGTCGGATTAGCCCCGAAGGAAATGCCGTCGGATTACGCCCTGCGGGCTAATCCGACCTACAGATTTTGATCTGCTCAGAGAGCCAATATCGATGCGGTTCTTCAGAGAGCACGCCCTGCGATCAAGTATCGATGCGGTTCTTCAGAGAGCGCTCCCTACGATCAAGTATCCATGCGGTTCTTCAGAGAGCACGCCCTACGATAAAGTATCCATGCGGTTCTTCAAAGAGCACGCCCTACGATAAAGTATCCATGCGGTTCTTCAAAGAGTAATGAGGCACGGTCACCCAATAGAAACGGGCGTTGCAGTGCCGATGCACCTGGAGAAAGCCGAATTGATTGGCGCGTAGCTTCATGGTGATAACTGAGGGGGACCCGCAAGCTGAGAGACTGGCTTGCCTTGAATCTGGGCACATACGGCTAGAAATAAGCTCTATCAGGCTTTCATCGCTGCAATGGCGACCGTGGAGCAGGCGCACATGCCTTTCCAAGCTTGATAAAACCCAGATTCCGAGTTAATTCCAAAAAGATATTTTCTATGAGGCACGACCCTCAGGACCGGGCTTGTCAAACAAAGGGTTCAGATCGTGGCTGCGCACGATCTAACCTT
>CAZAOQ010000198.1:0-4732 GCA_964486795.1 uncultured Rhodocyclaceae bacterium
CGCTGACAGTGACGACCGGGCTGAGCTGGCAACGCCGGCCCTGGCTCGCCTTCGCCCTCGCCTGGCTGCTGCTCCAGTTAGTCCCGCTGCATCTCGTCCTCCCCCGTCTCGATGTGGCCAACGAGCGCCAGATGCTGCTCGCCGGCTGGCCGCTGGCGATGGTCGTCGCCAGCGAACTCGCGCTGCGTGTGAAGGCGCGCGCCACGACGACCGGCCGGATAATTGCGGCCGCCCTGCTGCTGTGCTGTCTCGTACTGACCATCGCACGCAACCTCGACTACCGCAGCGAAATTGCGCTCTGGGAGGCCACTGCCCGGCAATCCCCCGACAAGGCGCGCGCACATAACAACCTTGGCTACGCTTACGCACAGGCTGGCCGTAACGCTGAAGCCCGTGCCGAATATCAACGCGCCCTGCAACTCGATGCGCACGACTTCAAGGCACGCCACAACCTGAAACGGCTGGAGGCGGAAACTGCCAACAGGCCACCGCCCTGAAAGCAAGCATCCACGCCATTCTCCGGGCAGCGCATGGCCAGGATCAAGCATCCATGCGCCTTTCAGCGATGCAATGCTCCGCGCAGCTTATCTGCTGCGCGATCATCGAGTCCTCAACAGGATTGCCACATATCATCGACCGGGCGACAATAGACAATAGACAGTTGGCAGTACCGACCAATCCCAAATGCCTAATCCGAATCTAAAATCCCAAGCCGTAATTTCCGACTCCTGACCCTGGACCTGCCCATGCTCCCCGAACATACGCTCAACGCCTTCATCGAAAACCGCACCTACGACGAGATTCAGATCGGCGAATCAGCCGTGCTGTTACGCACCCTGACACCGCAGGACATCCAGCTCTACGCCATCGTGTCGGGTGATGTGAATCCGGCGCATGTCGACCCGGAATACGCCAGCTCGTCGATGTTCCGCGAGGTCATCGCCCACGGCATGTGGGGCGGCTCGCTGATCTCGACGGTGCTCGGCACGCAGTTCCCCGGCCCCGGCGCTGTGTATGTCGACCAGACGCTGCATTTCTCGCGGCCGGTGACGATCGGCGATACGGTGACGGTGACGATCACCTGCCAGAAGAAGTTTGACCACAACCACCACATCATCTTCGACTGCATGTGTACCAACCAGTACGGCCTCGAAGTCATCCGTGGCACGGCCGAGGTCAAGGCACCCACCGAGAAGATCAAGCGGCCACGCGTCGCCATGCCGGAGATCACCATCCGTGACCGGCAGGCGCGCTACAACCAGCTTCTCGGCATCACGCACGGGCTGGAAGCGATTCCCATGGCCGTAGTGCATCCATGCGATGTCGAGTCGCTCAAGGGCGCGCTGATGGCGCGTGATGCCGGCCTGATCCTGCCGACGCTGGTCGGCCCCGAACCGCGTATCCGCGCCCTGGCCGAGCAGATGGGCATCTCGCTGCACGACTGCCGCATCGTCGACACGCCCCACAGCCATGCCTCGGCCGAGGTGGCGGTGCAACTCGCCCGCAACGGCGAGGTCGAGGCGCTGATGAAAGGCTCACTGCATACCGACGAGATGATGGCCGCCATCATCGACAAGGACACTGGCCTGCGCACGGCGCGCCGCATCAGCCATGCTTTTGTGATGGATGTGCCGACCTACCCGCGCCCGCTGATGATTACCGATGCCGCGGTCAATGTGGAGCCGACGCTGGACGACAAAGCCGACATCGTGCAGAACGCCATCGATCTTGCGCACACCCTGGGCACCTATGAGCCGAAGGTGGCAATCCTCGCCGCGGTCGAAACCGTCAATCCAAAAATGCGCGCCACACTCGACGCAGCCGCACTCTGCAAGATGGCCGAGCGCGGCCAGATTACCGGCGGCATTCTCGACGGCCCGCTCGCCTTCGATAACGCCGTGTCGCTCGTCGCCGCCAAGACCAAGGGGATCCTCTCGGCCGTGGCCGGCCAGGCCGATATTCTGGTGGTACCCGATATCGAGTCCGGCAACATGCTCGCCAAGCAGCTCGAATACCTCGCCGACGCCATGCCGGCCGGTGTTGTCCTCGGTGCGCGCGTTCCCATCGTGCTGACCAGCCGCGCTGATACAGCGGAAACGCGCAGCATCTCGTGTGCGATTGCCGTGGTCATGGCACACGCGAAGCGCAAGGGGTAGGAGCGTATCGCCCAGCAGTCGGAACGTCGGCTTATGACCAAAGGAAATCCCTGTGATGCGCCCTGCGGGCTAAGCCGACCTACGGCAGGCATCGTGACACGCTGCGAAAGAATTGACATTAAGGAATCCAACGATGTGTAACGCGATACTGGTGCTCAATGCCGGCTCTTCTTCAATCAAGTTCGCCGTGTTCGAGTACGGCGATAGCGACGCAATTCCGCGCCAGCCGCTGTTCTCCGGGGAGATTGATGGCATCGGTGCCGGCCAGGCCGCCACACGCTTCAAGGCGCACGACGCAACAGGAAAGATCATCACCGACCAGACGCTCGACGGTGCGCCCGCCGATATCGCCGGCCAGCATCGCCATGCACTCGACTGCCTGCTCGGCTGGCTCGATGCCCATGATGAAATCGTCACCCTGTGTGCTGTCGGCCATCGGGTGGTGCATGGTGCCGAGAAATACGCACAACCCATTTTGCTCGATGCAACGATCCGTACCGATCTGGCAAAACTGATCCCGCTCGCACCGCTGCACCAGCCGTACAACCTCGACGCCATCCGCGTCATCGCCGACTTGATGCCGACGCTGCCGCAGGTTGCCTGCTTCGACACCGCCTTCCACACCACGCAGCCATTGCTCGCCTCCCAGTTTGCGCTGCCACGCCACATCACAGCGATGGGTGTGCGTCGCTACGGCTTCCATGGCCTGTCTTACGAATACATCGCCACAACACTGCCCGAACAGCTCGGCGTGCAAGCGGCTGAGGGTCGCATCATCGTCGCCCATCTCGGCAACGGTGCAAGCATGTGCGCCATGCACGAACGCAAGAGCATCGCCACCACCATGGGCTTCACGGCGCTGGATGGCCTGATGATGGGCACACGCCCAGGCACGCTTGATTGCGGCGTGCTGCTCTACCTGATGGACAATCTGAACATGGACAGCAAGGCGCTGGCTCGCCTGCTCTACAAGGAATCCGGCCTGCTTGGCGTCTCCGGCATTTCGCAGGATATGCGCGCCCTGCTCGCCTCACCGCAAGCCGAGGCACAAGAGGCCGTCGACCTGTTCTGTTACCGCGCCATGCGTGAAATCGGCTCGCTTGCCGCCGCGCTGGGCGGCCTCGACGCACTGGTATTTACCGGCGGCATCGGCGAACACGCCGCACCCATACGCGAAAAAATCTGCGCCGGCGCCCGCTGGCTGGGCGTCACGCTCGACACAACCGCCAACGGCGCGGCCAACGCTCACGATGGCGGCTGTATCTCCGCACCAGGCGCGGATGTCAAGGTCCTGGTCATGCCGACCAACGAGGAATGGATGATCGCGCGTCACACGGCACGTCTTACACACCTCGTCGGCTAGACCGAATTCAGGCTGCAACAGCCTGAATTTCCGTTACTTTTTCACATTTTCGACCCACTACATGTAGTGGCACGGCACTTGCCGTGCCACTAGGCTATTTTCTAAGCCATTGTTTTGTTTGTAACAAAAATTTTACACTTCCATTTATAAAAATCCGCGGGTATTCTCTCGCATCCCCCCTTTTTCACCTCCGACGGAAAAACCATGCCTACAAAAACGCCCGCCGCCGAATCCACTGCCAGTGCTGCGACCACTCCAGCCACGAACCTCGCCAGTAGCAATCAGGCCCAACCACCCCTGCCCCAGGAAATCTCCGGCGAGGTACTGCTCGAAAAATATGCCAAGGGCCACGAAGCAGACGTCTCCGCAGTGCGTCAGCGTGTGGCCCATGCGCTCGCCTCCGTGGAAAGTGAAGAGAAGCGCGCCTACTGGGAAAAGCAGTTTTTCGACGCACAAACACACGGCTTCGTACCGGCCGGCCGCATCAACTCTGCAGCGGGCACCGACCTTTGCGCCACGCTGATCAACTGCTTCGTGCAGCCAGTCGGCGATTCGATCTCGGAAACATCCGACGGCCGCCCCGGCATCTACACCGCACTCCAGCAGGCTGCCGAGACGATGCGCCGCGGTGGCGGTGTCGGTTATGACTTCTCCTCAATCCGCCCGGTCGGCGCCCACGTCAAGGGCACCCAGTCGCGTGCCTCCGGCCCGGTCTCCTATATGCGCGTCTTCGACCGCTCCTGCGAGACTGTCGAATCCGCCGGCTCGCGCCGTGGCGCGCAAATGGGCGTGCTGCGCTGCGACCATCCGGACATCGAAGAATTCATCCACGCCAAGGACAAGGGCGACCTGACCAACTTCAACATCTCGATCGGTGTGACCGATGAGTTCATGCGTGCCGTCGAGATCGATGGCGAAGTCGAGCTGACCCACAAGGCCAAGCCCTCCGCCGACTTCCTCGCCGCCGGCGCCTATCAGCGTGAGGAAGATCCGTCCGCCGAAACGACTGCGAATACCAAGACCGCACCGAAGAAAGATGCTGCCGGCCCGACGAACGAATCCGCGGGCGCCCTCTGGGTATATCGCAAGCTCAAAGCGCGCGAGTTGTGGGACCAGATCATGCGTTCGACCTACGATCATGCCGAGCCGGGCATCCTCTTCCTCGACCGCATGAACCGCGACAACAACCTCTACTACTGCGAGACCATCGAGG
>CAZAOQ010000199.1:0-4681 GCA_964486795.1 uncultured Rhodocyclaceae bacterium
GGCGACAAGAAAGTGCAATGGCGTCTGCGCGACTGGGGCATCTCGCGCCAGCGCTACTGGGGCTGCCCGATTCCCATCATCCATTGCGCCAAGTGCGGCAGCGTGCCGGTGCCCGACGCGGATCTGCCGGTGGTCCTGCCCGAGGGCTGTGTGCCGGATGGCTCGGGCAACCCACTCAACAAGCTCGACAGTTTCCTCGTCTGCGCCTGCCCGACGTGTGGCGGCGCAGCCAAGCGCGAGACCGACACGATGGATACCTTCGTCGATTCCTCGTGGTACTACGCGCGCTATGCCAGCGGTTTTTCGGACCAGGCCATGGTCGATGCCGAGACCGACTACTGGATGACGGTCGACCAGTACGTCGGCGGTATCGAGCACGCCATTTTGCACCTGCTCTACTCGCGCTTCTGGACCAAGGTGATGCGCGACACCGGTCTGGTCAAGTACCGTGAGCCCTTCGCCCACCTGCTGACGCAGGGCATGGTGCTGAAGACCGCCTTCTTCCACAAGCCCGAGGGCGCCGGCAAGAACTATTACTGGGAAGAGGATATCGAGATTGCCCGCGGCCCGCAGGGCCAGATCACCGGCGCTGCACTCAAGGACGGCACGCCGCTCGAATTCGAGATGACGACGATGTCGAAGTCGAAGAACAACGGCGTTGATCCGCAGGCCATCATCGACCAGTACGGTGCCGACACCGCGCGCTTCTTCATGATGTTCGCTGCGCCGCCCGAGCAGACGCTGGAATGGTCGGACTCTGGTGTCGAAGGTGCCTACCGATTCCTGCGCCGTCTATGGACGCTGGGCCATGCCTGTCGCGAAGAAATTCGCAGTGCAGCGGCGATGCCCGACAAGCTCGATGAAGTGACGGCAAGCATCCGCCGTGAAGTCCACCTGAACCTCAAGCAAGCCAGCTACGACCTCGGCAAGCAGCAGTTCAACACCGTCGCCTCGGCCACGATGAAGATGCTCAATGCCCTGGAAAAATTGCCGCGCGGCACACCTGCCGGCAATGCCGTGCTCGCCGAAGGCATGTCGATCCTGCTGCGCCTTCTCTCGCCGATTACGCCGCACATCTGCCACGCACTGTGGCGTGAACTCGGTTATAGCGGCGACATCCTGACCGCGACGTGGCCGGAACCGCTGGAAGCCGCACTGGTGCAAGACGAGATCGAACTGGTGCTGCAAATCAACGGCAAGCATCGCGGCAGCCTGCGCGTGCCGGCAACGGCGACAAAAGATGCTATCGAAGCCGCCGCCCTGGCCAGCGAGACCACGCAAAAATATCTCGAAGGCAAGCCGCCGAAAAAGATCATCGTCGTACCCGGCCGTCTCATCAACATCGTTGCATAAGGAGTTTTGCATCGTCGGTCGGCTTAGTCCGCCAGGACGTAAGCCGACGGAATTGGCAATGAACGTCGGGTTACGCTACGCTAACCCGACCTACTGACGACAACTGATAACCGCCGCCTGACCCCTGCACATGCGCCTTCTCGCCTCATTCGCCTGCATCACGCTCCTTGCCACATCGCTGCTGCTCACCGCCTGCGGCTTTCAGCTGCGCGGCAGCTATGCGCTGCCCTTTGACAGCATCTACATCGCGCTGCCGGAAACGGGCGAGATGTATGCCCAGCTCAAACGCTCGATCATGGCTGGCAGTACTGTGTCCGTAGTCAGCGAGCAGAAGGACGGTCAGGTCACACTGCAGATACTCGGTGACCAGCAAGTCAAAGACATCCTCAGCCTTTCTGCCGCCGGCCGTGCGCGCGAATACCAGCTCGTGCGCACGCTGACTTTCCGCGTCGTCGATAGCAAGGGTCATGAGTGGGTGCCGCAAGGCCACATCGTCGCCCGCCGCGACATCAGCTTCAACGATGACCTGGTGCTTTCCAAGGAATCGGAAGAGGCGCTGCTCTGGCGCGACATTCAGAACGACCTGGTACAGCAACTCTTGCGCCGTCTTTCGGCCGCCCGGGTACCCACGGTGAAACCTGTCGCAGATACGAGCATCGCCGCAGGCAAGGAAAAACCCTGAACCATGCAGCTGCGCCCCAACCAGCTCGACGCGCACCTCGCCAAGCCGCTCGCGCCGCTGTATCTGCTGCACGGTGACGAGCCGCTGCTGGTGCTGGAAGCCGCCGACGCGGTGCGCCGTGCCGCGCGTGTTCAGGGCTATGACGAACGTGAAGTGCTGGTCGCCGGGCCAAACTTCCGCTGGAATGAACTCGCGCAGGCCGGTGGCAATATGTCACTGTTCGGCAGTAACAAGCTGATTGACCTGCGCATCCCCAGCGGCAAACCGGGGCGCGACGGTGGCGAGGCGCTGCAGCGCCATGCCGAACGCCCGATGGACGGCGTGGTCACCTTGGTGACACTGACACAGATCGACTGGCAGTCGAAGAAAGCGGCCTGGTTCCTCGCACTGACCAATGCTGGCGTAGCGATCGAACTCAATGCACCGCCCTTGCCCCAACTACCCGACTGGATCGCCGAACGCCTCGCACGACAGAAGCAGTCTGCGGTGCCTGAAGCACTCGAATTCATCGCCACCCATGTCGAAGGCAACCTGCTCGCCGCACACCAGGAAATCCAGAAGCTGGGCCTGCTCTATCCTGAGGGCATGCTGACGCTGGAACAGGTCGAGGAAGCCGTGCTCGACGTCGCGCGCTTCGACATCGACAAGCTGCGGACCGCATTGCTCGCCGGTGACGGCCCGCGCTGCGCCCGCCTGCTCGATGGCCTGCGCGCCGAGGACACGCCGCTCCCGCTGATCCTGTGGGTGCTGGCGCAGGAGACGCGCACACTGGCACAACTGCGCGTACAACTCGATCAGGGCGCCAGCTTCGACAATGCCTGCAGCACGGCGAAAATCTTCGGTGCCCGCCAAGCCCCCTACCGCAACGCGGTGCAACGCTGCTCAATGCCACTGCTGCGTGGCGCGCTATTGCAAGCTGCGCGTATCGACCGCATGATAAAGGGCTTGGCGCGCGGTGATCTGTGGGATGAATTCCTGCAACTGACACTGCGCCTCACCCAGACACAGCAACCCAGACGTCGTGCGTAGTCACTCGTCACTCGTCGGTCGGTCGGTCGGTCGGTCGGTTTAGCGCAGCGTGACGTGACCTGACCTACAACTGCAACCCGCCCTTCGACCAGCTAATTTGATCGGAAACCCAGAGTCCAGACCATGAAACAGATCAACGACGTCAATGCTTACATGGAAGAACTCGGCCGCGCCGCGCGTGCCGCTTCACGCCATACTGCCGCCGCCTCGACCTCGGCCAATAACACCGCCCTGCTGGCGATGGCGCAGCAGATCCGCGCACAGCAAGATGTCCTGCTCGCCGCGAACGCCGCCGACCTTGAGGAAGCACTGCGCAACGGTCTCGAAGCGTCGCTGATCGACCGCCTGACGCTGTCTGCGAAGAGCATTGAAGCGATGGCGCAGGGTCTCGAACAAGTCGCCGCGCTGCCCGATCCGGTCGGCGAAATCACCGATCTAAAACGCCGCCCGAGTGGCATCCAGGTCGGCAAGATGCGCGTGCCGCTGGGCGTCATTGGCATCATCTACGAGGCGCGCCCCAACGTCACCGCCGATGCCGCAGCACTGTGCCTAAAGTCGGGCAATGCCGCGATCCTGCGTGGTGGCAAGGAGGCGCTGCGCGCCAACCAGGCGATTGCTGCCTGCGTGCGTCACGGCCTCAAGGCGGCCGGCCTGCCAGAGAGTGCCGTGCAGGTCGTCGAAACCACCGACCGCGCTGCCGTCGGTAGCCTGATCACCATGCCGCAGTATGTTGACGTCATTGTACCGCGTGGCGGCAAAGGTCTGATTGAACGGATCTCGAAGGATGCACGCGTGCCGGTCATCAAGCATCTCGACGGCAACTGTCATGTCTATGTCGACGATGCCGCGAACCCCGAGATGGCGCTGGCCATCGTCGAGAATTCCAAGACTCAACGCTACGGCACCTGCAATACCGCCGAGTCGCTGCTGATCGCGCGCCCCGTCGCCGCTGCGCTGCTGCCGCGTATCGCCGCAATGCTGGACAGCAAGGGTGTTGAAATTCGTGGCTGTGCCGAAACTCGCGCGCTGCTGCCAAAGGCCCTGGAAGCGAATGAGCAGGACTGGTCCGAGGAGTACCTCGCGCCCATCATCGCCATCAAGGTGGTTGCCGGCCTCGACGAAGCCATCGAGCACATCAACCGCTATTCCTCACAGCACACCGAGGCCATCGTCACCGAGAACTACACGCACGCCATGCGCTTCCTGCGCGAGGTGGATTCAAGCAGCGTGATGATCAACGCCTCGACACGTTTCGCCGACGGCTTTGAATACGGCCTGGGCGCCGAGATCGGCATCTCCACCGACAAGATTCACGCACGCGGCCCGGTGGGACTGGAGGGCCTGACCAGCCAGAAATGGGTCGTTTTCGGCAACGGTGAAATTCGTTCATAATCACCCGCTGCCCATTGCCCACATGACCCGCGCACGTCGCAGAGCCTCCTTGAAGAAACTGCTGCTCACCTGTCTGTTCGGCCTCGCAAGCACCGCTCATACCGGCCATGCCGCCGGCTCCATGCTGCCCGACATCGAACAAGTCATCGCCCAATGTGCGCCCAACGTCGCGCCGACGACGATGATGGCCATCATCAAGGTTGAATCCGGCGGCAATCCGCTGGC
>CAZAOQ010000200.1:0-4653 GCA_964486795.1 uncultured Rhodocyclaceae bacterium
ATTTTCACGAAATACGATGGCGCCTGCTTCAAGTTCAAGCTCCACGCCACGACGGTCGACGAACAAGCTGGTCATGCGTCTCTCCCCGATTCAGACGATGCAGAAGTACTGCGTTTCGAAGGTGCTGGCATTTCCGTAGCAGCGTGGTTTCATGCGCGGATCAAGACTGAGGATATGCAGCCGATCTTCTTGTGCATCGAGCATGCGATCAAGTTCAGCCCGGATATGACTCAATTCCGCCGGGGTCGCCCAGATTTCAAATACGGACTTCTGCCCGCCAACCTTGTAGCCAATGAGATAACGCGATACCTGCCGCAAGCGATGCGGATTGCAGACGTCATACGCGACAAGGTAAAGGATGCGTTTCATGCAGGTCATTCTGCATTTCCCGCGGGGCTTGGTGCGCGACGGCAAGCTTGCCGGGTCGGGCGGCCTTGGAGCTCGGCAATTTTGCCTATCTCAAGTCCGCTTGTGGCCGCCGGCGTACTCGCCCAAAGCGCTCAGTGAATGTCTCCCGCCGGGCCGACGATGCGGATGCTGTCGCTTGGCAGGCCGAGGCCACGCTGCGTGTATGGCCGCCTGCCGATGGTGCCGAGCATATAGGGTGTGGCTGCGGTTCCCAGTGCGTTCTTCAGCACACGCTCCATCTTGGCATTTTTGGTCTGGAAGAATTCCTTTTCCATGCCGTGACGCAGCAGTTGTACGGTTTGTTCATAGTCGACGGCATCGAAGCCGATGACGGCTCGATACAATTCGAGGAACAAGACGGCATCGGCTTCGCGCCATGAGGCATGCGGCATGCCACGCTTTGCCAACACGGCCCACCATGCGTACCAGGCGAGGAGTTGCGGCTTCATCACAACCTGAAGGTCGCCACAGACAATGCGCCGGTTGCACAGGTCGATGTGCAAACGCGGCGGGCCAAAGCTGCGCTGGATGGCGGCAACGGCATCGCTATAACTGGCGGCACCCTGCTGCAGCGCTTCGGGCAGGCCGTGACGTAGCCGGACGAAGGGGATATCGGCAAGCGTCACGCTTGCATCGGCGGTGTCGATATGCCTGCCATCGCGAGTCACCAGCCGCCGTGCAATGCGCGGCGGGTAGAAAAATTCTGGGTGACCTTCGAACGGTGCGGAGACGAGTACGTGTGACAGGCGGTCCTGTGGCCGGGCAAACAGGGAGAGCGCGTAACCAAGATAAAAGCCCATGGTCTTGCGCCCACCGGCAATCGAGACGTGCAGCGCACAATCGCTATCACCGGTGAGTCCGCGCACGGTTGCGGCGATGGCATCGGCGGCGGCGGCATTTTCGGCCGGCGTGCGGATGTCGGCCAGCGGCTCGCCATTCGCAACGGCGATGACGTGGATGGTGCTGCCGTCCAGCCGTGGCTGGCCGAGTTGCGGCCAATCGGCTAACAGGGTATGAAACTGGCCGCCATCGGCATGGAGCAGCGATGCTTGGGCGAGCCGCGCGCCTTCTGTCGTGGTGAGCAGATGCACTTCAGTCGGAATGAAGGCGGGTTTGCGGTCGATTGCCAGCGCATACAGTGTTTCGGTGACGATCTGCGGCGACAGGCCTGTGACGCACAGGAGGACGCGGCGCGCATATTCGTGCGGTTGTCGTGGTTCGTTCATGGGCGCCAGATTACAGACTTCAGGTAAGCGGGAGGCTCATGGCAAGCTTGCCAATCAGGCGGCTATCGGGAAATCCAGGATTTGAGCCGCTCTTGCAGAACGATCAGATCGCGGCCGCAGACCAGCTCGATGCCAAGTGTCGAGGCCAGCTTACGTTCGCTCTCCCGCAGTGGTCGATAGCTTGCCAACATGCCGCGCGTGCCCAGGCCACCGACCCGACGGCAGATTTCGGCGAGCTTGAACAGTGTGTCGTTAGCTTTGGGTGCTTCGGGTCGGTCCATGCGTGCGGTCTTGCACTCGACGACAAAGAGTCGGTTATGCGCCATTACTGCAATGTCCAGTTCGTTTTCGACGCCGTTTTGTATCACCTTCAGGTTGGTGGCCTTGTCGCGAATGCCCAGACCTCCACTCACCATCGCTACACAATTGTAGACGTAGAGTTCAAGCCAGCCGCCCTTGACGAAATTACGCGCCGCTTCGTCGGTGTAGATGATTTTGTCTTGTTGCACACGCAGCAGGCCAGCCGTCTCAAAATTCCGTAGCAGTGCTTCGAGGCTGCGACTGTCTTGCTGTTGCGTGTCCATGGTGACCTCTAGCCGCCGCTTGTCCTCGGCTTGCTGGGTCAGCCAGTTGAGCTGAGAAATCGGGGTGGTCAGGCTATCGATCTGCGTGATGAGTGTCTGCATCAGCTCGCGCTTTTCCCTGCCAATCTGGGGCCGATCAGGTGACGCGGGGAGCTCAAATCCGTAGGCTTTGAGGTAGTGCGGCAGGCGCAGTTGTTCTGCCAGTTTCTTGTCGGTGCTTTCCCGGTCCAGCCAGACGATGGCGTCGGTATCGACATCAACATAGAAGCTGCGCCAACCGGCCACTTGCGCAATGCTTTGCGCCACCAGCGCCATCAGCTTTGTGCCACCCGTCAGATTAAGCGCGATCTGCTGCCCGTCCCGCTCTTCTGCCACTTTGAGCAAGACCGTCTCGATGGCGGCATAGCTATGCTCGTCTTCGAGCGCGACCAAGGCCGTTCGGATGCCAAGTTCCTTGAATACCGAGGTGAGTGCAGCAGCGTTAGTGTTCATTTTCTGGCTGACCAGCAGAACGACTTCATCGGGTTTCAGCTCGGGATCAAGTGCTGGCAACAGATTGGGGGCGGCTTGTGCCGAAACCAGACAGATATGGGTCGTCATTCGATTTTCCTGACTTCGTAATGTTCTATGGTTGCCTCGCAGCGCTCGAGGTCTTCGGCTGAGAGTTCGCGGCCTCGTTCGTGGCGTTCCAGCCGCAGGGAAAGATTCAGGTATTGCGCACCGCGTGCGCAGACTTCGGCTGCGAGGTTAACGGGCAGCGAGCCGATCACCGTGTCGCCACGGGCGACCCTCTGTGGGTCGAGATGTTCGACATGATGGTTCCAGACGATGCCGTACCGCTTGGCCCACTCCAATGCACCCGGATGGCGCGAAACAAACCAGATGGTCATGGCAGATGGAGTCTGTAACGGCCCAGACCGAAGCTGGCGTTCTTGCCGACATGCAACCATTGGCCGAACCAGATGGCGGGCCAGAACGGGGCAAGCTCACCTTCCAGATCCCAGCGACCTGTCACACCACCCAAGGCCATTTCCTGTTTTTGCCTGCTGGAGTAGCGTTTCCAGTCTCGCCAGGAGAGTTGCCGACGGCCTTTGATGTCTTCGGCACGGGCTGCAAGCTGGCGGAAATCCGGCTGCCAGGGGTTGTCGGTATGGAATTCGCTGACCAGTGCCAGGCGGCGCACCAGCGCCATCAGCAAAGCACGTTCGCCGATGGTCTGTGGCTTGAGGGGGACGCCGTTGTTCTGGAGCCGCAAGGGTGTGCGAATTTCAAGCTGCACGCGTCCTTCGGGTGGCGGTGGACACACTATGGTTGCATCGTGCGCCAGGATGACGCCGGTTTCCGATGCGTAGATCGGTTGCGACACGGTGTTTTCGAGATGCACGCTACACAAGTCGGCTGTGCCATCGCCAGGCCCGATGCCGCGTGCAAGCGCCCGCCGCCAGGCAAGTATGGCGACAGGCAGTTCCGCGACAGCGCGGCCGACGAGGCTGAAGTGAAAGCTGAGGGTGTCGCCCTCGTGCAGCACGCGGGCGCCCCACTCTGGCGGGGTAATGACGTAGGCTGAGGGAATCTTGCTGAAGTCCTGCAACGGATGATTTTCCGGTGGGATCGGCTCGAACAGCGTGGTGTAGGGGCAGCCGCGCTGCAGCGTGCAGCCCTTACAGTCTCTGGCGCGTGTGATGCAGCCGATGCTGCGCAGGGCATGGCCGAATGCGCCGCGCAGCATGGAGCCGGCGTAATCCGGCAGACGTATCGGGCTCGTGACTTTCCAGTCGAGACGATAGCGTGCCAAGGGTAGGCTCAGGGTCAGTGGCAGGTTTTCGGTATCCATGCGGCCGGCGCTTAGGGTACGGGACGGATGCACTCGATGGTCAATCCAAGCGGCTTGACCAGTTGCAACCAGACGCGATCAGCCGTGACGGCGGTCGCATTGTTTAGCAGCGCCACTGCCAGGCAGGCGCGGTCGCCCAGTGACAGGCCCAGTGATCGCGTCGCTGGTCGCAGTAAGCCGCATTCGACGGATTGAGCGCCGTCGAAGGGAACGATGTCAGCACTCAAGGCTTCAAGTGTCATTTTCACGGCGTCCGCCGGCTGCCCGGAATCGGCCAGTTTGGCCGCCGTTTCCGCCCAATTGACGGCGGAAACAAAGCAATCGCCGCGCGCCATCAATGCGGCCACGCGCTCATGGCCTGGCTCCCGCTTGAGCAGGGCAATAATCGCCGAGGCGTCGAGGATATAACTCATCTGCGCTTGCCTTTCGTGCGCAGCGCTTCTTCTTGTGCAGCCTCGGCACGACGCTCGGTGATCAGTTCATCAGTGAGCGAGCGCGGTGCCTGCCCCTCGAACAATTTCGCGCACAACGACTGCGCCCGTTCGATTTGCCGCAGCCGGGATGTCAGCACGATCTGGCCAGCGACTTCAGCCCAGATGAC
>CAZAOQ010000201.1:0-4617 GCA_964486795.1 uncultured Rhodocyclaceae bacterium
GGAATTTCGGCGATGGAACGAGCGGCACTGGCGCAAGTGTCAACAAGACCTATGCCACAGCCGGCGTCTATACCGTCGCCCTGACGGTCACTGACAACCAAAGCGCCACGGGTTCAGCTACAGCAACGATTACGGTCACTCAAGCGGGTGGAACGTCCATCAACGTGGCCGCACAGGCCAATGGTGGTGTGGCATCGGCTTCGAGTTCCTACAATGCTGGCTATGCACCCACCGGCGCCAACAACGGCGACCGTAAGGGCCTCAACTGGGCCAATGGCGGCGGCTGGAATGATGCCACAGGCGGAACCTACCCCGACTGGCTGCAGATCACCTTCAACGGTGCTCAGACTATCGGCGAGATCGATGTATTCACTGTTCAGGACAACTACAACGGTCCTCTCGACCCGACGCTGGCGATGACTTTCTCTCAGTACGGCATCACTGCGTTCCAGGTGCAGTACTGGAACGGCGCCGCATGGGCTGACATCTCCGGCGGTAACGTCACTGGCAACAACCGCATCTGGCGACAATTCACTTTCGCGCCCGTCACGACCGATCGCATCCGCGTCCTCGTCAATTCGGCACTCAATACCTACTCGCGCATCACCGAGGTCGAGGCATGGACCACTAGTGGCGCAGGCAATGTTTCACCCACGGTCGCGCTGACCTCACCGGCCAACAATGCTTCCTTCACGGCACCGGCCAACATCGGTCTCGCTGCGACAGCCGCTGACACGGACGGCTCAATCAGCAAGGTGGAGTTCTATCGTGATGCCACGCTGCTTGCCACCGTGACCTCGGCGCCTTACGCGTACCTGGATTCAGGGCTTGCGGCTGGCGCCTACCCCTATACCGCGAGGGCTTATGACAATTCCGGCGCCTCCACGACGTCCAGCGCCACCACCATCAGCGTTACCGCAAGTAATGTGGCACCCACGGTATCGCTGACCTCGCCAGCCAACAATGCCTCCTTTACGGCACCCGCCAGCGTCAACCTGGCTGCAACTGCTGCAGATTCCGATGGCTCCATTGCCAAGGTGGAGTTCTATCGCGGTGCCACACTGGTCGCTACCGTGACCTCGGCACCTTATGCGTACTCGGATTCCGGGCTTGCGGCTGGCGCCTACACCTATACCGCCAGGGCTTATGACAACTCCGGCGCCTCGACTACCTCAAGCGTGGCGAACGTGACGGTCAGCGCTGCTACCGGCACCCGCATCAACATCGCTGCGCAAGCCAACGGCGGCGTGACTTCGGCTTCGAGCTTCTACGATGCCCGATTCCCACCCACCGGTGCCAACAACGGCGACCGCAAGGGCCTCAACTGGGGCAATGGCGGCGGCTGGAATGATGCGACAGGCGGAAACTACCCCGACTGGCTGCAGATCACCTTCAACGGTGCTCAGACTATCGGTGAGATTGATGTCTTCACTGTTCAGGACAACTACAACGGCCCCCTCAACCCGACGCTGGAGATGACTTTCTCTCAGTACGGCATCACTGCCTTCCAGGTGCAGTACTGGAACGGCGCGGCATGGGCTGACATCCCCGGCGGCAATGTCACTGGCAACAACCGCATCTGGCGACAATTCACTTTCGCGCCCATCACTACCGACCGCATCCGCGTCCTCGTCAATTCAGCACTCAATACCTACTCACGCATCACCGAGGTCGAGGCGTGGACGCAATGAAGATGAACGTGATTCGAGCCATTTGATTCGTAATGCGCCGAGGACGAGGCTCGCTCAAGGGTCAACACCACAGTACAGCTTGCACCCTTGAGCCGGTCCTTGATCTTGGCTACGCCACATGAAGAAGCGCATGGATATTGGCTCTCAGGCCGAGGGCGATTCCTGTTTCCGCGCCACCACTAGCGTGTACGGGGTCGCAATGTGCCCTAACAGCCGCAACGGCGGCAACATCCGTAATGCTTTTAAAAATACCCGTGCAGCTATGCCCTTGCTTTGTGCATCGATGAGATCAAAACGATCCGTGCACACAAATCCATTCGGCGCCAGATAGTTTCGCAAGCCGTAAAAGCTGAACCAATTAACGGCCGGGTACTTGGCAAAATTGGCGACCGCCGGCCAGTCTGTCACCGCACGTTTTTCGAAATAACGCTTGAGCACCGCGGGATACCAGCCATATAGCGGCAGGTTGAATTCTTGCTGAAACGGACACAGCTTGCTACTCGTGTTGATGTAGATCAGACCACCGGGACGTACCACTCGAATTGCCTCATCGACACAGGATTGCCAGTCAGCGACATGCTCCAGCAGTTCAGGCAACAAGCAGATGTCGATCGACTGGTCGGCGCAGGGCAGCGCCGTGGCAGTACCAACTTCGAAGCGCGCCTCGATTCCCTGCTCCTTTGCTCGCGACTGAGCAAGTCGGATCAATGGTTCGTTGATGTCGATTCCACAATAGCGATGATCGTGCTGCAGCCAGCACAGCGATTGAGTTCCCGCTCCGCAACCAACATCGAGAATGTCCAATTGCCGATGCGCTGTACCCATCCCATAAACCCGCAACAACATTTCACTGGCTCGCCGAAACCGTTCTATCGCCTCCGGTGATTGGCTCTGTTGCTCATAATATTTAAAGAACTCGTCGTGAGATCCCGTATCCCATCCCTCGGTGATTGGAGCAGAAATATCTCTCTCGGATTGTTTACTCACTTCATTCACCTTCATATCAATTCATAATTCCCAGCGCAATATAGGTCTGGTGCTAGGTCAGCAGATGGCGACCGGTTTCCCAAGCAGCGCATTCTGGGTCATTCTGGCGGAGAGCATGGTCGTTGATCTTCCCCAAGGGGTGAAACGCGGCAACTGAAAGACATCGCTCGAAGAATTAGCAACTCCATATGCAGTTGTCACTGCCGCTTCGAATCCGAGCTCGCTGATCATCTCAACGTGCCGTGCAGTGTAGTCCCGTTCCGGACGACCATTTGGATAAGCAAACACCTTGAGCGGCTGACCAACGATTTCCTCTAGACGCCGCTTGCCGTGCAGAATCTCGGCACGCGCAGCATCATCGTTCAGGGTCTTCAAAATGGTGTGTGCGTCGGTATGGCCGCCGATCTCAATTCCGCTTCGGAACAGTTCGCCTACCTGGGATGTTGTCAGCATCAGATCCTTCGGCAGGTTCGCGCAGCCCGAGACCTCAACCATCTGCGCGACCAACGGCTCACGTTGCTGCGGTGGGAGATATCTGACATGGTCAAGCAAAGCCCCAACAGTTTCCCGGCGTTCTTCGACGCTTCCAGTCGGGAACACGGCCAACCCAAATTGCCGAAAATCCAGCTTTGTGGCTGGCGTGCGTGCCACCAGTTCAATCACTGTGTCATTAAACATACGCCCACCATCGAGATATCCGGTGGCCACGAAGACAGTAGCCGGTAACCTGTGGTGTTTGAGAATTGGCAATGCCACGGTGAGGTTGTCTGCATAACCATCATCGAAGGTAATGCAAGCGGCTCTTCGCGGCAGTCGATTTCCCCGCAGCATGCGAACCGCATCAGGCAAAGGCAAGACCTGAAAATTGCGTGCGAGAAAAGCCATATGCCTCGCAAACGTTGCAGCATCCACCTCTCCCGGCCGCAGCGGCTCCGGCTGTGCCAAGACTCGGTGATAAATCAGTGTGGTTAGCAAGGATTTCCGGCCACGCGGCCATGCCAGCAATGGGAGTCGTTCGATCATGGCCGCCCTGCGCTCGCGGCGACCGTCGTGCCACCAGCCAATGCCTTGTCTGCCTTGTCCGCCTTGTCCTGTTTGGTGGACTTAGCCAGCTCTTTCCGCACCACCTCGCGCAGGGCAACAAGCACTGCAACGATGTAATACGGCAGGTCGAAATAGCTCAAGCTCAGGAATGTGCCGCCGATCACGTAACCGACCAGACTGACCTGGCACATCGCCGCCAGATCGCGCGCCCACAGGAGATCTTCCCTGCCCCGCACATTTCTAAGCACCCAACTGCCGCAACGCCAGGCAAGCAGGAAGAGGCTGACGAACAGGAACAGTCCAAAAAACCCGTGCTCTCCCAGTACCTGGAAATAGATGCTGTGGGCAGCATGGATATCGAAAGCATCCGGTGCGTAGCGGGCGAACACATCCGGTTCGTAAATATCGAATCCACCGCCGATAGGAAACCGGTCGATTGCCAGATGCCAGGCCATCCACCAGGCATTGATACGCCCCATCGCCGAAGCATCCTGGTCGTAGGTCTCTATGGTGTTCATGCGTGCCATCCAGCTCTCCGGCATGGAGACGTAGATGATCGGAATCGCGATCAGGATCATCAAGCCGATCATCGCCTTGCGCCGACTCTTCCACCAGAGAATCGCTGCCATCGCGACGAGGGCAACGAGCGCACCCCGCGACTGGGAACCCAGTGCCGACGCGACGGAAAGCGCCATTGCCGCTCCACAGGCATACTTTATCCAACGCTTCCCGGCCTGCAATTGAAGGTAGCGAAAGAGCGGCACCGCCATGATGATGGCAAGAGCCAGGTGATTATTGTCTTCGATAAAGCTGTTGGGTGGCCCCCACACGTGATACGAGCCCCCTGTCGCAATCGTGAAAATCCCGCCCTTGATACCGTAGAACCCGACCGACA
>CAZAOQ010000202.1:0-4604 GCA_964486795.1 uncultured Rhodocyclaceae bacterium
AAAGCAGCTTACAGACGGTCAAGGCATCCGCTTCTCTCGCGGCACACTTGAGGCCCGCGGGAGAAGCGACATCCCATCAGTTGCCGTGCGCCTCGATCGTTGGTGTATCAACATCAGTCATGTCACTTCGACCCGACGGCATGTTCAGCCAGGCGGCCAATGCCGGCAGGAAGAAAATCGCGCCGAGGACATTAACCAAGAACATGAAGGCCAGCAGCAAGCCCATGTCAGCCTGGAACTTGAGCGCGGAGAATGCCCAGGTCCCAACGCCGAGCGACATGGTGACCGCCGTGAATACCGCAGCCGTGCCCCGCTGACACATGGCTTCGTAGAATGCTGTCCGCAGATCTTGGCCGAGATGCTCCATCTGGTGCTGGATGCGCTCAAACAGATAGATGCCGTAGTCCACGCCCACGCCAACCCCCAGCGCAATCACCGGTAACGTCGCCACCTTTAGACCAATACCCAGCGCCGGCATCAGTGCGTTGCAGAGGATGGACACTAGCGTCAGTGGCACGATGATACAAACGGCAGCACGCCAAGAGCGGAAAGTGATAATGCACAGTAGTGAAATGGCACCGAATATCGAGAGCAACATGGTGATTTCAGCGGATTCAACAGCCTCGTTGGTCGCCGCCATAACCCCCGCGTTACCGCCAGCGAGACGCAACAAAACGTGGTCGTTCTTTTCGGCGGCAATGAATTTCTTGGCTTCACTGACGACATGGTGCAAGGTCGCACCCTTGTGGTCCTTGAGGAAAACCATCACCTGGATTGCCTGACAAGCCTCGGTATTGATGCCGTACTCAGGATCGTAGGCACGCCCACCCTGACGCAGTGCTTCATAGCTGCGGCCAATGGCCCCCCAGCGCGGACTGCCTTCATTCATCGCAGCAACAACAAGCTTGCCGATGGTCGGCGCGCTGATGACGGATTGCACGCCATCGACACCGCGCATAAAGAGCTCAAGACGCTCCAGCGAGTTCATCACCGGGTAATCCAGACAGCCCTCCTTGAGGTTCTGTGCTTCAGCGATGATGGTGAGCACGTCGGTGCCAATCTGGTAGCTCTCAGCGATCTGTTTCGTATCCTGGTTCAGGCGCGAAGACTGGCGCAACTCAGGGAAGCCGATGCCGATGTCGCCGATCTGCAGCTTGCGCGACTCGACTACGCCAACCACGAGCAGGATCGCGGCGATCGCAAAAACACCGAGTGCCGGCTTCGGCTGGGTGAACACTGAAAGCCTCCACCACAGCGGATGTTTGCCAACACCATCCATCTCGGTCGGCTTCATCGCACGCTTTTCAAGACTGAGATGGGACAGGATGATCGGCAGCATCATCTTGTTGGTCATGATCATCAACAGCACGCCAAGACAGGCGGTAATGCCCAACTCATGCACAATGGGAATTTCGATCTTCATAATTGCCATGAAGCCAAGGGCATTCGTCAGCAGTGCGACCGTACCTGGAATGAACAACTTGCGGATTGCGGCATGCGCAGCTTTTTCAGAGCTCGCCCCCTTGAGCATTTCGAGTTTCCAGGCATTGGTCATCTGCACCGCGTGCGAGACGCCGATGGAGAAGATCAGGAAGGGCACCAGCATGGAGATTGGGTCAATCCCCATACCAATCAGTGGCAGCAAACCAAGCAGCCAAATCACGGGCAATAGCGCCACCACCAGGGCAACGGCGGTCAGCTTGACCGAGCGGCAGTAGAAAAACAGCAGCAGGGCGGTAATGACAAAAGCGATGGCGAAGAAGGCAAACACACCGAACAGCCCAGAGACGACTTCACCAACCAGCATTGAAAAGCCCATGATGCCAATCTCAATATTTGGCGACTGGTATTTTTGTCGGATCTCCTCCATTTTTTTGGAGATCTCGTAGAGATTGAGCCGCTGGCCTGGCTTATTGGGATCGGACTCCTGGAGCTCTGCAGAGACCATCGCTGACTTGAGGTCAGAGGCAACGAGACGTCCAATCTCTCCCGAACGCGTCACATTCACCCGCACCTGGGCAAGGTCTTCGGGATTGTCGGAGGAGAACTGCGCCGGCACGACAACGTCGCCATGGAAGCCGTCCTCCGTCACCTCGACGTATTTAACATTCGGAGTAAACAGCGATGCCAGTTTGCTGCGCTGGACACCCTGGGTGAAGAACACCGCATCGGTCACCTTGCGCAGGGTGTCGAGAAACTCCTTGTTGTAGATGTCCCCCTCACCCTTCCAGCGAACATTGATGAGGAGCTGGTTGGCACCCGGGAAGACGAACATGTATTTCTCGAACGTCTGCATATACGGGTGCGTCATCGGGATCATCTTGAGGAAGCCCGGATCAAGCTGGATCTTCGTCGCCGAATAGCCAAAACCGAGCGTCATCGCCACGAAAATGGAGAACAGTATCTTGCGGTAACCAATGAGAAAGTCGGCACAAAGGTCGACGAAAACACGAAAACCTGAAGGAGTAGTGCGGCGATTCTTCGTCATTTCTGTTCCCCCAGCTTGCCACCGCTGATTTCAAGCGCGTGAATCCCACCAAGACTGGCAGATACCAGGTGGCCACCTGGCAGGGCGACCACGGCGGTCAAATTGTTACCCTTGTTTTCCTGGACGACCTTGAAGCTGGCACCTTTGTCATGTGATTCGATCACCACGCCGCCCTGGCCAACGATCAAGATGGTACCGTCCTCGAGCATCGCATGGCCGAACAAACCGACTGAAATGCCCGTTGAGATCGACTCCCAAGTGGCGCCGAAATCTGTGGTTCTAAATACGTTGCCACGCAAACCGTAGGCAATCCACTCATCAGCGCTGACACGAATCACACCGAACATGGTGCCACGATAGAACTCGGGTATCGTCTGCCAAGTCAAACCGCCGTCGGTCGACTTCATCGCAAGACCCTGCTCGCCGACGATCATCACGCGACCGTCCTGACCACCATCCATGGCATAGAGATGTTTGTCACCGCTACCGAGATCACGCTTTTCCCAGGTGCGGCCATGGTCTTGGGACACGAAGAAGCGACCGAAGCTGCCGTAGGCGAAGACCGGCCCCTCGGCTAGCCCCCAGACACCGAGTAGTGGCTCGGAAAGATTTTTGTCAAAGAGTGTCTCGTGCCAGTTGAGGCCGCCATCGTCCGTGAATAGCGCCCAGGCGTCGTGACCGACAGCAACGCCGTCCTTGTCGTTAAAGAAGGCGACCTGTGTCAGCGCGGAACCGCGTGCATCTTGGATTTTGGCCTCAGACCAAGTTTTACCTTGGTCTTCGCTGATGAGAATATGACCGAGTTCACCAACGGCCACCAGACGCTTGCCTGCCATGACCAGGCCAGTGGCGGCGAAGCGCTCGGAATTAATGTGAGTTTCGGCAAAAACCGGGATAGGACGCGAAGTGAAGGAAACATAGGCACCGACCACCACAATCAGCGACATGGCCAAACCAATCAACGCTCGCATGACGTCCCCTTTGGCTGGCAAACCAGATCATATTCCATGGTCATCTCCTCCTGCTTTTAATAGCAAATTTTTCCGAATTTAAGCCGGCCATTATCGCCGTGCATCGTCCATACAGAGTAGGACTTTGGAAACGGACTGTGATTTTACCCATCGGACAGGAGGGCACCTTGTATCAAGAGGTTTCTCGTCGAATCGAGAGGCGCGATCTCACTGAACTCCGGCGCGGCCGAACTCGGCCACCATATCGAGATATGGCCATTGATCGACATAACGGTATAGCCCGGTATTGCGTAGCACCCAAAAGCACATCCCCGCGCGCGCGGGGATGTGCTTTTAATGCCTGCTTCGGTTCACTCAGACAAGCTCTAGCTTCATCCCATGCTCAAAAATGGTAGGTCGCGTTGAAAGCCGCCAGATCTCGATCCGAGTAGCTATTCATTGAATGGCCACGCAAATCATAGTCGCCCAACCACCAAGTAAAAGAAACGCCCAGTTCGAGGTTTTGCCTGTAGGTAAACTTCGCATCAACACTGGCACGACTGCTGTTCTTGCCCATCAAACCGCTATTCCAACCACCCTGTACCGCCCCGTTACCGAGCAACTCATGCCAATAAAACATCGGGATCGACAAATCCCATTCCGGCCATGGCGTGTAGTCGAGTTGCAAGCGCGCGACGTAGGCGATTGCATTCTTGTCGAAACGCGGCGCAGGAGAACCGAGCGTGTATTGCTGCTTGATCATCCACGGGTTGATCGAGGCATCTGGTATGTCAAAACTGTTAAGGTGCTGTACAGCAACTTCGCCGCCCAAAATCGCGTTCTCGGCCTTCGTGATGCCCCAGAGAAAATTCAGCCCGGACCAAGCACGCAGGAAGGACATATTGGCGTTAACAGTCCGAGCCCGTGCCAGATTGTAGTGAAGGTCGCTGATCATCAGCGGCGCACCGTTGCGATACGCCATTTCGCCCGCAACCTGCCAGTCGCCGAACAAGGTTGAGAAACTGACACCGGTCAGCTTGATATCATTCATGTAACGCGTGGCGTAGGTTGCATTGAACGGCGTCAGCGCATTGATGCCGTATTCCAGTAGGGCCGCATTGACGTCGTAATTCGGTGCCTTTGGGTCATAGCTGACCCTGCCCTTG
>CAZAOQ010000203.1:0-4592 GCA_964486795.1 uncultured Rhodocyclaceae bacterium
CCAGCTCGTCGTAAAAGCGACGGATTTGGGTCGATTTGTTCCTGCCTGAATCACGGCCGCGCTCATTCAAGGCGGTGCGATCAAGCAATTGCGCAACCCCTTCGGCATCCTCCGAAAATAGTGTGGCGGGTGGTGGCATAGCTTTCAGATTGATGGTCATTCTTGATTCTCCGGCTTTCTGATTGATGCTTTGTGGATACGAATGATATGTAAAGTTTGACGTGAATTAATTCCGGCAAGCTTGCCGTCATTGCCGCTTTCGATACAGCAAAACAGAGACAGGCAGGCGGTAGGCACCACGATATTTGCTCAGTGCCTCGCCACATTCGGTCGCCAGCAACTTGCCAACTGCTTGCTGATTCTTGGGCAAGCGCGCGCAACCGTAAGCAAGTCGCGAGCGCCAGAGCGCGTCCTCGGGGCGGCGCTGGGTGTTGCAGGCCTGATCGCGCTCGGCCTGGTTGGCAAGCCGCAGCAGGTTATAGATGAAGCCCGTGGAGAGCCCTCCCGCCTCGTCTATCAGTTGTTCAAGCGCATGACTGCGTTTGCCCATGAGTTCATGCCATGTATTCCAGTCTACCGTTGCGCCCCAAAGGCTGACGGCGTTCTTTCCTGGATGCTGCTTGGCCGCTTCGAGCCCGGATTCGGCAGCGACGGCAAGCTGGCGCGCGGGAACCTTGGGCTGCGTCATCACAGCCCCCAGTGAGAAGGTGAGGTCGGGGCGTGTGACATAGCGCTCGAAAGCCTTACGCATTGCACTCGCTAACTGCAGCGTGCTGTCCCAAGGGCCAATGAGAAAAAAGTCGTCACCACCAGCAAACACGGTGTAAGTGTTACGGAACCGCCCACCTTCACCATGCGCGCAATACCAGGGCAACCAGAGGGCGAAGAAGGCATTCACTTGACGCGACAGCGATGCCCAGCGGGCGAACGTCGGCGCTTCAAGGCCGTTCTGGAACAATGCGCCGAGATTATCGATGTCACCTTTGAGTGTCATGAGCGCAATTTCACCCTGCCACCGCCCATCCTCCAGCAGGTGGCGGCTTTCACAGGCAATATGATGCAGTGTCTTGAGCGGATGCTGCCGATCGAACTCGGCTTCATCTTCCCATCGGCCATACTTTTCCGAAAGAAACTGATCGTCCGCATCGAACATTGGAACATGGCTATTCACGAAGCGCCGCGCGTATCCGCGAAAACACTGGCCATCTTCCTCGGGAAGATCGAAATCCCAGGCACGTACCAGTGCGCCGCTACGCGCGAGCTCCCCGTACTTTCCCGAGACTTCGGCATCCGGCACGAACCCGATTCGATAGCCGAAGTAATCAAGCTCGAGTGGCTTGCTAAAACTGTCCGCGTGACGCAATACCAGCAAACGGGCTTTTTTGGTCAGCCCCTCACCGATGGCAATCTGGTCGCGCGAGAGTGCGCAGGAGGCTGACTTGTCACCCTCCATCGGTCGGTCAGCCGGGTAGCGCCCGTGATAGCTACAAGGCCCGTGGGGAAAGTGTCTTTCGCTGACGGTGGCGGTCTCACCGCAGAGACCAAAGCATTGGTGCTTGGCGACATCCAGCTCATTGAAAAGACGCTGAGTCAGTGCCTTGAATCTGTCACTACGCAGATCATCGCAACTCGCTGTCGTGCATGCAATACCGACGCTGATTTCGCCAAAGGTATGCGCAAGACACCAGTCGCCAAAGTTCCGACGGCATTCTGTGACTGCCTGCCTTGCCGCATCGGTGTTCGGCGCAACGATCAGAAATTTACCGGCAGCATTGATGATCTGACTGGAGGACGGCAGTTGCAGCATCTCAAGAAGCTTCAATGAGGCAAGTTCAGCCAGCAGCGTGACTTGGAAGGAGCGCCCACGCAGTAGCTTGTGCGCGTGCTTTTGCGTCTGTGCGCCGTAAGCAAAGATAAAATCCTGGATACCGAAGAAATCACCTTGAATCAGCAGAAACTTGTCTTCATTCCAGTCTGGCCGGTCAGGATCAGCCAATTTGGCAAGATCGGCAGCGCCCGTCTTGCCAAATTCATGATGCCAGCGCCACAGTGCAGTGGCGAGAGCAGCAACCGCTTTACTGTGGTCAAAAAGAGAAACATCGGGCACCACACCGCGGTTAGTGGCGGATGGAATCGCTTGAGTGTAGATGAGCCAGGCCGACTCGAAATGATCGAGCCAGAGCGGCCAGTTCTTGCGATGCGATGCAGGAATGCTCTCTAGTGCGAGGAGAAAACGATCCCATAGTGCTGCATATTCAACCTGTGCAGCCTTATCATCATCAGGCTCCACGCTGTCACGCATGCCAGGGAAAATAGATTCTGGTGTTAGCTCACTGAGCGGATACGCATGATCAAACCGGCTCACATCGGTTTGACTTGCATCGCTTCGACTACCCGCAGCAATTTGGCCGAATAGCGTGACCAGCCGCGCCTGAAAACGGTTCTTGCGCGTGAAGGTGATGTCTTCGGCGGCGGCGTTATATTCATCAAATTTCTTGCGCTCAAAGCCGGAGGCTGCGCGATCGGCTGTGGCAATGATCCATTGAAGAAAAGTTCGCGGCGCATGATGCCCGGCTGCAGCATTGGCCATGCTGTCAGTGATGTCCGCACCACTCGCAGCGCTGGTGCGGCCGACAAATGGCGCCACATCGCCTTGAAGCAAATCCGGAGCAAATCTTTCGAGGGTATCCCACATGCCGCCGGTATGCGCCGCATGCGAATAGCGGTAGAGCGTTGTCAATGCATCAGCATTGCCCAAAACCGGCCGACCGGTTCGTTCGTGAAACTTGCCAAGATCGTGCAAGAGGGCTGCAAAAGCGACACGGCAGGATGATTCAAGAAGCGGCATGAAGAAGACTCTCGATATGTTGAATATTTGCCATCATGACAGAAGCCTGCCGTGAATGCATCGGCGGCAAGCTTGCCATAATAAGGCATCAATCGATCTGATTAACCACAGTGTTTAGTGTTCAGACCATATTACGGCCAGGACAAATTCGACATTCTGTGGCTGCCCAACAGGGCCGAGTCTGTGCAATTGTAGTCGTAGTTCGGCTTAGCGCTGCGCTAGCCCGACCTATGGACACCTCTCGGCTGCCTTGCCCGGCTTGGGCTTATTGAGGGTCGTTTAGGGTTATTGGCAAGGTGATAAAACAACAACGCCCGCAGTTGCGGGCGCTGTCATGCAGATAGCAACCGTGTGGATCAGGTCTTCAGCGCGATCAGCACTTCGTCGAGCATCTTCTTGGCATCGCCAAACAACATGCGGTTGTTGTCTTTGTAGAAGAGCGGGTTGTCGACACCGGCATAACCCGATGCCATGCTGCGTTTCATGACGATGGAGGTTTTCGACTTCCAGACTTCGAGCACCGGCATGCCGGCGATCGGGCTGCCTGGATCCTCCTGGGCGGCCGGATTGACGATGTCGTTGGCACCGATGACCATGGTGACATCAGTACTCGGGAAGTCTTCATTGATCTCGTCCATTTCCATCACGATGTCGTAAGGCACTTTGGCCTCAGCGAGCAGCACGTTCATATGGCCCGGCATGCGGCCAGCGACCGGGTGGATGCCGAAACGGACTTTAACGCCCCTGTCGCGCAACAACTTGGTGATCTCGAAAACCGTGTGCTGCGCCTGGGCAACAGCCATGCCGTAGCCAGGAACGATGATGACGCTCTTGGCTTCATTCAGCAGCTCGGCCGTTTCAGCGGCCGATACGGCGATCACCTCACCGGCCGGTGCGCCCGACGATGCCGCCGACGGGGACCCAACGCCTGAGCCAAAGCCGCCGGCGATGACGCTGAGGAAGAGAATCGCGCCGCTTGAGCCGACCAGCGCACCAACGACGATCAGCAGGTCGTTCGAGAGCATGAAGCCGGTTGCCGCCGCTGCCCAGCCGGAGTAGCTGTTGAGCATGGAAACGACGACGGGCATGTCAGCGCCGCCGATGGCCATGACCATGTGTATACCGAAGATCAGCGACAGCACAGTCATTACGACCAGCGGCATCATGCCATCGGCCACGCTGTGGGCATTGACGAACTCGCGGCCATACCAGATCACCACCAGCAGAATGGTGAGATTCATCCAGTGACGTCCCGGCAGCGCCAGGGGCTTGCCGCCGATCTTGCCGGACAGCTTGCCGAAGGCGATCACCGAACCGGACAGCGTCACCGCACCGATCAGGATGCCGACGTAGACCTCGATTTCGTGGATGGTTTTCTCGGCACCGCTTAAGCTCAGTGAGGTGTCGATATAGCTGGTGAAACCAACCAGCACGGCGGCAAAACCGACCAGGCTGTGCATCAGCGCGATGAGCTCGGGCATCTGCGTCATCTGCACAGTGCGCGCAGCGTAGATGCCGACCGTGCCACCAAGCGCCATGGCGCCGATGATCCAGGGGAAGCCGGCTGCCGTGACGTGCGGGCCGAATACCGTGGCGAGCACGGCGATGGCCATGCCGATGATGCCGTAAAGGTTTCCGCGCCGCGAGCTCTCCTGGTTGGAGAGGCCGCCGAGGCTGAGGATGAAGAGAATGATGGCTCCGATGTAGGAGACAGTAGCGAGGCTTGCGGTCATGTGAATCGTCT
>CAZAOQ010000204.1:0-4510 GCA_964486795.1 uncultured Rhodocyclaceae bacterium
GCGGTGAGCGTAAAGACGGGTGTATCGGCACTTGGCCAGATGAAGTGACCTTGATCCTATTTTCCTCAGTCAACTCGAGACAAACGGCGGTGCCGCTGTTAGCGGGGCGAGGATTTTCTCCTTCGCCGCAATGATCTGCCCGACGATATATCGAACGAGTGCCGCCCAACGTTCAGGTTTGGTCAACTGAGGCGCAGTCGCCCGAACGCTGTCTAAACCCTTACGCACATTGGCAATCATCGCCTTGACCTGAGCGCTGGCGGCATGCGTGATGGTCAGCAACAAGTGTGACTGACCCGCATGCTGGGTCATGCGAGCGATACCGGCCAGAAGCAAGGGCCGCGAGGTGATGGCTTCCAGACGGGTTTGGGGATGCGCCAGGCGCACGTACCAACTCCACCAGTTATAGATGAGCGCCACCGCGCGCGCCGACAGATTGCGTAAGGACTCTCTCAGTCGAAAGCTGGCAAATGCGCTAATCCCGATTGCGTCACCTGACCTTCGGCTTGAGATCGTGGAAATTGGCGATCTGCCATTGTTCAACCAGGATTTCGAAGCTGATCCATCTCAGAGCGTAAGCGAGTTCAAGCAGCGAATCCGGGCGGCTGATGCGTTACTGTTTGTGACGCCGGAGTACAACCGCTCGGTTCCGGGTGTCTTGAAAAATGCGATTGACATCGGCTCACGCCCATCCGGGAAGAGCGTTTGGAGCAGTAAGCCTGGTGCGGTGATTAGTGTTTCGCCGGGTGCCATCGGTGGGTTCGGTGCCAATCATCATCTGCGTCAGTCCTTGATGTTCCTGAACGTCCTGACGATGACACAACCGGAAGCCTATATCGGCAACGCGGCAAGTCTGCTCAACGAGAAGGGGGAGCTTGTCAACGGCTCAAGCTGCGACTTTTTGCAGGCCTTCATGATGGCCTTCAGTCGCTGGATTAAGCAGCAAAAAGTGACTTAGGGCGCTCGATGCATTTTTGATATGTCAGAGCAGTGCGGGAATCCTCAGTCTGGCTTGGCAGGCTACTTGGCCACTCGTATAACCTGCTGGCTATAGAGGGAAGCTGATGCGTCCAACTGCATCGAGTCGTTTTGCCTGTTGCAGCTTGAAGCGCCGCGACTCGAAGCCTGCTGCGCCTCGTCTCTGAAGTCCTGTATAGACTGAGCCGCTGTTTATGCGTTGTTTCAGTTTGAGCTATTGTTGACGGCGCAGCCCTTTCGGGCTGCTGCCCGAACAAAGTTCACTGATCTTCAAGCAAGCTACGCAGCATCCAAGCCGTTTTTTCGTGGACTTCGAGGCGCTGCGTCAGCAGGTCGGCGGTGGGTTGGTCGTTGGCAGTGTCTACCAGCGAGAACAGCTTCCGGGCGGTGCGTGCCGTAGCCTCCTGTGCAGTGACCAGGTGGCGAATCATGTCATTAGCCTTGGGGACGCCTTCAACCTCCCGAATAGAGGCGAGCTTGACGAACTCTTTGTAAGTGCCCGGTGCGGCAACACCGAGTGCGCGGATACGCTCGGCAATCTGATCGAGTGCGTTCCATTGCTCAGTGTATTGTGCCATGAACATCAGGTGCAGGCTGTTGAACATGGGGCCGGTCACATTCCAGTGGAAGTTGTGCGTCATCAGATACAGCGTGTAGCTGTCTGCGAGCAAAATGGAGAGACCTTTGGCGATTTTCTCACGGTTGGCACTGCTGATGCCGATATCGATAGCAGGGGTGGCTTTCTTCTTGCTGGCCATGGCGGCTTCCTCTTCGGTTGAATAATGGAAGCTTGAGTATAGCGCCGCCGAGATGGTTGCTGCTTGTTACGCAGAGCTACCTGCTGTGTCTGTCTTGCTGCTGGCGTTAAATTTCAACAGGGTGGGAACGTCACGGTCGAGCAGCGAGGGCTCGGCAAGATTGAGCTCAATCAGATGGATGAGCGCAATCCGTTCTTTTTCACCGACAGCAATGAACTTGATGCCCAGCATTTCACCTTTTGCATGGACGACGAGGCCGTTGAATGAGGCTGTATTGTGGTCTCCTAGACCGAGGTAGCGGATGTGCAGGCGACAGGGACGCAGGAAGGAGGTGGCCTCGGGCAGGGTGTCAAAGGTAAAGAGCGCCCCATTGAGCGAGATGTCGCGCAAGGTGCCTTCGCAAGTCATGCCGCGAAACTGGATCTCGGCACGCGAATGAAACGGGAAGCGTGCGAACTGGCGGTGTTCAATCGACATGTTCCTGCTCCCTGAAGAACGTTGAACTGGTGAGTCTTATTCTATGGGTTTTTCCTGTTCGCGCAGCAACTTGTATTCAACAGCATCGACCAGGGCACGCCACGATGCGTCAATGATATCTGTAGAGACCCCAATGGTGGTCCAGTTTTCGCGGTGATCTGTGGATTCGATCAATACGCGAACTTTCGCAGCAGAGGCTTTGTTGGAGTCGAGTACGCGCACTTTGTAGTCGGTGAGCTTGATTTCCTTGATCGCCGGGTAGAAGCGTTCGAGTGCCTTGCGCATGGCCTTATCGAGGGCGTTGACCGGGCCGTCGCCCTCAGCAGCGGTGATCTCCTCCTGGTTGCCGACCGCAATCTTGATCATGGCGGATGAATTGATGCTGTTTGCTGAGGGTTCGTTAACCATGACGCGGAAGCTTTTCAGTTCGAAGAAAGGCCGGTACTTGCCCAACTCCTTGCGCACCACCAACTCGAAGGAGCTCTCTGCGGTTTCGAACTGGTAACCCTCGTGTTCGAGCGCCTTGAGGCGATCGAGAACTCTCTGGGTTTCAGGTGAATCCTTTTTTAACGTCGGATCGATGATGTTGATCTTGGCCAGCAGTGTGCTGCGACCGGCGACTTCGGACATCAGGATATGGCGTGTGTTGCCGATGCTTTCCGGATTGACATGCTCATAGGAAATCGGATTCTTGTTCACCGCGTCGATGTGCATGCCACCCTTGTGGGCAAAGGCATCGTTACCGACGTAGGGGGCCTTTTCGTTATGCGTGATGTTGGCAATCTCGCTGACGAAGCGCGCCACTGAAGTCAGGTGAGGCATGTTCTCCGACGGAATGCAGTCGAAGCCGAGCTTGAGCTGCAGGTTGGGCAGGATCGAACAGAGGTTGGCGTTGCCACAGCGTTCGCCGATGCCGTTGATGGTGCCTTGTATCTGTGTGGCGCCGGCCTGTACGGCCATCACTGAATTGGCCACCGCCATCTCGCCGTCATTGTGACAGTGGATGCCGATAGCGGTCTTGACGTGTAGACGCACCGCCTGGGTGATCGCGAAAATCTCGTTCGGGAAGGTGCCGCCGTTGGTGTCGCACAGCACCAAACAATCTGCACCGGCATCGGCTGCGGCAGTCAGCGCCTGTAGCGCGTAGTCCGGGTTGGCTTTATAGCCGTCGAAGAAGTGCTCGGCGTCAAACACCACTTCCTTGCCCTGCTGTTTGAGGTAGCGAATGGTGTCGCCGATCATGCGCAAATTCTCGTCCAGCGTGGTGCGCAGAATGTCGGTGACCTGGTAATCCCAGCTTTTGCCGAAAATGCATAAGGCATCAGTGCCGGCCTTCAGTAGCGACTGCAGGTTGTTGTCAGCGGCGACGTCGATGCCGACCTTGCGCGTGGCGCCAAAGGCAATGATTTTGGCGTTCTTCAGCTTCAGTGCGGTGGCGCGCTTGAAGAACTCCATATCTTTCGGATTCGACCCCGGGTTGCCTGCCTCGATGTAGCTGATGCCCAAATCGTCCAGCGCCTCGACGATCTTGATCTTGTCTTCGACAGAATAGGAAATGCCTTGCGCCTGCGCGCCATCGCGCAGCGTCGAGTCGAAGAGGTAGATTTTGGTCATGTCGTGTTCCTGAAGCCGGTGCTAGAACAAGGCCGCATAGCCGCATGGCTGCACCGGGCAAAGCGCGCATTTTATTCGATGCAACCCGCGTCGTGGCGAGGAATTACGGGCGAAGTCAGGATCGCATCGAAGCGTTGCCCGGAGAGCCAATATCCATGCGCTTCTTCACGATGGCATCGTGGAGAGTCAATATCCATGCGGTTCTTCAGGGTGCTGTCAAAGCACATCGTGCTGACCTTATTCCCCATGCGCATCGGCGCCAAAGGCCATCCGACGCAGGCGGAACAGGTCGTCGCGTGCGGCAGCGGCAGCTTCGAACTCCAGATTGCGGGCATGCTCCTGCATGGCTTTTTCCAGGCGCTTGATTTCCTTAGCCAGTTCCTTCTCGCTCAGGGCGTCGTAATGCGCCTGTTGCTGGGCAGCGATGCGCATTTGCGGGGCGTTATCGGCTTCATACATGCCATCGATGATGTCCTTGATCCGCTTGGTTACACCCTGTGGCGTGATGCCGTGAGCGAGGTTGTGGGCGATCTGCCTAGTGCGCCTCCGATCCGCTTCATCCATGGCGCGCCGCATTGAGTCGGTAATGCGATCCGCATAGAGGATGGCGGTGCCGTGGATGTGGCGGGCGGCGCGGCCGATGGTCTGGATCAGCGAGCGCGTCGAGCGCAGGAAGCCTTCCT
>CAZAOQ010000205.1:0-4499 GCA_964486795.1 uncultured Rhodocyclaceae bacterium
GGTTTCGCCGCCGGGCCGCCCCAAGGCGAAACGCGGCCCCCTCGGGGGGCAGCGACCCGCGCAGCGGTGGAGCGTGGGGGCTAAATCAGCTCCCCGCCACCTTCATGCGGTTGATCAAAATCGAACCGACGGTCTTGGCGCCGTAGTTATAGGCATCAGCACCGATGGCTTCGATTCCTTTGAACATGGTGTGGAGATTTCCCGCGATGGTGATTTCATGCACCGGATAGGCGATGCGGCCCTTCTCTACCCAGTAGCCGGCAGCGCCGCGCGAGTAGTCGCCGGTAACGTAGTTGACGCCCTGGCCGAGCAATTCAGTGACGAGCAGGCCCGTGTCCATCTGGCGCAGCAGGCCATCCAGATCGAGGTCGCCGGACTTGACGATCAGGTTGTGGCTGCCGCCGGCATTGCCGGTCGTCTGCATGCCGAGCTTGCGCGCCGAATAGGTGGACAGAAAGTAACCCTGCAGCACGCCATCCTCGACGACTTCGCGGTCATGCGTCGCCACGCCGTCGTCATCGAAAGGGCTGCTCGCTTGAGCACCTTTGAGATGCGGGCGTTCACTGATCTGCACATGCTTCGGAAAGATCGGCTGGCCGAGGCTGTCGAGAAGGAAAGTGGACTTGCGATACAGCGCACCGCCGCTCACTGCCTGGGCGAAGCTGCCAATCAAACCAACCGCCAGCGGTGCCTCGAACAGCACCGGCACCGAGCGCGTTTTCAGGCGCTGTGCGTTGAGCCGCGAGAGCGCGCGCCGTGCGGCGTAATCGCCAATCGCCTCAGGGGCCGCGAGGTGCGCTGGATTGCGGTTGGAGGTGTACCAGTCATCGCGCTGCATGCCATCGCCTTCACCGGCGATCATGGAGCAGGAAATGTAATGACGCGAAGTCGGAAAACCGCCCATGAAGCCGAGGCTGTTGGCCGACACGAATTGTGACTGCTGTACCGAGACACTGGCACCTTCGGAATTTTTCACCAACGGACTGACAGCAAAGGCTGCCTGTTCGCAACGCTGCGCGATGTCGATGGCCTTCTCGATGGAAAGATCCCACGGATGGTACAGATCCAGATCCATGGTTTTTTTCGCCAGCAGCTTTTCCTCGGGCAGACCGGCGCAGGGATCGGGTGCAGTAAAACGGGCAATCGACAATGCCGCCGCCACCGTGGCACGCAGCGCCGTCGGCGAGAAGTCGGAGGTACTCGCATGGCCGCGCTGCTGACCGAGATAGACGGTCACACCAATGCCCTTGTCGCGGTTGTATTCGATGGTCTCGACTTCAGACTTGCGCACACTGACCGACTGGCCGAAGGCTTCGGACACATCGGTTTCGCAAGCCGACGCGCCGAGTTCGCGGGCATGGCGCAGTACGTCGGTGGCGAGTTGACGCAACTTGTCCTGGGAATAGCTGAATTCGGATGCAGACATGGCGTTTATCGGAGCTGGCAGGCTCGCGGGTAAATTGCAAAAGCTATAATGATACCCTTTGACCAGACGGAATTTAACGAAATGCGACCCGACGCTGACGAGTACCATTCCGAAGATGAGCAGTCGGACGATGCGACAACGCGCCCCCCAAGCAAGAGCCAGCGCAAACGCGACTCCGATGCACTGCAGGACCTCGGCGCTGCACTGGTCGCCCTGTCGAAGGAGCGCTTGGCCAAGATCGAAATGTCCGACACCCTGCGTGATGCCGTGCGTGAAGCCCAGCGGCTCACCAAAAATGAGGCCAAGCGCCGCCAGCAGCAGTACATCGGCAAGCTGATGCGCACGGAAGACCCGGCACCGATCCAGGCCGCCCTCGACGCCATTTCCGGCGCCTCAAACGCTGAAAACGAGCGCATGCACCACATCGAACGCCTGCGCCTGAAGCTGCTCGACGACGAGGCTGCGGCACTGGACGAAATTACGGCCACTCACCCCAATGCCGACGTTCAACATCTGCGTCAACTACGGCGCAATGCCGTCAAGGAAAAAGAACAGAACCGGCCGCCGCGCGCCTTCCGCGAGATATTCCAGGTTTTGAAAACACTCGCCGAAGCAAAGGCCAAGGATGACCGTTCAGCCATGGCGAATCAGGACATGGATGAAGAGGAAGACGAATGAACGAAGAGCTGCGCATCGGCCTCGTCTCCATCTCCGACCGTGCATCGAGCGGCGTCTATGAAGACCAGGGCATTCCTGCCCTGCGCGACTGGTTCGGCGCTGCACTGACAACGCCCTGGCACATGGAGACACGCCTGATCCCCGACGAACAGGCGCAGATCGAAAAGACCCTGATCGAACTCTGCGACACGGCAGGCTGCCATCTCGTACTAACCACCGGCGGCACCGGCCCGGCGCCGCGCGATGTCACACCCGAGGCTACACGCGCGGTAGCCGACCGGGAGATGCCCGGCTTCGGCGAGGAGATGCGCCGCATCAGCCTGAACTTCGTGCCAACCGCCATCCTCTCGCGGCAGACCGCCGTCATCCGTGGCAAGGCGCTGATCCTCAACCTGCCCGGTCAACCGAAATCGATCAGGGAAACCCTGGAAGGGCTCAAAGATGCCGACGGCAAATCCATCGTCACCGGCATCTTTGCCGCCATCCCCTACTGCATCGACCTGATCGGCGGCCCCTACGTCGAAACCAACGACGCCGTCATCAAGGCCTTCCGGCCGAAATCGGCCATTCGCCCGAAAGTGGGCTGAAGCTGCATACCCGTAGGTCGGATTAGCCCATAGGGCGTCCCTCAAGGGATTTCCTGCGGTCATCATCCGATGTTTGATTTAGCACCGCATGTCGGATTACGCCCTGCGGGCTAATCCGACCTACGCCGTCTACCCATTCTGCTCGCCCCTCCTTCGCTACACCCTTCCACCGCGCCGCGCCCGGGAATATGATGTTGGACTTCACTGGCGCGGCCTTGGTGCGTCGCGGATCGTCAAACAACAAAATAATTTCCCACACCAAAGGAGAAGAAAATGGATGGCGCGAAAATCAAGCAATTGCTGCTGATGCGTGGCAACAGCGGCAAGCGCATTGCCGAGCTGAAGAAAGCACTGATACGGGAACTCGGTGACAGCGCGGCCAGCTACCCCGGCCTGAGCAAAGGCAGCAATCAGGAATTCGATGCAGATACCGAGACCGCGCTGCGTGCCTGGCAATCCAGCGTCGGTCTGGTTGCCGATGGCATTGCCGGGCCACGCACCCTGGCCGCACTCGGAATATCCAAGGCCACGGCGCTTGAAGTGACCGCCGACAACGCCACGGTCGGCAAGCTCTTCCCTTACACCCGAACGGCGAACATCGCGCGCAACCTGCCTTACATCACCGCTGCGCTGGCGGCTTTCGAACTGACGGACGCACGCATGGTCGCCACCGCACTCGGCACGATACGCGCCGAGACCGAAGGCTTCACGCCGATTGCCGAGCTGCCTTCGCATTTCAATACGCTGCCCGGTCAACCGGCGTTCAACGCCTACGACGGACGTCTCGGCAACAAGCAGCCCGGCGACGGCGCACGCTTTCGCGGTCGCGGCTTCGTGCAGTTGACCGGACGCGACAACTACACGCGCTACGGCACGCTGCTCGACATTCCGCTCGCCGACAATCCCGACAGCGCCTGTGCGCCAGAAGTGGCGGCCTGCCTGCTCGCCGCCTTCCTCGATGCCAACCGTGAGCGACTCGTCAAGGCGCTCGATGCCGGTGACCTGAAGGCGGCACGCCGCGTCGTCAATGGCGGCGTGCACGGGCTCATCCCCTTCAGTGAGACGTATGCGCATGCCATCGAGGTGTGGGGCGCCGCACCGCCGGTGGGTGACGTGCGCCTGAGCGTCAAGCGTGCCAGCAAGAAAGTGGGGAAGGCCGCAAAAATCATCGCCGCGACTGCCATCGAACAACAGCCGCCCGCTGCGGCCCGTCGCGCCACGCTCAACGTCAATCGCGATCCAGCCGATCTGCGCGACCGGCCTTACACGCCACCACCGGTTTCACTGCCGCAGCTGTATCCGGCCGATCCCGACATCAAGCATTTCATCGGCACCTACACCAAGGCCGGGCTGATCCTCGACCAAGGTCAGGAAGGTGCGTGCACCGGCTTCGGCCTCGCCTGCGTCGTCAACTATCTGCGCTGGCGCGGTGCCGGTATGCCGAAGAAGCTCGAATCGGTCAGCCCGCGCATGTTCTATCACTTCGCTCGCCAGTTTGACGAATACGAAGGTGAGAGCTACGAAGGTTCAAGCTGCCGTGGCGCGCTAAAGGGCTGGTATCACAACGGCGTCTGCAGCGAATCGAAATGGCCTTATGCCATTGGCGAAGACGTGCTGCCGGTGGCCGGCTGGGACCAGGACGCGATCGAGCGCACGCTCGGCGTCTATTACCGCATTGACCCGCAGGCCATCATCGACATGCAGGCCGCCATCCTCGAAGTCGGTGCGATCTATGTTTCAGCCTACACGCATGCCGGCTGGCAGACGCTGGACACGCGCAGCAAGCCGCCCGCCTCGCATGCCACCCT
>CAZAOQ010000206.1:0-4485 GCA_964486795.1 uncultured Rhodocyclaceae bacterium
GGAACGGATTGCGCGATCTGCAAGATACCTGCTGACGTTCATTGCTAATCAGGATGTCATTTGGATGCTGCCAGCTGTTTCCCGGCGAGCCGGCCGAAGTAACTCGCATCGCCGAGCGACATGCCCGAGCTGTAGCCCTCACCCCAGCGCGGCAGGCCACAGGCAGTGCGGCCCGCCGCGTAAAGGCCGGGCACAACGCCGCCTTCAGGATCAATGACCTGACCCGTCGGCAGTGTTGCCAGACCCCCGAGCGTGAAACCCGCTGCCGGCCAGGCGGCATCACCGAAACTCAGTGCGGCAAACGGGCCTTCGGTCAGCGGCTTCAACCACTGTGCGTTCTTGTGGAAAACCGGATCGGTGCCTGTGTTGGCATGGCGGTTGTAGGTCTCCACGGTGTGCGTCAGTTCGCCGACGGGCAGGCCAAGTTCGCTTTCGACTTCCGCCCAGGTCTCGCCCACCGCAGCAACCTCGACATTGGGGAACAGCAGCGGGCGCTCGAAGATGCTGTCATCGACCAGTAGCCAGGCGTTGCCGTTGGGCTGACGCATGATGTACTGGCCGATGCGACCGTGATAGGCATCCTCGTTGATGAAGCGCTGGCCGCGCTCATTGACGAAAATGCCCTTGATCAGGCACTCCGGCGGCAGGAAGGGGCGCGTCGACAGGAACTGGTCCATGTGAATCGCCGCGCCGCCAACCGACAGGCCCATACGGATACCCGAGCCGTCATCGTTACCGCCGCTGACTTGCACGCCGATACGCAATGCGTCGGGGGCGTAGCGACGCACCATGTCCTCGTTACTGATGAAGCCACCGGCGCAGAGAATGACGCCCTTCTTCGCACGGTAGTAGCGCTCGACGCCATCAATGCGAACCACCAGACCATGCACGCGATTCGCTGTATCGGCAATCAACGCCAGCACCCGCGCATTGAACTGTACTTCGATGGCCGTCTGCTCGGCGACGCGCTCGGTCAAGCGGTCCATGATCACCTTGCCAGCGCCCATGCCCTTCTTCTGCGCGGCATGGCCACGCGGCGCGGGCTTCGCTTTTTCGCAAAAGGGCCAGGCGGCCTCGCTGCCGCTCCAGACCAGGGTGTCGTCGGTGAACGGCTCGACAGTGCGTGCCGGGTGGTAAGTTCCCTTGAAGGGCACGCCCTGCGCCACCAGCCATTCGTAGTGGGCCAGGGCGTTGTCGGCGTAGAGCCGCACGCGCGCCGCGTCGGCACCGGGACCGCCGGCCATCATCATGTAGGTATAAAAATCCTCGGTGGCATCCGCAAAACCATTCTCGCGCTGCACCGGCGTGCCGCCGTTGCCGCCGATATAGAACTCACCACCGGAAAGCGCCGAGCTGCCACCAGCAGCGGAGGCAACATCAAAGAGCCGGCACGACGCGCCAGCCGCAGCGGCTTCCAGCGCGGCACAGGCGCCGGCGATGCCGAAGCCGACGATCAGCGCATCGGCCTCGCCGTCCCACTGTGGAACGTCGTCGAGACGGCAGGGATGGGACGGTGTAAGCGTGGTCTGGGTCATCGCAATTTTCTTTCGCTCAGGCGGACAAAGGGGCAAGTATAGAGAAATTCCCACGACACGCGCCACGCAGGGCCCGATGCAAAATGTCGACAATTGACAGGGCTCGCGCGCCTTCCTCTGGCAAGACCGAGGGTGCGACACCCAGCATTTTTTGTCGCCGCGAAATGGCTTCTGGTATTCTTCGCGCCTCCGGGCCATCCGGGATCAGATTAACGATGCAACAATCTAACAATCCAACACTGCACGCGAACCGAGTACCCACAGACCGATGAACATTCGCAGTCACCAGAAGGACAACGAGGACAACTCGGACAACTGATGACGGTACCCGACATCATCATTGACTTCCCGCTCGACAACGAGGGCAGCGAAGGCAGAGTGAACAGCGCCGGTCCGCGCCCGCGCCGTCCGCTGGCCTTCGCAGAGCCGCGTGAAATCCTGCTGGCCGAACAGACGAGCGAAGTTCGCGCCGTGCTGCGCGCCGCCGAGGCTCGCGCACGCGCCGGTGCCTGGGTCGTCGGCTTCGTCGCCTACGATGCAGCGCCCGCCTTCGATGTGGCACTGCAGATTCCCGGCCGTCAAACCGACTTACCGCTCGCTTGGTTCGCCGTGTTCGATGCGCCACTCGCGGCGGAAAAGACCACCACCGCGGCCACCGAGGCCAACGAAGCCAGCGACTCTCCCGTCAAAGCCGAGCAGCCGCACGCCGCCGGACCGTGGCAGGCGAGTATCGACGCCACGCGCTTCGCGGCCGACATCGCCCGTCTGCGCCAGCACATCCACGACGGCGACGCCTACCAGATCAACCATACGCTGCGCCTGCATGCCCCATTTAACGGCGACGCACTCGCCTTGTTCGCCCGGCTGCGTCGTGCCCAACCGGACGGCTATTGCAGCTACCTGAATCTCGGCACGCAGCAAATCCTCTCCGCCTCACCCGAATTATTCTTCCGCCGTGATGGCGATGTTATCAAGACACAACCGATGAAAGGAACGGTGCGGCGTGGCCGCTGGGCTGCGGAGGATCGTCAGCTCGCCGAGTGGCTACAGCACTCGGAAAAGAACCGCGCCGAAAATCTGATGATCGTCGACCTGCTGCGCAATGACCTGTCGCGCATCGCCCTGCCCCACAGCGTCGCCGTCACCGACCTGTTCGCCGTCGAACGTCACCCGACACTCTGGCAGATGACCTCAACCGTCAGCGCCACGGCGCGCCCCGACACATCACTCGACACGCTCTTCGCCGCGCTGTTCCCGTGCGGCTCGGTGAGCGGCGCGCCGAAAGCCAAGGCCATGGAGCTGATTGCCACCCTGGAGACCGAGCCGCGCGGCATCTACTGCGGCGCCATCGGCCTGCTTCGACCCGGCGGCGACGCGCTGTTCAGCGTCGCCATCCGCACCGTCGCCATCAATCACCACGCCGCCACCTGCGGCATCGGCGCTGGCATCACCTGGGATTCAACGGCCAGCGACGAACACGCCGAAACGCTGCTCAAGGCGCGTTTCCTCGACGTTGCCGCCGCACTGCCGCCAGCGACAACGCAGGACTTCGGACTCTTCGAGACACTGCGCCTGGAAAACGGCACCTACTGGCTGCTCGAACGCCACCTCGCACGACTGGCCGGCTCGGCCGATTACTTCGTCTACCCTTACGATGACGCCGCCTGTCGCACACACCTCACCCACCTGGCCGGCAAGCATGCACAAGGCCGCTGGCGCGTGCGCCTCGACCTCGCGCCGGACGGCAGCCTCGCCACCACAATCAGCCCCATGCCGGCGACCCCTGCGCGACCCGTATTCGCCCTCGCCACGACAGCCGTGCCACGTGATGCGCTCTGGCTGCACCACAAGACGACACGGCGCGATGCCTACGAAGATGCGCTCGCACTAGCACTCGCACTCGCCAGCGCCCAAGCCACGCAGACCGACATCTTCGATGTGTTACTGCATAACGAGTCCGGCGAACTCACCGAATTCACGCGCGGCAATCTGGTCGTCGAACTCGACGGCATCCGCTACACGCCACCACTCGACTGCGGCCTGCTCGACGGCGTACTGCGCCGCGAGCTTTTGGAAACAGGCCAACTCCACGAACGCGTGCTAATGCGCACTGACCTTGATCGCGCCGAGCGCATTCTGTTCATCAACAGCCTGCGCGGGGAAGTTGAAGTCCGCCTGATGCCTCAGACGTGAACGACGTGACGGCATCACAAAATGCTACGCCGTAACCGTTTTTTAAATAGTGTGAGAGAGCACTCAAGGTACATGCCCACTGTGGCCTTGCGCAGCTCATTTGCCTATCTGCCTCGCGCCTGGCCTGTGGGGCTAGCTTTTACCTTGACGACACTTTCCTATGCATCGATGCCCGGATGCGCTTCCGCCTGCAGCCTTTTAAGCTTGGTGTTCTCGGCCTCTAAGGCTTTCAGCCGCCTAGCGTCCGACACGTCCATGCCGCCGAACCTGGCCCGCCACTTGTAGAACGTTGCATCGCTGAAGCTCCCACTCCGGTATGGCTCCTTGATCGGCATTCCCGCATCCGCCTACATGAGGAAACCGATGATTTACTCTTCGCGGTATCTGCTTTTCTTCATGTCCGTCATTCTCAATAAGTTTGACAGACTTCTCCACTTCACTTTGGTGCGGTTGGTGGGGAGGGCAGGTCAGGTTGAGCTAACTCACCTACACCCCACACAGTCAGATGGCTCACCGTCATAATCCCATTTTTTGAAGAAAATACTTCACCACATTCTATCAACACACCCTATCCTTCAAAGTGAACCTCAAAGTGCAGGGGTTCGGCTTTGAGGTCCCTATTGATCCGGCCCTTTGAAGTATTAAGTCCGCTCGAGCTGAACGCTGGCGGGTAAAGGCCTCTGATAGTAATTTGGGCAGATTAACTGCATACATTACCGGGCCGGAGCAATAAGGAAGCACTGAATAAGTCCGTTCG
>CAZAOQ010000207.1:0-4427 GCA_964486795.1 uncultured Rhodocyclaceae bacterium
CGCCGGCAAGCTCGGCCTCAAACGATGGCAGAAGCCCGTACCAGCAGCAGTGCACGACAAGCTGAAATGGCTCAAGTACCTCGTCTTTTTCGTGCTGCTCCTCGCCTCCTTCTATTCACTGGAATTCGCCGAGCAACTTGCCGAAATTGAACCCTTCAAGACCACCTTCCTCGTCGGCGTGTGGAACCGCAGCTGGCCTTTTATCGTCTTCTGGAGCGCGCTGATCATCGCCTCACTATTCACCGAACGGCCATTCTGCAAGTATCTCTGCCCACTGGGTGCCAGCCTCGCGATTCCCTCGACCTTCCGCTGGTGGGGCCTCCAACGCAAGCAGGAGTGCGGCCCGTGCAAGGCGTGTGCGGTCGGCTGCGAGTCACAGGCGATTGACCGAAAGACCGGGCGAATCGACCAGCGCGAATGCCTGCTGTGCCTCGACTGCATGGTGCTCTACTACGACGACCACGCCTGCCCGCCTCTCGCCAAGGAACGCAAACAGCGTGGCAAGACCGGCCAGCCCTTGACGCCAATCGGTGCCAACGGTTACCACATCCCCATCATGCCCGTAGCAGCTACAAGTGCCTCACCCATGAAACCCCAACGCCTCAGCGTGGCCGGCTGGATGGGTGCCGAACTCCTCGACCTGTTTCCCTGGCGCGGCCGTATTGAGAAGGACGACATCCTCGCCAATATCATCGGCCTCGGCCTGGCCGCGATGGTCACCTGGGCCTGGCTGCTCGGCGCTGCCGGCAAGCTCGACCACCTGCAGATCCTCGGCTGGTGGCTGACCTGGAGCGGCTACGAGGTTGCCGTACGCATGCAAACCAAACCCGTCGTACGCGAAGGCCCCTGGTGGGAGCGGCGCTTCCGGGCAGCCAGTTGGGCCGACATGGCGGCCTATGTCGGCATCAAGAACATCCTGCTCGCCTCGCTGCTGTTCTTCATCATCGCGCACGACACCGGCCTCGGCCCGTTGCTGCAAGAATTACCGGAGATGGGCTGGCTACACTGAGCGGTACGAAATTCAGCGCAGTGCGCGGACGACACGAAACCCGTCATAGTTGATGCGTCGTGTAGCACGATCACCAAAGCGTGCTGCGGAACGCAGATAGATCGGCACATCGAACCATGAGCCGCCACGCACGATGCGCTTGCTGCAATCGCCCTGCGTCCAGGCACTGCCGTCGGCCGGCGCGCCTTGGTAGCCATCGTTCCAGCAGTCCTCGGTCCATTCCCATACATTGCCCAGCATGTCATAGAGACCGTAGCCATTCGGTTTCTTGCCGCCGACGGCGCGCTGACGGTTACCGGCGTTCTTGTCATACCAGGCAAACAGGCCAATACGCTTTCCGGTGGCATCACCGAAGTAATAGCGTGTGGTCGTCTTGCTCCCACCGCGTGCCGCATATTCCCACTCTGCCTCGCTGGGCAAGCGATAACGACCATGGTCATTCTTTGGCTTCGTCTGGTTCAACCACTCAACAAAAGCCTGGGCATCTTGCCAGCTCACCCACACCACGGGTGTTGAATCGCCCTGCCCTTCATTCGCCCTGCGGAAATCTGCGTCGAGCAACTCAGTGTGACCGCCCTGCTCGATGAAACGGCGGAACTGCCCAAGCGTCACTGCAGTCCGCCCCATCTGAAACGCTACTACGGTGACACGATGCTGCGGCGTCTCGTCGGCATAGGCCTCAGGATCGTTACTGGCACCCGAAGGACAGGCCGTAGCGCTGACGGACTGGTCGGCTGCAGGCTTGCAGGATCCCATGAAAAAGCTGCCAGCAGGAATGTCGACAAACCTCATACCAATGTGATTGACATATTCAGCAGCGTGCGCTGCGAGCGGTGCAGACAAACTCAGAGTAAGCAAGAGGCAGCTGACGACACGCGACATTTCGTTCATGACGTATTTTCGAGTAACGGCAGAAACCCTGCCAGAGTTGTCGATTTTACTGTCAGGCACGGGCAAGCGGCCCGTCGCCCCCACGAAGCCACGCGCGCATGTAAAAATACTGCTGACCTTCGCATCTGGGCGGCACTGCCACCCTGGTGCAAAGTTGACCGTTCTTCACTGGAGGCAAGGCACCATGACTGACGCAGCACAGGATGTCCTGAATCCCTTCACCTCTCCGGATATCAAACCGCCACTCGATGATGAGTGGGCGGCGAAGCGCGAACTCACCGACGCCATCCGGCAGCTGACGGATACGCTTGTAACCAGCACCAGCGACGCGGCGACGCTGCGTAGCGCCGCCGCAACGCTGCGCTTGCAAAATGACGCGCTCAACCGTGCACCGCGCATTCTCGGTCGTAAGGCCTTCGAACAGGCAGAGAATGGCCGCTACGGGACCTGGCGCAGCCTCAGCTACGAGCTGAGCCCCATGGATGGCAAGTGCAATCCTATTGCCGCGCCGCTCGTCACCTGGATCGAAGGCGACGTCGGCCATGGTCGCGCCACACTCGGCTGGGCCTACGAAGGCCCGCCGAGCACGGTGCATGGTGGCTTCGTCTGCGCCCTGTTCGATCACTTTCTCGGTATCGCCCAGATCATGACCGGCCAGCCCGGCGTCACCGGCGCAATCAACGTCCGCTTCCATCTGCCGACCCCGCTCAATACCGAGCTCGAACTCATCGGGCGCGTCAAGGAAGTCCGCGGCCGCCGCAACATCATGACCGGAGAAATCCGTGCCAACGGCGCACTGACGGCCAGTTGCGAGGGTATCTTCGTACACGTCAGCAGCGAGCGTTTCCTGCAACTGCGCGAGAGCGTCTGACTCACAAGCAAACATCTGCATGAACACTTGCGTCGATACCTTGTCCAATCCCCCGACGCTGAAAATCGTTGCGCTCATCAGCGCCGGCTGCAAGCCTTTATAATCCGGCTGTTTCATCCTCCCACAAGGTATCAGCCAAGCCCCTGCGAACGCCCGTTCAACCCACTCAAAACACTGGAACCACCATGAACAAACTCCTGTCTGCCCTGCTCGCCGCTGCATTCATCACGCCCGCCTTTGCGGCCGACACGCCCAAAGCCGCCGCTCCGGCTGCCACCAACACGACGGAACAGGTCAAGGGTCCGGCAGTCGGTGAGATCGTCACGCCGCAAGGCAACCAAGCTTCACTGAATGAACTCATCGCCAAACACAAGCAAGAATCCGACGCCGCCAAGGCGAAGGCCGCACCAGCGAAGAAATAAGGCAACGGCGTTTTCTGGCAAAAAGGCAGGGCACGTACAAACCGCCCTGCCTTTTTCTGGTCTGCTTGATCGAAGCAGATGAGCGCTGACCACTGATTATTGAGCACAGAGCACTCATCGATAGGCTTTAACAGAAATACCATTTTTTTCCATTTTTTCCAGAAACCGCATACTGGCAAAACCTCATCCTCTGCGGAGGCTGTCATGGAAACATCCGTCAATCTGGTGGAACTGCTCTCGGAGCTTGTCGACGAAACTGCGCTCGACAAACCGCTCGACTGGGAAGGTCTGAATTACGACGCAATGAAGATCGTCGCCATCAGCCACACCATCGAACTGTTCGAGGGCGTGCCACACACCCGGGAATCACTTCAACTGATGGCCACAATGGCCTATCTATTTATCGAAAACACCCAACTGTGGGTCGAGAATCTCGCCTTGAAGCGACGCTGAGGCGTAAGTGTTCAGCCTTGCCCTTATACCTTATACCGCGCCAGTCCAGCGCGCATCGGGGCGCCATTCCAGCAGCCAGGCCTGCAAGTCTGCAGCCGGCATCGGTCGCGCAATCACATAGCCCTGCGCGACCTCGCAGCCCAGCCGCAGCAAGGCTTCACCGTGCGCCACGGTTTCAACACCTTCAGCAATCAGGTTGCGGTGGAAAGCATTGGCCAGCCCGATCACCCCCTCAACAATAGCCATATCGTCCGGATCTTCGAGCATGTCACGCACAAAGCTCTGGTCAATCTTCAATGCCTCTGCTGGCAGACGCCTGAGATAAGTCAACGATGAGTAGCCGGTGCCGAAATCGTCGAGTGCGAAGCGGATTCCCATGGCCTGACAGACCCGCATCACCTCGGACACACCCACCACATCCTCGAGAGCGCTGGTCTCAAGAACTTCCAATTCCAGACAGGTGGGGGCGACACGTGGATGCGCTGCCAGTATCTCAGTCAGGCGAGTGACGAAACTCTCCTGTTGCAGGTGTTGTGCGCCGATATTTACACTGATGCAAACCTTCAGTCCGCCGTCAAGCCAGGACTCCATTTGTGCCAGCGCCGTATCGATGACCCATTCACCGAGAGCAATACCGATTGCCTGATCCTCGATCAGCGGCAGGAAAGTGGCAGGAGGCAGGAGACCGTGCTCGGGATGCTGCCAGCGAATCAGTGCCTCGACACCCACCAGAGCACCGCTGCGCATCTCCACCTTGGGCTGATAATAAAGAACAAACTCT
>CAZAOQ010000208.1:0-4402 GCA_964486795.1 uncultured Rhodocyclaceae bacterium
GAAGTCCCGCAGACCATGAACATGATGGTGCACCGCGAATTCCCGGGCGCCATCACCATCGCCGAAGAATCGACGGCCTGGCCCATGGTGTCGCGTCCGGTGCATCTGGGCGGTCTCGGCTTCTCGATGAAATGGAATATGGGCTGGATGAACGACACCCTCGACTACATGAGCAAGGACCCGGTGCATCGGCGCTTTCATCACGCCCGGATCACCTTCGGCCAGCTCTATGCCTATAGCGAAAATTTCGTGCTGCCGCTGTCGCATGACGAAGTCGTGCACGGCAAGCGCTCGCTACTCGACAAGATGCCGGGCGACGACTGGCAGCGTTTCGCCAATCTGCGTCTGCTGCTCGCCTATCAGATGCTCTCGCCGGGCAAGAAGCTGCTCTTCATGGGCGCCGAGCTCGCGGTTCCGCATGAATGGCGCAGTCAGGAAGAACTGCCCTGGGCGCTGCTCGAGCAACCGGCACACGCCGGTGTTCATGCACTGGTGCGCGATCTCAACCGTCTGCATGGGCAGCACGCGGCCTTGCATGATCTCGATTTCAGCGCCGAAGGATTTTCCTGGATCGATTGTCACGACAGCGAACAATCGGTCGTCAGCTGGCTGCGCTTCGCCCGCGACGGCCGCTGCGTTGCTGTGGTCTGCAATTTCACGCCCGTGCCGCGCCTCGGCTACCGCATCGGCGTGCCGCACACCGGCGCCTGGCAAGAACTGCTGAATACCGACTCCGCCTACTACGGTGGCAGCAACCTCGGCAACGGCTCGGGTCTTTCGGCACAAGCGAAATCCTGGATGAATCGCCCGGCTTCGCTGAAGCTGGATCTGCCTCCCCTCGCCGTGGTGGTGCTGGCACTGGTGAAGTAAGGCGCCGCGGAGAACCGCATCAATGCTTGTTCTCCACGGTGTGCCTGCCAGGATCAAACATTGGCGCGCTTCTTCAGGGCATGCCTCGGAGAAGCGCATGGATATTGGCTTTCAGGCCGGTCGATATTTGCCGGTCAGGTTAGCGCAGCGTCCCTCAAGGGATTTCCTACGGTCATAACCCGACCTACCGCTACCACTGCACGGGTTCGTTCTGTCGTGTTGGGCAGTCCCGGGGTGTCAGATTTATCCTTGCCGCAACGCCAGCAATGCCGCGCCTTTCAAACCGAGTTCTGCATCGGCGATGACATGTAGTGGCATCTGTGCTGCCAATGCGGCGTGTTCGGCTTTGTCGTTGAAGGCCGTGAGAAAGGGGCTGGTGCGCAGTAGCGACGGGAGGCGCGCGGCGATGCCGCCAGCGATGTACACGCCACCACGAGCGAGCAGCGTCAGCGCCAGATCGCCGGCGAAGGCACCGTAGGCACCGAAGAACAGGTCGAGGGCCTGGCGCGCTACGCTCTGTGGCTGTGCGGCGGCGAGCTCGCTCAGGGCGGCGGCCGGGTCGCTGGCTTGACGCGGATCGGCTTGGTCGGCGCCATGCCGGCTACAGAGGAAATCGTAGATCGTCAGCAGGCCCGGGCCAGAGACGACGTGCTCGGCGGTGACGCGTCCGCCGCTTTGGTTGCCGCTGTGGTTGCCTCTATGGTTGCCTGATTGCACTGCACGTGCGTGCAGGTAGGACCACAAGGCGGCTTGCTCCTCATTGATGGGCGCAAAGCCGCTGTGGCCGCCTTCACCTGGCAGGATGCGGTAGTGACCGGCGTTCTGTTCCTTGTCTTGCCAGACCAGCATCGCCACGCCCAGCCCGGTGCCGGCGCCGACGACGAGACGCGGACCATGGGCGAGCGGTGCTCCGGCTTGTAGTGTCAGTAGATCGGCCGGCGCGATGGCTTCGATACCGGCTGCCGCTGCGACAAAATCGTTGACGACCTGCAGCGGACCGCAGCCATGCTGCCGGGCGAGCGCAGCAGCGTCGATTGACCAGGGCAGATTGGTCATGCGGGAAAATTGCGCATCTTCATCGACCGGACCGGCCACGGCCAGGCAGCCGCCGCTGATCTGCGTCGGCTCAACGCCGCGTGCACGCGCCATGGCCATGAAGTCGGCGAGCATCGGCGCGAACTCGCTGTAGTCGGCGCAGGTGTAGCGATGTTGCAGATGGATCTGGAGCTGGCCGGTGTCGCCTTGCCCGGCAATCGCCAGCAGAGCCTTGGTGCCGCCGATATCAGCGCAGAGCCGCATGCTTCACGCCCGTTTCAACGGGAATGCCTATACCGCTACCGGCGCTGCGATATGCGCTTGCGGCTGGTAGTCGTGCAGGGTGAAATCATCAATCCGGAAGTCGAGCAATTCCTTGACGTCCGGGTTGAGTGTCATGCGCGGCAGCGGGCCTGGCGTGCGCGTCAGTTGCAGGTGCGCCTGGTCGAGATGGTTGCTGTAGAGGTGGGCGTCGCCGAGCGTATGCACGAAGTCGCCGGGCCGGTAGCCACATACCTGCGCCAGCATCAGCGTGAGCAGCGCGTAGGAGGCGATGTTGAATGGCACGCCGAGGAAGATGTCGGCGCTGCGCTGGTAGAGCTGGCAGGAGAGGCGGTCGCCAGCGACGTAGAACTGGAACAGGGCGTGGCAGGGGGGCAGTTTCATCTTCGGCACGTCGCCCGGATTCCATGCCGAGACGATGTGGCGGCGCGAGTCCGGGTTGTTTTTCAGGCCGTCGACGAGCTGGGCGATCTGGTCGATCTCGCGGCCATCGGCGGTCTGCCAGTGGCGCCATTGGTGGCCATACACCGGGCCAAGGTCGCCATTCGCATCGGCCCAGTCATCCCATATGGATACGCCGTTTTCTTTGAGGTAGCGGATATTGGTTTCGCCCTTCAGGAACCAGAGCAGTTCGTGGATGATGGAACGCGTGTGCAGTTTCTTGGTGGTCAGCAGTGGAAAGCCCTGCGCCAGGTCGAAGCGCATCTGCCAGCCAAACACCGAGCGCGTGCCGGTGCCGGTGCGGTCGCTTTTTTCATGCCCGTGCTCAAGCACGTGGCGCATCAGATCGAGGTATGGCTGCATGGTTCAGAGTCGGGTGGCGAAGGGGGCTGGACAAATCTCCAGGGTGTCATTTCTGCAAAAGTGGCGACACTCTTTTCAAGAATCTGCCGGGCTTTTTTTTTCGAGGATGACTTGAGTGGAGATTCACTAGGATAATCGAAGGCCTTCACAAAGGAAATCTTATGGCACAGGCCCGTCTCGATTGCGTTGCAACTCCTCTTCACGAACATCTTGGCAAGTTTGCCGATCAGGCGCCGCATGCACTGATTGTCATGCCGCTGCTGAAGGCGCTGCCCGACGATCTGCCGGCACGGGCGCAGCTCGCGGCGGTGCTGGCGCGACGCGACATGAAGCTCGACGAATTGGTGAAGACGCCGGTAGCGATCGACTTGCCGGGCGGTGGGCACGGCGTTTATGTGATGGTTGATACCGCTGAGGATCGTTACACCCAGCTCAGCGTGCTGCGCAAGGCCGCGATGCTGTTGATCGACGAGACGCCGGCCGAGGTTGCCCTGGCTGTCTATGGTGCAGCCGACGACGAAGTCCCTCAGCTCGCGCGTGAGGCCTTGTATGTGCTGTGGCTGAATGGCGCGCCGTTGCCGACGCGCAAGAAGAAGGCGCCGAAAGCACTGAAACGCATCGTCCTGCATGCCGCTTTTGCGTCTGCGGATTTCGCCCCCGTCGCTGCGCTGGCCGCAGCGAATGTGTTGGCCCGCCAACTGACCCGATTGCCGCCCAACGAGCTGACCCCCGGACACTATCGCGAGAAAGTCCGCGCGCTGGCCAAGGCGCGGGGCTGGCAGATTGAGGAGTTCGATTTCCGTAAGCTGCGCCGGATGGGCGCCGGTGCATTCTGTGCCGTGGCGCAAGGCAGCCACGAGGAAGATGCCGCCATCGTTCATCTGTCATATCAGCCGCGTGGCGTGAGGGCTGCAACGAAGGCGGCTGCGTCTGCTGGCATGAAGCGCGTGGCCATTGTTGGCAAGGGCATCTGCTTCGACACCGGTGGCCACAACCTGAAGCCGGCGCGCTACATGGCCGGCATGCACGAGGACATGAATGGCTCGGCCGTGGCGCTGGCGTTGTTGCAAGCCATTGATGACCTGCGTCTGCCGGTTGCGGTCGATGTCTGGCTGGCCATCGCGCAGAACCACATTTCGCCGCTGGCCTACAAGCAGAACGACATCGTCACCGCACTCGACGGCACGTCGTCCGAGGTGGCGCCCGACACCGCCGAGACGTTCGCCGTGGCCGACCTCTACGCCCTCGAAGATGCGCTCCCGGCCAAGTACCGGGCCCGTGCGTCGTGGGTGGCGAACAAGGCGATCTACAACAAGATTCGCCAGTTCGGCACCGCCGACTCGCATGCCCTGTGGGAGCGTCTCGGCGCTGGACAGCCGGCGCAGTTGCTCGGCTACAACGCCTATGAGGC
>CAZAOQ010000209.1:0-4382 GCA_964486795.1 uncultured Rhodocyclaceae bacterium
AGTTCGAGTCCATCCATCGGCGCCATGCGCAGGTCGGAAACGACCATGTTGAATGTCTGTTTTTCCAGAAGCTGCAGCGCCTGCGGACCACCCGGTGCCCCTTGAGCCTCGTGCTTGGCCGCCTCCAGGGTAATCAGCAGCGCATCGCGCAGCGCATCATCATCTTCGACGACAAGTATTTTCAGGTGTTCACTCATACTGACTCCGTTTGTGGATCGCTGGTACATGTATCGCCCGGCTGCAACGGTAGCGTGACGATGAACTCCGTACCAGCGCCTGGCGCCGAGCGCACTGCAATATTGCCGTTGTGCGCACGCGCGACGCCGCGTGCGATGGCCAGACCAAGCCCGGTACCTTCGGCTCGCGTCGTGAAGAAGGGCTCGAACAGGCGCGCGACCACTTCCGGCGCCATGCCCGGGCCATTGTCGCGCACATGAAACGCCAGCGCGCCGGCTTCGACGGCCGCGGTCAACGTGACCTCACCCGTGGCATCTCCCGTCACGGCGGTCGCTGCGTGCAGGGCATTTTCCAGCAGATTAACGAGTGCGCCCACAATAGCCTTGCGATTCCCCTGCAGTGGTGGCAGCCCTGGTGCCGCGACGAGACGAAACTCGACACTGCGGGTACGGGCCAGCGGCTCAATGGTGTGCTGGAGTTCACGCATCAGCTCCTCGACGTCAATCGCCTCACGCCCGAGCACCTCGCCCCGTGCGAACAGCAGCATGTCCTGAATCAGCCGTTCGAGGTGCTTGAGGCGTGCCACGGCCTTTTGGGCGATGCTGATGCGCATCGGCGTGGCGATCTCGGGATTTTCGAGATTGGCTGTATAAAGCAGCGCCGCAGCCAGCGGTGTGCGGAGTTGATGGGCAAGCTGCGCAGCCATTTCACCCATGGCTGCGAGGCGCTCATTGCGCTCGAACTGGGTCTTGAGTCGGTGCGCCTCGGTAATGTCATGAAGCAAGACGATGCGACCACCGGCCGAATCGAGCGCCGTCACGGCAACCGCGAGGCGGCGCTCAACGGATTCGACAGTGACGCTGAACTCGCCGGGCGTCTCACTCGCTGCGAGCCGCTGGCACTCCACGTCCAGCCAGGCCTGCCCCGGCAAGGCCGCGCCCGCAGCCAACCCGAGCATGTACTCCGCCGCCGGATTGGCTTGCATGATCTGCCCCTGTGCATCGAGAACGACGACACCCGCCGGCAAGGCTGAAAGAAGCAGCGACAAACGCTCGGTGAGTGCGGCCTTCTCGAGATACTGCTGACGCAAAGCACCGTTGGCGGCAGCCAGTTCGCTGGTCAACTCGGCTACCTGGGACTGCAGGCGCGTGTAGGCCGTCGACAATTCCTCCGAGGCCTGATTGAAGATTCGAAACGCCTCGGCCAGCCGCTGCGCTTCTGCCTGCGACTCAAGCGGGGATTGCGCCGACGGGGCGCCTTGCTCCGCCACCAGCGCTACTGCATGCTCGAAGTGATTTTCCATAGTTCCCCGCATCGAAGCGGTTGATCATGGCAGATTCACCCCAGCGAAACAAGATTTCGGCTTTCGCTTGAGCTATCGATCGCAGCAAGAGGACGTTTCAAGCTGCAAAATACCGGCCAAAAGCGGCCTTTCTTACTTAACAGCCGCTTGCCCGGCAAGGCATAATCGGGAAATTGTCAAAAATGGCTGGAGTGCCGTCTGGACCCAGCCCACAGCGACGCGTACAAAAAGTACACAGCACTTAGTCCATAGCGGATCAACAGGATATGGCCGGCCCGGCACAAACAGCAACACTCCCCTTCTCGCTCGAGACCCTGAACGAGCTTACGCCGAACCAGAAGGTCGGCGGCATCGTCGCGATCGCGCTCGTCATCGCCATCCTCGTTGGCGCCTGGATGTGGAGCAAGAACGTCGAGTACAGCATCCTGTTCTCGAACATCTCCGACCGTGACGGCGGCCAGATCGTCGCCTCTCTGCAGCAAATGAACGTCCCTTACAAGTTCTCCGAAGGCGGCGGCGCCATCCTCGTGCCGGCGGCACAGGTGCATGACAGTCGGCTGAAGCTTGCTTCACAGGGATTACCCAAGGGTGGGCTGGTCGGCTTTGAGGTCATGGAAACCCAGAAGCTCGGCGCGAGCCAATTCCTCGAGCAGGTGAACTATCAGCGCGCCCTCGAAGGCGAACTCGCACGTTCAATCCAGAGCCTGCAGGCCGTGCAGGCCGCACGCGTCCATCTGGCGATTCCGAAAGCCTCCGCCTTCCTGCGCGACGAGCAAAAGCCGACCGCTTCGGTGGTCATCAACCTGTATCCCGGTCGCGTACTCGAGTCGAGCCAGATCGCCGGCATTGTGCACCTCGTCGCCTCCAGCGTGCCGCAACTCGCGCCGACCAACATCAGCGTCATCGACCAGAACGGCAACTTGGTCTCGCAGGCCAACGACACTTCGCGCGATGCGGGCCTCGACCCCACGCAACTCAAGTATCTGCACGATCTGGAGCAAAGCGCCATAAAGCGTATCGAAACCATCCTCGAGCCAATCGCCGGCAGCGGCAACGTTCGCGCGCAGGTTGCTGCCGACGTCGACTTTTCCCAGACGGATCAAATGGCGGAGACCTACACGCCGAATCCAACACCGAGTACGGCGATCCGTAGCCAGCAGACGGCAGAAACAGGCAGTGGCACACCCAGCGCCAGCGGCGTGCCTGGCGCGCTATCCAACCAGCCACCGGTGCCGGCCACCGCACCAATTACCACACCGGCGGCACCCGGTACGCCCAATCCAGCGAATGCCGCGTCAGCAAGCAATACCAGCCGCAACGCCACGATCAACTACGAACTCGACAAGACGATCAAGCACACCAAAGGTGGCTCCGGCGTCATCAAGCGTCTTTCGGTGGCTGTGGTCATCAATCAGAAGAAGAGTGCGCCGGACAAGGATGGCAAGGTCAAGAGCTCACCGTTGAGCGCTGCAGAAATGCAGCAGATCACGGAACTGGTGCGTGAGGCTATGGGCTTCAACAAGGAGCGCGGTGATACGCTCAACGTCGCCAACGTTTCATTCAACGCCAGCGAACGGGAAGTCATTCCTGATGCTCCGCTTTGGAAAGATCCTGAACTCATCGCCATGGCTCGCGAGAGCGTCAAGTACCTCGTGGTGGCCTTCATTGCCATGCTGCTCTGGAGCAAGCTGCTCAAGCCGCTGTTCCAGGCATGGATGAACGCAGCCGACGAGCGTCGTAAGATGTTGGCACGCGCCAACGAAGCCCAAGTGGCAGAAGAAAGCATCGGTGCGCCGCGGCGCGAATACGATGCAAAGCTCGCCAGCGCGCGCGACATGGCAAAACAGGACCCCAAGGCTGTCGCCAATGTAATCAAGGATTGGGTGAGCGGTAATGAGTAATGAAGGTGTCGAGAAAGGCGCGATGCTGCTGCTTTCTCTCGGCGAGGATCAGGCTGCAGAAGTCCTGAAACAGCTGACTACGAAGGAAGTGCAGAAGCTCGGGCATGCCATGGCCGCAATCAAGGGGTTACCGCGCGACCGAATCGAAGCCGTTCTCGACGAACTCGAGTCACATACAATGAACGGCGCCGGCATCTCGACCGACGAGGCCGTGATCCGCAATATGCTGACCAATGCGCTGGGCGACGACCGCGCCGCCAATCTGATCTCGCGCATCCTGCAGGGCGACGATACCGCCGGTATCGAAGGCCTGAAGTGGATGGATCCGGCTACTGTCGCCGACATGATCCGCAACGAGCATCCACAGATCATTGCGACCATCCTCGTGCACCTCGAATACGACCACGCCGGCGATATCCTCAAGCTGTTCACCGAACGTCTGCGCAACGACGTCTTGTTGCGTATTGCCACGCTCGACGGGGTTCAGCCGCAGGCGCTATATGAACTCAACGAGGCACTGACGCGCGTTTTGGCCGGCGCCTCATCCGTCAAGAAGACTGCTATGGGCGGTGTGCGGCATGCAGCGGAGATTCTTAACTTCGTTGGACAGGCACAAGAAACCGCGATCGTCGATAACGTCCGGGAATACGACCCCGATCTCGCCCAGCGCATCCTCGACGAAATGTTCGTCTTCGATAATCTTATGGATGTTGACGACCGTGGTATCCAACTCCTTTTGCGCGAAGTGCAATCGGATTCACTGATCGTCGCGCTGAAAGGTGCCCCACCCGAATTGCGCGAGAAAATTTTCAAGAACATGTCACAACGGGCTGCAGAAATGCTGCGCGAAGACCTTGAGGCAAAAGGTCCGGTGCGCCTATCCGAGGTCGAATCGGAACAGAAGGAAATCCTCAAGATCGCCCGGCGCCTTGCAGACGAAGGACAAATCCAGCTTGGTGGCGGGGGTTCCGAAGATGCATTCATCTGAACGCCACCCGAAC
>CAZAOQ010000210.1:0-4363 GCA_964486795.1 uncultured Rhodocyclaceae bacterium
GCTCGCGATCCAGGTCGGTACGGGCGACAAGAGCTATGAAAAGACCGTGCATCTGACGCGTGCCCACCTCGAGGAGGATGCCGGCAAGTCGCTGCATGAGGACTTTCATGGCAAGTCGGGACTCGACCTCAACCGTGCCGGCACGCCGTTGCTGGAGATCGTCACCGAGCCCGATATGTGCTCGTCGGCCGAAGCAGTCGCCTACGCCAAGGCACTGCATGCGCTGGTCATGTGGATTGGCATCTGCGACGGCAATATGCAGGAAGGGTCCTTCCGTTGCGATGCCAACGTCTCGGTACGCCGTCCCGGCCAGCCGCTCGGCACGCGTCGCGAGGTCAAGAACCTCAATTCCTTCCGTTTCCTCCAGCAGGCGATCGACTACGAGATCAAATGGCAGATTGAGACCCTCGAGGAAGGTGGCAAGATCCAGCAGGCCACGGTGCTGTTTGACCCGGACAACGGAGAGACGCGGACCATGCGCAGCAAGGAAGACGCGCAGGATTACCGCTATTTTCCTGATCCCGACCTGCTGCCGCTGGAAATCTCCAGCGACTGGATCGAGCAGGTGCGCGCCGCACTGCCGGAACTGCCCGCCGCGATGAAGGTACGTTTTGAGCGCGACTACGGAATTTCTGCGTACGATGCGGCGGCACTCGCTGCCTCGCGCGATACGGCGACTTACTACGAAGACACCGTGGCCACGGCTGGTGCGGCCAACGCCAAGTTGTGCGCCAACTGGGTGATGGGTGAACTCGCTGCACGCCTCAACAAGGAAGACCGCGATATCGCCGCCACCCCGGTGCCGCCGGTGCAACTCGCCAAGCTCATCCAGCGTATCGTTGACCAGACGATCTCCAGCAAGATTGCCAAGGATGTCTTCGAAGCACTCTGGAATGGTGAGGGGCAGGATGTCGATGCCATCATTGCGGACAAGGGCTTGAAGCAGATCACTGACAGTGGAGCGATTGAAACCATCATCGACGAAGTGCTGGCCGCCAATCCAAAGTCTGTCGAGGAATTCCGCGCCGGCAAGGAAAAGGCTTTCAATGCACTGGTCGGACAGGCCATGAAGGCCACCAAGGGAAAGGCGAATCCACAGCAGGTCAACGACCTGCTGCGTAAGAAGCTCGGTGAATAGTTCGATAGATTGATCGCCCGACGGCTGAGATCGCCAGGCGGGCGCCAAGTGCGTCGGCCCGCTGTTCGTACCGTCGCACCGTCGCCTTAGCGCGGCGGGGTTGCGGTCGCTGAAACAGGTGCGGTGGTCTTTTTTCCGCCCTGTTTGAGTTCGAGATAGCGCTGCGTTTCCTTGACGAAATGGGCTGTCACCTGCTCGATCTCCTGCTTTTTCGCCGCTAGAACCACCGACAAGGCTTTAAGTTCGGTTTCGTTGACCTTGATCTGCTGCTTGAGCGTATCTGGCACCGGCTTCTTCTTGTAGAACTCCAGTTCGCCTTCGAGCTTCGTCTTGCGCTTCAGGGCCTCGACCTGCTTGGCTTCGGCCTCTTTCGCTGCGGTGACGGCTGAATTGAGTGCGCGGTCGCGCATGAAATCAATGTCCTGCTCGGTCGCGTAGGTGTTCAGCAGCGCATCGTTGCGGCGCTTCTCCTCGCGGGCTGCAATATCTGCCTGTTTCTTTTTTTCGACTTCAGCGGCTTGCCGGAGGCGTTGCTCGGGGGTCAGCGGCGCATCAATCTGGCGAATCGTCATGCCATGGTCATTGATCTCGCGATAGGCGAGGCCATAACACTCCTGAGGCAAGATGTCACCGCAGACATTGCGCCCCTGCGCATTCACGCAGCAGAGTGTTTTGGCCGCACGTGCCACCTCTGGTGCTGCAAAAGCTATTGCCCCAATGATCAGGAGCAAGGTTCGCGCGAGGGGCTTGGTCGTCATTCCCGTTTCAGCTCTGGTTGCCGATGCCGATGCCGTATTGCTGGCGGTATTCCTTGACTGCAGCAAGGCGGGTCTGCAATTCCGGGTGGCCACGCAGATAGTTGATCAGATCGGTCAGGCTGGCGACACAGATCACCGGAATGCCGTAGTGGATTTCGACTTCCTGTACCGCCGAGAGATCGCCGCTGCCACATTCCATGCGGTCGAGGGCGATGACTACGCCAGCCGGCGTCGCACCCGCTGCCTTGATGATATCTATTGACTCGCGCACCGAGGTCCCGGCCGTAATGACATCATCGATGATCAGCACTCGACCCTGCAGCGGCGCACCGACCAGCAGGCCGCCTTCGCCATGATCCTTGGCTTCCTTGCGGTTGAAGCAGAAAGGTGTGTTGTGGCCGGCCATCGCCAGCGCCATTGCAGTACCCGCGGCCAGCGGAATGCCCTTGTAAGCGGGCCCGAACAGGATGTCGAAGCCCACCTTCGAAGCAAGGATGGTGCGTGCGTAGAAGTCGCAGAGTCTGCGCAGCGCATCGCCATCGTTGAACAGTCCGGCGTTGAAGAAATAGGGCGACAGACGCCCCGATTTGGTCTTGAATTCGCCGAAGCGCAAGACCTCGCGCTCGCAGGCGAACTCGATAAAATCCCGGCTAAATTCCACGCCCTTTTCTCCGATCTTGTTGCTGATGCGACGATTTTACATGCAGTGCATCGTTTTTATGACGTCTTGTCCAGAGGGGCGGGCAAGGTGAGTGGCGAAGAAGGCGGCCCCCGGAAACCTAGCCGGGCGATGGCCGCGTACTAGCGCTGAAAGTCACCCGAACGTTCGGGTTGATAGGTTACTTTCAGGAGACGAACCAGGAGCAAACCTCCGCCGGGTTTGGGCCAGGAGATCTCGTCGCCTTCGCGCAAGCCGAGCAGCGCGCTGCCGACGGGCGCGAGAATAGAAATCTTTGTCGTACTGTCGTCGGCTTCGTTCGGATAGACCAGCGTCAGGGAAAATTCCTTATCCGATGACTCCACCCTGAACGTGACCGTCGAGTTCATGGTGACGACATCGGGCGGGATTTCCTGCGGCTCGACAATATTTGCGCGGTCCAGCTCGGCCAAAATATCATCCTTGTTGGCAAACTGATTGTTGCCGAGTGTGGCGAGCATTCGTTCGATGCGCACGACATCGAGTGACGAGATCGTGATGGGGGGTCTTTGTGTCATGGTGAATCTACCTTTAAAACGTATAAGATTCCGATGATACCCAAGGTGAAGATCACCTCATTCCGTCGGCCTGATCGATGGGGCACTTTTCCGCTAAATAATTGTCGGATTAGGATCAATATTTGGTCAATAGGGGAGTTTGCCACACTTGGCGCGTACTTTGGGCGGGTGGCAGGTGGATTGCCGATACGGATGCCCTCTCGCAAACGTGAAGTCCCTCGGTGCAGTGACTGAAAGTCCGCCGGGTGGGGAGCAGATCGTCAAACTCGCCCATAATCCCCTATCTTGAAATCCCGATCCGGAAACATGAAAATTATCTCTGCGAATCTCAACGGCATCCGCTCTGCAAACACCAAAGGCTTTTTTGACTGGATGAAAGCCACCGATGCGGATGTGATCTGCGTCCAGGAACTCAAGGCCCAAGCAGGCGACCTCAGCGAAGACATGCGCAAGCCCGAGGGTTATCAGGGTTTTTTCCATTATGCGGAAAAAAAGGGATACAGCGGTGTCGGGATCTACTGCCGTCGGGAACCGGATCGCATCATTGAAGGGATTGGTCATGCGGGTTTCGATGCCGAAGGCCGATTCATCAGGGCTGATTTCGGTGAGTTGTCGGTGGTCTCAGTCTATGTTCCATCGGGCTCGTCCGGCCCCGAGCGGCAGCAGGCCAAGTTCAGCTTTCTGGATGAGTTTCTGCCGCTGATGGATGGTCTGCGTGCGGAAGGGCGGGAATTCCTTGTTTGCGGAGACTGGAATATCGCTCACCAGCCGATCGACCTAAAGAACTGGAAAGGAAACCTGAAAAACAGCGGCTTCCTGCCCGAAGAGCGGGAATGGCTGAGTCGCCTTTACGCGCGTGGCTGGGTCGACGTTTATCGAATGTTGTACCCGGAAGCGGGAGACGAAGGGTACACATGGTGGAGCAATCGCGGGCAGGCCTATGCTAAAAATGTGGGCTGGCGAATCGACCTTCATGTGGCAACCGCCGGAATCGCCGGTGCAGCGAGAAGATCAGCGGTCTACAAAGACCAGAAATTCAGTGATCATGCCCCTTTGATAGTGGACTACGACAGCCAATTTTTGGAGTGAGCGGCGGCCGCAGCCAACCTGAAGATTGCCTCGGCCGGAAAATGACGGTAGGCTTCGCAGGTTGCAGCCATGCTGCGAAGTTCAATGATTAATCAATTAACCCCAAAAATTAACCCCAAAGCCAAACCATCTAGGAGAGCGCCATGACTGAAGTAACCGATGT
>CAZAOQ010000211.1:0-4346 GCA_964486795.1 uncultured Rhodocyclaceae bacterium
CGAGAACTTGTAGCCACGGCGATATTCGAACTTGTCGACTGCCTTCATCAAACCGATATTGCCTTCCTGGATCAGGTCGAGGAATTGCAGGCCGCGATTGGTGTATTTCTTGGCGATGGAGATAACCAGACGCAGATTGGCCTCGGTCATTTCGCGCTTGGCGCGACGCGACTTGGCTTCGCCGGTCGACATCTGTTTGTTGATATCTTTGAGTTCCTTGAGCGGGATGCCGATACGATCTTGCATCGTGATCAGCTTCTGTTGCTCCTCAATAATCGCCGGTGCGGCGCGCATCAACTGGGCGCCATTGGCCTTGGCAGCAGCAATTTCGTGCTTCAGCCATTCGAGGTTGGTCTCATTGCCAGGGAATACCTTGATGAAGTGCAGACGCGGCATGCCCGACTTGTCCACGCACAGGTGCAGAATTTTGCGCTCATGCTTGCGGATGTCATCAACCATGTTACGCACGGAGTCGCAGAGACGCTCCGTGGTTTTGGCCGTGAAGCGAATGTTCATCAGCTCATTGGTGATCTGCTGGCGCAGCTTAAGATAGGTGCGATCTTGCGAACCTTTCTTGGCCAGCGCGCCGCGCATTTTCTCGTAGAGGTGCACGATGACAACGAAGCGTTCGAGCGCTTCTTCCTTGAGCTTGGAGAGTGCCGCGGCGATGGCTGCGCCACCATCGTCATCGTCATCGCCATCCGCGCCCATGCCATGGTCATCATCGGCCACTGCGTCGAAGTCTTCAGGTGCGCTCGGGTCGATCAGACCGTCGATGAGTTCGTCGATGCGCATCTCGTCGCGCGCGACCTTGCCGGCAATTTCGATGATCTCGGTAATTGTGGTTGGGCAGGCCGAGATGGCGATGACCATATGCTTGAGGCCTTCCTCGATGCGCTTAGCGATTTCGATTTCGCCTTCGCGTGTGAGGAGTTCAACCGTACCCATTTCACGCATGTACATGCGTACTGGATCGGTCGTGCGGCCAAATTCTGAATCAACGGTGGACAGCGCTTGTTCGGCTTGTTCTTCGACTTCGGCGGCATCGACGATGACGGGCGAAGACTCGGTCAACAGCAGGGTCTCGGCGTCGGGTGCCTCGTCATAGACGTGAACGCCCATGTCGTTGAAGGTGGTGATGATCGACTCGATCTGCTCGGCGTCGACCATGTCGTCAGGCAGGTGGTCGTTGATTTCGGCGTAGGTCAGGTAGCCGCGTTCCTTGCCCAGCGTGATCAGGCTCTTCAGGCGTGAGCGCCGTGCGTCCATGTCGATTGGCGCGGCGGAAGGTACGGCAATCATGACCTTGTCTTTACCACGCTTGCCGGCAGCCTTGCCCTTGGCTCGCGGTGCCTCCGTTACCACCACGGGGGTGGGGGCGGGGACAGGCGCTGGTTCCGGTTTCTGGACCGCAGCAGCCTTGGCCGGCACCTTTTCTTTGACTGGAGCCTTGCTGGCTGTCTTGGCTGATTTCGTTGTTACCTTGGCCATCATGTCCTCACTGCCGGATGTGCAAGACGGGCGCTAGCCCGGGTCGCACATTGACCAGCACAGATTTCGGAAAACCGACAATTATACACGACCTTAGCTCTCTCGACGGGGCTTCGCGGCGGCTGCCGTTTTCTGGGCTAGCAGGCTGGCGAAGCGTCGCCTTTCCTCGGGCGAGAGTCCGCCGTTGCGTTCCTTGTGTGTCAACTCGGTAATCGCCTGCGTCAGGTTGGCGTGACGCAGGCGCTCTAAGGCGTCGTTGAACTCGGCTTCCATTGCCTGTTCATCGACTTCGCCAACGGCCAAGGCGCTGGCGTACTGGGCAAGCGTCGCGCCGTGCTCACTGCCACGAAAGTATTCGAGGATCAGGCCCATCTGCGCCGCGTCCGAGCCGCCCTCGGCGAGCAGTTCGCCATGGTCGATGGCATCGGCAATAGCCCGCAGTACGGCTTCCTCAGGCGTGTTGCCGGCGATCAGGTCGAGTGGCAGGCGTGTGGCACGCGTCGGGCGATGCAGGATGTTTTCCAGCAATTGATGGCCGATCGAACGTGCGGCCGGCCGATGCGTCATGCGTGGCGGCGCGGCGCGGCGCACGTTGAGTGGCTTGAGTTCGCATGCTGCCTCCACTTCCGACTGTGACAACTGAGCGACAACGGCGATGGCTTTGGTCAATTGGACGCGCAGCACTGGCGCTGTCACGCGCTGAAGCAAGGGCTTGGCGACGTGGATCAGCTGTGCGCGACCTTCGGCAGTGTAGGGTCGGGTTTGGCGTTCGAGCTGCTTGATCATGAATTCGCTGAGCCGAGTGGCACTGCGCGCCTGAGTAAGGACGGCGTCTTTGCCATGTTCGCGGATGTACTCGTCCGGATCCTGGCTTCCCGGCATCTGGAGGATTTCGACGCTCTTGTTGTCGGCCAGGTATTCGAGGCTGACTTCCATGGCGCGCCAGGCGGCCTTGTCACCGGCAGCATCACGGTCGAAGCAGAAGATCACGCGGTCGGTCAGTCGAAATAGTTTTTGCAAGTGCATGCCCGTCGTCGCTGTGCCCAGCGAGGCGACCACGTTTTCAACACCGAGTTGCGCCAATCCCACTACGTCCATGTAACCCTCTACGACAATCACTGATTCCGCTTCGCGGATTGCCTTGCGTGCTTGAGGCAAACCGTACAGTTCGCGACCCTTTTCGAACAGTGGCGTTTCCGGTGAATTCAGATACTTGGGCTCACCGTTATCAAGGATGCGGCCGCCAAAGCCGATGACGTTGCCGCGCTGATCGAGAATGGGAAACATGATGCGATCGCGAAAGCGGTCATACCTGCGTCCCTGATCTGTATCTATGACCAGTCCGCACTCGGCCAGTTCCTTGGCTTTATAGTCAGCGAAGACGTGTTCGAGGCTCTGCCAGTCGTCCGGCGCGTAACCGAGGCCGAAGCGTGCGGCGATCTCTCCCGAAAGACCGCGACCTTTTAGATAATCGATGGCGCGCGGGCTGGCCTTCAGCTGGTCGCGGTAGTGTTTTGCGGCGCGCGTCATGTAGTCGGTCAGCGGTGTCGTTTTGTGCTCGTCGTGGCGCCGGGCGACGGCTTGCTGCGGCACTTGAAGGCCGGCGCTGGCGGCGAGTTCCTCGACCGCTTCGACGAAGCCCTGTCCTGAATACTCCATCAGAAAGCCGATAGCACTGCCGTGTGCGCCGCAGCCGAAGCAGTGATAGAACTGTTTGCTTGGGCTGACCGTGAATGACGGCGTTTTTTCTGAATGGAAGGGGCAACAGGCGCTGTAATTGGCCCCCGCCTTGCGCAGCGGAATATGGCGCTCAATGACGTCGACGACGTCGATGCGAGCGAGCAGCTCCTGAATGAAGGAGTCGGGGATCATCGGCGGCCGGTCAGGCGCGGAAGGTCAGGTGTGGCGGCGCGCGCGCTTTAACCTGCCAGTTTCGCCTTGACGAGCTTGGAGACTTCGCCCATATCGGTACGCCCGGTTAGTTTTGGGCGGGCAATGGTCATGACCTTGCTCATGTCCTGCATGGTCTTGGCACCGCTCTCGGCGATGGCTGCGGCGACGATGGCTTCAACCTCTGCGGCGGGCAGTGCTTGCGGCATGTAGGTGGACAGCACCTCGACCTCGAACTGCTCGGCATCGACGAGATCCTGACGGTTGGCCTTTTGGTATTGCTCGATGGAATCTTTGCGCTGCTTGAGCATCTTGTCGATCACGGCGATTACCGTGGCATCGTCGAGTTCGATCCGTTCGTCGATTTCCTTTTGCTTGATGGCGGCAAGCAGCAAGCGGATCGCGCCAAGGCGTGCCGTTTCGCGGGCGCGCATCGCGGCTTTCATGTCTTCGTTGACGCGTTCTTTGAGTAACATGGCGGCTCCTTGGGCGGGATCAGGGTGAAGAATGTGCAGCGAAATTGCAGGGCTAATCCGCTTTCTCGGCAGCACAAAAGCCGGCAGCGCTTACGCGGTGCCGGCGATCGGGAATGCAGCGAAAACCCGGGCTAAGGCCCGGTTTAATACATTTTCGGCGGCAGCATTTGGCCACGGATGCGCTTGTGATGGCGCTTCACGGCAGCCGCCAGCTTGCGCTTGCGCTCGGATGTGGGCTTCTCGTAGAACTCGCGTGAGCGCAGTTCGGTCAGGATGCCAGTCTTTTCGATGGTGCGCTTGAAGCGGCGGATAGCGACTTCGAACGGCTCGTTTTCTTTGAGGCGGATACCGGGCATTTGTTACATCCTAAATGAATCGGAGAGCCGAGCATTGTAACCGCGGATTTGGCAGATGCCAAGACAAAAATGCATTTCTGTCGCGAGTTAATGATCTGTCCGGTTTTGTAGCACGCAATCTGTCCGGTCGTCA
>CAZAOQ010000212.1:0-4318 GCA_964486795.1 uncultured Rhodocyclaceae bacterium
AAGATTGGATCACCATAATGGCAAAAACGATACTTGCAGTTGATGATTCGGCGTCAATCCGCCAACTGGATTCCTTCACGCTAAAGAGCGCCGGCTACGACGTGGTCGAGGCAGCCGACGGCATGGAAGGTCTCGAAAAGGCCAAGAACAAGCCGATCAACTTGGTGATTACCGACCAGAACATGCCGCGCATGGACGGCATGACGCTGGTCAAGAGTCTGCGCGCGCTGCCGCAATACAAAACTACGCCAATCCTGATCCTGACCACCGAGTCGTCCGATGCCATGAAGGCACAAGGGCGCGCCGCCGGCGCCACGGGCTGGCTGGTCAAACCATTCGACCCGCAGAAGCTGCTCGAGGTCATCAAGAAAGTCATCGGCTGACCGGGCAATCCAGTCTCTGTGCCAAATCCAGCGGCGCACCTGAAATGACCGATCGTGTCGAATTGCCGATGGAGGCGTCATGGCGCTCGATATGAGCCAGTTTTACCAGGTCTTCTTCGAGGAGACCGATGAGCATCTGAGCAGCATGGAGAACATGCTGCTCGATCTCGACCTGCAACAGCCCGATCCGGAGCAGTTGAACGCCATCTTTCGCGCAGCCCATTCGATCAAGGGTTCTGCGGGCACGTTTGGTTTCACTGACCTCGCCGACGTCACGCACATCCTCGAGAATCTGCTGGATCGCATCCGCAAGGATGAACTGGCCTTACGCAACGACATGATCGATGCCTTTCTCGATGCTGGCGATGTCCTCAAGAAGCTGCTCGGCGCACATCGCGGCGAAAAAGCGGCTGATCCGCAGGACGTCGTCGCAATTTGCACCCGACTGCGCGAACTGACCGGTGGTGGCGACGGCAGCAGCAAAGACAATGGAAGCGAAGAGTCTGCGGCAGCAGTCGGAATACTAACCGGGGCCATCGCACCTCCCGCACCTCCCGCATCAACAGCCACTGCAATGACACACGGCTACGCGGTGTCCTTCATCCTCGATGAGCCACCCAGCAAACGCCACGAGCAGGAGGCGATTGACAATGTCGCCGGCGCTCTGAACGTGTTCGGAAAAATCGACATCCTCGAACATCCGACCTCGCCTGAGCACCCCTGGCGGCTCAGCATCGGCGCGGCGACGGGCGAGAATATTGATGTCGACAGCCTGCGTGAGATGCTTGAATTCGTGGCACGCAGCGACAGCATCCGCATCGAGCCACTCGGCACGTCCACCGAGGAGGACGGTTCCTACGGCTTCTTCGATGCAGAGATGCCCATACCGGCTTCCGCTCCGCTGGAAGATGACAGCTTCGGCTTCTTCGAGCCACTGCCTGAAACCACCGCCATCAGTTCGCCAGCCGCCGGCAGTGCCGACGATACCGACGATACCGGCGGTGCCTATGGTTTCTTTACGACCGTTCCCCTGCCGGTCACCATCGCAGAACCCACCCGAGCGGCTCCTGCGGTCATCACCCCGGCCTCTGCGACATCCGGCGACGAGCGTGGCACGGCGGCGGCGGGTGACCGGCGCAATGCCGCACGCACCGGCGACACCTCAATTCGCGTCAGCGTCGAAAAGGTCGACCAGCTCATCAACCTCGTCGGCGAACTTGTCATTACCCAGGCCATGCTGGCGCAGTCAGCGATCGACGTCGATCCCGTCATTTTCGAACGTCTGCATGCCGGCCTCGGCCAGCTCGAGCGCAACACACGTGACCTGCAGGAATCGGTCATGTCGATTCGCATGATGCCGATGTCGGTCGTCTTCAGCCGCTTTCCGCGCGTGGTGCGCGACACAGCGCAAAAACTCGGCAAGCAGGTCGAGCTGCTGACCAGCGGCGAGAACACCGAGCTCGACAAGGGGCTGATCGAACGCATCAGTGATCCGCTAACTCACCTGATCCGCAACAGCCTGGATCATGGCATCGAAATGCCAGAAGCACGCATCGCCGCCGGCAAGCCGGCACACGGTACGATCACGCTGAAAGCCTTTCAACAGGGCGGCAACATCGTCATCGAAGTCGGCGACGACGGTGCTGGCCTGAACCGCGAACGCATCCTCGCCAAGGCACAGGAGCGCGGCATGCCGGTCTCCGACACGATGAGTGATGCCGATGTCTGGGCGCTGATCTTCGAAGCCGGCTTTTCCACGGCGGCACAGGTGACTGAAGTATCAGGACGCGGCGTCGGCATGGATGTCGTTAAGCGCAACATCGCCGCACTCGGCGGCCGCGTCGAAATCGAGTCCATGGGCGGCGTCGGTACACGCATGACGGTACGTCTGCCACTGACACTGGCGATCCTCGATGGCATTTCGGTGGCGGTCGGTGCGGAGACCTACATCCTGCCTATCGGCTGCGTCATCGAATCACTGCAAGTCAGTCGCGCAATGGTCAAAAGTGTCTCGGGTGTCGAGCGACTGATTCAGGTGCGTGGCGAATACCTGCCGGTACTCGCGCTGCACGAGGCCTTCCGTGTCGCCGCTGCCGTGCACGCACTCGACGCAGGGATCATGGTGGTCGTCGAGTCGAGCGGCCGCAAGTTTGCCCTGTTCGTGGATGCCCTGATCGGTCAGCACCAAGTCGTCATCAAGAGTCTCGAAGCCAACTACCGCAAGGTCTCCGGCATCTCCGGCGCCACCATCATGGGGGATGGCCATGTCGCAATGATCCTCGACGTCGAAGCACTGGCCGTCCGGGTTGGCGAACACTCAACGAATGACTAGGCAATGAACACGATGAATGCGGTGGCCGCAAACCCATCCCCCCAAAATCTTTAACGATCGGGAATCACCATGCAGCGAAACAGTGTCACTTCCTACAGCGCGCAGGTCGCCGGTGAAGACGGCAACCATGTCCAGGAGTTCCTGACCTTCACGCTGGGTCCCGAGGAATACGCGATTGACATCCTCAAGGTGCAGGAAATCCGCGGCTATGATGCGGTCACGACCATCGCCAATGCCCCTGAGTTCATCAAGGGCGTGATCAATCTGCGCGGCATCATTGCGCCCATCGTCGATCTGCGCATCAAGTTCCAGGTCGGTGAGGTGAGCTATACCCCCTTTACCGTGGTGATCATCCTCAACATCGGCGGACGCGTCGTCGGCATCGTCGTCGATAGCGTTTCGGATGTCATCATGCTCAGTCGTCAACAGATCCGCCCGGCCCCCGAGTTTTCCTCCACGCTCGGTACGAAATATATCCACGGTCTCGGCACACTCGATGACCGCATGCTCATCGTCGTCGATATCGAGAAGCTGATGCTGTCCGCCGAAATGGCGCTCGTTGACGAAGCCGCTACTAACAATAACGCTACCGCTCACTAAACAGGAACGGACTCCGCATGAAGATCAATCTGCCGGTCACACAAAATGAAATCCTGCTTCGCGACGATATCCTGATCGTCTCGAAGACCGATCTGAAGGGCATCCTGACCTACGTCAATAAGGATTTCATCGATATCAGCGGCTTCACCGAGGAAGAACTGATCGGCAAGAGTCACAATATCGTGCGGCATCCCGACATGCCAGCCGAGGGCTTTCAGGATCTGTGGGACACACTGAAAGCGGGTCGGCCGTGGAACGGATTCGTTAAGAACCGCGCAAAAAACGGCGACTATTACTGGGTTGAGGCAAATGCCACGCCGATTTGGGAAGGTGGCCGGGTGACGGGCTATATGTCGCTGCGCCGCAAGCCCTCGCGCGATATGGTCGCGGCGCATGAGCAGGCCTATCGCCTGTTCCGTGAAGGCAAGACAAAAGGTCTCGCCATCAGCAACGGTCAGGCGGTTTCGACGGCCCCCTGGAGTCGCATGACACGACTCTGGCGCGACACATCGTTATCGAAAAAAGTCGTGCTGGCCTGCGCCGTGATGCTGATCGGCGTGATGAGCATCGTTACCGCAACGCTCGGCAAGCACGCCGAACGCGTGCTGGAGCAGAACAGCGTGCAGGATCTTGAAGCCAAGCTACAGCTGATTCGCGGCATGATCGACGTACGCGCCAAGGCAATGAACAAGGAGGTCTTGCGCCTCAACGACATCTTCGGCAGCTACTTTCCCGAGTCGTACACGCTGGACGAGCAGGGCGCTACGCCCGTCATCCGCAATGGTTCGGTCGTAGTCAATCAGCGCAGCATTGAGGTCGACCGTTTCACCAGCCTGACCGGTGCCGCAGCAACAATCTTCGTGCGCCAGGGCGACGACTTCATCCGCGTCGCCACCTCCTTGCGCAAGGAGAACGGCGAACGGGCGCTTGGCACACCACTCGGCAAGCAACACCCCGCCTATGCAAAAGTGATGGCCGGTGAGCCATTTTCCGGCAAGGTGCA
>CAZAOQ010000213.1:0-4282 GCA_964486795.1 uncultured Rhodocyclaceae bacterium
AATCTGTTTTTCTTCGCGCAGAAAGCCCGACTGCGCCGCATTCCAGAAGGGCGCATCTGCCAACAAGGTGCTGGAAGGTAAGGGGCTGTGAGTTGAAATGAAGCGGTCGATCGCCGTTGAGTCAGCGGGCAAACCCAGCTGCGCGAAAAGACTGGACATGTTGTGTTGCGGTGTTTCCATGGCACACCTCCTGCAATGTGTGTACAAGCATCAACCGTCGCCGCAATGAACACCGGCTTCCCTCTTCAACTTAATGCAGTTGCCGGATTTGATCAAGGCTTGTGGTTGCTTGTGCGTTGTTCTGGCGGTGGTCTTGCGATGTTCGTGATTACCTCCGTTCCGGCTCGCGCACGCGATAATCACAATATGCTCGATATCCTCTATCGCGATGACCACCTCGTCGCCATCCACAAGCCCGCCGGCCTGCTGGTTCATCGCAGCAACCTCGATCGTCACGAGACGCGCTTCGCCGTGCAGCTGCTGCGCGACCAGATCGGCCGCCGCGTGCTGCCCTTGCACCGGCTCGACAAGGGTACCTCGGGCGTGCTGCTATTCGCCTTCGATGCGGAGACTGCGCGCGCCATCGGCAAACAGTTCGAAAGCAATACTGTGCACAAACGCTATCTCGCCGTGGTGCGCGGCTGGCCCGCCGACAGCGGCGTGATTGATCATCCCCTGTCGCGCCAGTTCGATGCCTTCGGTCGCAAATTCCCCGTCGACAGCCCGGAACGCTTGCTTGCAGCGCTCCCGACTGTCACCGAATTCAAGAGACTCGCGCAGGTCGAACTGCCCTTCGCCGTGGACCGCTATCCGGCCACACGCTACGCACTTGTCGAGCTGCAGCCACACACCGGCCGCCAGCACCAGCTGCGCCGTCATCTGAAACACATCGCCCACCCCATCATCGGCGATGCCACCTGGGGCAAAGGCGTGCACAACCGATTCTTCCAGCAGCACTTCGACTGCCAGCGCCTGCTGCTCGCCTGTACGCAGCTCGGCGTAACACACCCGCATGACGGTCGCCCGCTCTCCATCGTCGCCCCGCTCGCTGACAACTTCAGCCGTGTGCTCGATGCCACAGGACTCGGAGTGCCTGTATGACGAACGGCAAGCACACGCAGCTATGCGTCGCCCGCCACGGCGAGACCGACTGGAACGCACAAGGGATTCTGCAAGGCTGGCTCGACGTGCCCATCAACGAAGTTGGCCGCCGCCAAGCACTCGACATGGCCGCAGGACTCACCACAAAGGGAGTCAAGGCGCTCTGGACGAGCCCCCTGCTACGGGCCCTTGAAACCGCCGAAATCATTGCCGAACAGCTGGACCTGCCACCGCCGTTGCCCCATGCAGGCCTGAAGGAAAGGTGCTTCGGTGAAATCCAGGGCATACCCAAGAGCGAACTGGGTGAATCCAATCCCCTGCTCCTTCAGCAAATATTGAGACGCAACCCGGTGGCACATTTCGCGGGTGGCGAAACGATGGACGAATTCGCCGACCGGGTACTCGGCGCCCTGGCGGACATCGGCACGCAGAATGGCAGCGCTTGCGTGCTCATCATCACTCATGGCTGGGTCATGGATGTCATCAAGCGACAGGTTGAGAACCTGCCGCGCCAGACAATCCTCAACAGCAAACCGAAGAACGGTGACTTGCTCTGGCTGCAGGTCGACAGCTGTTCCGTGGCGCGCCTTCAGCCGGAATAAGCGGTAGGACAGACTTGATCGAGTGAGAGTTTTGTTTCACCATTTCGCGGAGTGCGTCGAAACATTCGGGCAGGAATTTGGAATGGCGACGCTAGACGTTTCTCGATGGAGGAAAGAGCTTTTTACCAAGCCTGCATCACAGACAGTAGAGCCAATCTTGCCGACTGGCGATCATGGTAGAAAAGCCCCCCGGCCGCTTTTCACCGTAATTTCTTTGCCCATTGTGCAAAGCCTGACAAGGGGCGATCAGCTCAACATGCCCCTGAGATCCTTAAGCATCAGGAACAGATGGTACGGATTAGTCGGGCTGGGCTCGAATTCCCACGATCCATACCACTGACGCGCTGCATCGTCCTTGGCATGAACTAACAGGCAGCGAATGCCCGCGATGCCGGCGGCCTGTGCAGTGCGCAGCAGCGCATCCTTGAGTAAGGCCTGGCCCAGTCTTTTGCGCTGATGCTCCTTGTCCACCGCGAGGCGAGCCAGAATCATGACCGGTACCGGGTGACGCGCCAGCCCCTTCATCACTCTTGACGGCGCGGCGTCCGGATCGACACCACCGACGGCGATGCTGTAGAAGCCGACCACTACGTCACCCTGGCAGCAGACGTAGGTCTGCGCGCTGTTAGCCTTCTGATTGACGAGCGCGTAGCGCTGCAGGAACTGGTTCAACGCGGCCTGGCCGCAATCGAAAGCATCGACCTGATCCGTAGCAAGCAGCTTGCGAACGGGTGCGTAGCCATTGCTCAACCGAGCACCCCGGGTTCACGCAGCAACTTCTTCAGGCGCGGTTTGCTTTGCACCGGCCGATCCAGCGCTTCCTGGAACGCCTGCCACTGCGCCTCGTCGAGCACGAACTGGCGACGATCCGCCAACGTCTGCGCGGCCGCCGTTACGCCTGCGTCAAGCAGGAACTCGCTCACATTCTTGTGGCAGGCGCGCGCGGCCTCCTGCAGCAGCTGCTTAACCGGCGTGCTTGCACGAACGTCAATGCGTTCGGTCTTGGAAACATTCAGGGTGCTCACAGTGCCCCTCCGGACTGATATTGGATGTTCTTATTGTAGCCGTCCGGACGATGTCCTGACAAGCGACCTGACAAACGACCTGACAAACGACCTCTGCGACAGGTGCTGCATGGCACAGCGGCCCACGCAACAGCCCACACCCGGCCCACGCCCTTGACCCCATTCTAAAAAGAGGGAATACTCGACGCCTTGAAAAGAATTAATCGTTCGAGCAATTAATTATTCAACAAGAGAATAAGAGGGAGACGAGGATGGCTCAAGCAGGTTCAGAACATGCTGCCGACGACGTGCTGCGCGCCGGCTTTGATGTCGGCTTCACCTACCAGCGCCTGGTTGGCCCGGTGATCGGCGAGTTTCTCACCGGTCTGCGTGACGGCAAGATGCAGGGCATCAAGGGCAGCAACGGCAAGGTTATCTGCCCGCCCACTGAATACGATCCGGTCACTGCTGAAGAATGCAGCGAATTCGTCGCCCTGCCCTCCACCGGCACGGTGAAAACCTGGAGCTGGGTGCATCAGCCGCGTCCTAATCACCTGCTGAAAAAGCCCTTTGCCTGGGCGCTGGTGCAGATCGACGGCGCCGACACTTCGCTGCTGCACATGGTCGACGCCGGCAGTGAAAGCGCCATGAAGAGTGGCATGAAGGTGAAGGTGCGCTGGGCCGCCGCGCGCAAGGGTTTTATCACCGACATCGAATGCTTCGAGCCGGCCTGAGGAGATCAAGAACATGTCTGAACAAGCCAAGAAGGTCGAGCTCATCGAGTGTCCGATCGTCCTCAACTACAACTTCTCCGCTGGCCGCGCGCCGACACAGTTCCTGCGCGGCATGAAGGAAGGCAAGCTGATCGGCCAGCGTTCGCCGCTGACCGGCAAGATCATCGTGCCGCCACGGGGTGCCTGCCCCGAGTCCGGCCTGCCGACGACCGAGGAAGTTTCACTGCCCGATACGGCCACCGTCATCACCTTCACCATCGTCTATCTGCCAATCCCAACCTCGGCGCTGGAGCCGCCCTTCATCGTCGCCAACCTGGTGATCGACGGTTCCGACCAGACCTTCATCCACCTCGTCAGTGGCTGCGCCAACGAAGACGTGAAGATCGGCATGCGCGTCAAGGCCAAGTGGAAAGATCCGGGCGAATGGGATTACTCGATGGACAACATCGCCTATTTCGAACCCACCGGCGAGCCGCCCGTGGATATTGAAGCCCTGAAAGCCAGCCGTCTGGAAGAAGCCAAGCGCTTCCTGAAGGCCAAAGCGGAGACCGATCATGCGTGAAGTCGCCATCATCGCCTATGCCCAGACGCCGCTCGTGCGCGACTGCGGCGCGAAGAATGACGTCGAACTGGTCATGGATGTCGTCAATGACGTCAAGCACCAGCTCGATTTTACCAACCAGGACATCGACTTTTTCTGTTCGGGTTCCTGCGACTACCTCGGTGGTTCGGCGTTCGCCTTCGTGAATGCACTCGACGCCCTGGGAGCCGTGCCGCCGATCAACGAATCACACGTCGAAATGGATGCGGCCTGGGCGCTCTACGAAGCCTGGCTGAAGAT
>CAZAOQ010000214.1:0-4269 GCA_964486795.1 uncultured Rhodocyclaceae bacterium
GTTCCGGGCGACGAACGCTTTCTCGCAGCACGTGAGGCTTTCCGTAATGGCGAGCGGATCAAGTTGACGACTCAATACAATGACATTAATACCGGTGTTGTCCATGACCTCGATCCGTGGATCGAATATTGGCATCTGCGTCAGAGGCTCGATGACAAAGACATTGACGACAGTGGTATTCCAGATTTCCTGACGCGACAGGGCGGCTCCTATCTCGTTGAGAGACTGCGCGGCGACTGGCTCAAGGCACTCGGCAAGCAGCGTCGCTGGGACGCGTTTCCAGTCGAATATCCGCAGGTCAAACAGCCCGACACCGAACTCTTCTGCTACGCGCTGCAGGCGCGACTGGACGGCCAGCGCGATGCAACCGCACTTGATGAAGCGCGCCCTCTGTGGTTCCGTGCGCTCGATTTGCCGGAAAGTTGCAAGCCCCTGATGGACCGGCTCGTGACGAAGGGTGGTATCACCATCAATGACGTCTGGGAGCGCATGCGGCGTCAGCTTGAAACCAAGCGCTACAAGGGCGCACGGGTGGCCGCCGAGTATCTGCCAGGGCCGCAGATTCCCACGACCAAGGCGCTTGAGATCATTGCCGACAAGCCGCAGCGCTATCTCGACAAGCTACCAGCCAATTTTGCAGGAACACGACTGGGCCGTGAACTCGCACTGTTTGCCTTGCAGCGCCTGTCGCGCAGTGATCCGCCGTTGGCCACTGAGCGCCTTAAAAAATTGCTCGGCAAGTTTTCAGAGAGCGAACGTGCCTATGCCTGGGGACATATTGCCTGGCAGGGTGCGCAGCGCCACCTGCCCGAGGCACTGAGCTGGTACGCATTGGCAGGCCAAGGCAACGAGTTGAAGTTTAGCGACGAGCAGATGGCCTGGCAGGTACGCGCCGCACTGCGCGCCCATGACTGGCCGATGGTGCAGCGGGCGATTGGACAGATGCCAGCGACAATGGCTGCACAGCCAGATTGGCTCTACTGGCGCGGCCGTGCGCTGGCCGAGCAGGGGCGGGTTGAGGAAGCTCGTGCCTTGTATCTGAAAATTGCGGGTCAGCCCAGCTTCTACGGCAATTTGGCCGATGAGGAGTTGGGGCGGACTATCGTTCCACCGCCGCGCGCGCAGCCACCCAGCAACGAGGAGCTGGCGGCCGCGCGTGACAATCCCGGCTTGCGCCGGGCGCTGGCGCTATTCCGGCTCAATATGCGTCTCGAAGGCATCCGTGAATGGAACTGGACGTTGCGTGACATGGATGATCGGCAACTACTCGCCGCCGCTGATCTGGCGCAGCGCAAAGAAGTCTTTGACCGCGCCATCTATGCGGCCGACCGTACCCAGGGTCAGCACGACTATGCACTGCGCTACCTTGCACCGTTTCGTGAAAACGTCATTCCACAGGCACGCCTGGTCGCGCTGGATAGTGGCTGGGTGTATGGCCTGATGCGTCAGGAAAGTCGCTTCGTGATGAACGCCCAGTCTGGCGTCGGCGCAAAGGGTCTGATGCAGCTGATGCCAAAAACTGCGGCCTGGGTGGCGAAAAAAATCGGCATGACGCATTTTCAGCCGTCGCAGGTGGCCGTGATGGACACCAACGTCGCGCTCGGCACGCATTATCTGCGGATGGTGCTCTCCGATCTCGACAATCACCCGGTGCTCGCTTCGGCGGCCTACAACGCCGGCCCCGGGCGAGCGCGCCGCTGGCGTGCCGATCAGCCGCTGGAGGGGGCGATCTATGCCGAAACAATTCCCTTTGATGAAACGCGCGACTACGTTAAGAAGGTGATGAGCAACTCGGTCTATTACTCCGCGATCTTCGAGAACAAGCCGCAGTCGCTGAAGTCACGCCTTGGCATCGTTGGCGCGCGCGGTGGTGCGGGAAGGATTGCTGACTTGCCCTGATCGTTTGATAATCGCGCGATGGAAATTTATACCGTCGGCGGTGCAGTCCGCGATGAAATGCTCGGTGTTCCCGTGGTCGATCGTGATCACGTGGTGGTCGGCGCTACTCCCGAGAAAATGCTGGAACTGGGCTATCGCCCTGTCGGCAGTGACTTCCCCGTTTTCCTGCACCCGGAAACGCGAGAGGAATATGCCCTGGCGCGTACCGAGCGGAAGACCGCACCGGGCTATCACGGTTTTGTCTTCCATGCAGACCCCGCAGTCAGCATCGAAGAAGACCTGGTCCGCCGTGACCTGACGATCAACGCCATGGCTATCGGTGCGGATGGCATGCTGATCGATCCGTATCGTGGTCGCGTCGATCTGGCCAGCAAGATCCTGCGCCACGTCTCCCCAGCCTTTGCAGAAGACCCGGTGCGCATCCTGCGCGTTGCCCGTTTCGCCGCACGCTTCAATGAGTTCACTGTCGCGCCGGAAACCATCGAACTCATGCGCAGCATGGTCGACTGCGGCGAGGTCGATCACCTCGTGGCCGAGCGCGTCTGGAACGAAATCGCCAAAGGCCTCATGGAGAAACAGCCTTCGCGCATGTTTGAAACCCTGCGTGCTTGCGGCGCGCTGGCACGGCTGCTGCCTGAAGTTGATGCACTGTTCGGAGTGCCGCAGCGTGCCGACTTTCATCCCGAGATTGATACGGGGGTGCATGTGATGATGGTCGTCGACATGGCGGCCCGCCTTGGGCTTTCACTGCCGGCACGCTTCGCCGCGCTGACGCACGATCTGGGCAAGGGCGAGACGCCCGCCGATGTATTGCCCCGGCATACAGGACACGAAGCCGCCAGTGTGCGGCTGCTCAAGCCGATTTGCGCGCGGCTGCGTGTACCGAGCGAATGTCGCGATCTGGCGCTGCTGGTGGCCCAGTTTCACGGTGATATTCACCGCGCCGAGCAGTTGCGTCCGGCGACCATGGTCAAGGTCATGGAGCGTTGCGATGTGCTGCGCCGGCCGGATCGTTTCGCGGATTTGCTGGGCGCCTGCGAAGCGGATTATCGCGGCCGACTGGGCTTCAGCGAGAAATCCTACCCGCAGGCCGATCTTTGGCGCAGTGCAATGGCGGCAATGACGGCCATTGATGCCGGCGCTATCGCGGACAAGTGTTCCCTGAATGACCAGGCGGCGCTAATTCCCGAGCGCATCCACGAGGCACGCGTCGCTGCCGTGGCCGCGCTGAACCTACAGAAATCGGAGAATCAGCCCGGCTAGCAGCGACAGCAGGACTGTCGTGGCGAACGGAAACCGGTACTCGCGGCCGCGCCAGCGGATGCACATATCGCCGGGCAAGCGACCGAGACGCAGCAAGGCCGTCAGCTTCGGCAGCGCGACTCCGACGATGAATACTGTGATGAATATGGCGAGCAGCCACTTGAACATGATGCAGGCAGGTAAAATGGCGAACTGAATTGAATGCACGCCATGATAACTGCCCCGAGATGATTCCGCTGTGTCGACCGCTAATGTTTCGTACCCTTTCGTTCGCTTCTGGCAAGGTGGCGCGATGAGCCATTCCCGTAACGCCAGCCTTGAGTTGCTCGTCAAGGCACCGCAGGGCAGCACCCGTGTGCGCGAGACGCCGCTCCTCTTCATTCATGGTGCATACACGGCAGCGTGGTGCTGGGACGAGCATTTTCTCGACTGGTTCGCCGAGCAGGGCTACCTCAGCTATGCCGTAAGCCTCTCCGGGCATGGCGCCAGTCGCGGCAGCAAGCAGCTCGACAGCTACGGTATCAGCGACTACGTTAACGATGTCGAAGAAGCAATCGCCTTGCTGCCTGCACCGCCTGTGCTGATCGGTCATTCGATGGGTGGCTTTGTCGTGCAGAAATATCTGGAGAAGCGTCTCGTACCTGCGGCTGTGCTGCTGAGCTCGGTTCCGCCACAGGGCTTGATGTCGTCGATGTTCGGCCTGATGTTTCAGAAGCCAGGCATGCTGACCGATCTCAATAATCTGATGACCGGTGGTCGCGTCGCCGTCGAAACCCTGCGCGAGGCGTTGTTCGCACAGCCGGTGGACGCCGAAGATCTGCAACGCTTCTTTCGTTACGCGCAGCCCGAATCGCACCGTGCGATCTGGGACATGACACTCTTCAATTTGCCCCATCCCTCACGCGTGACGCGCTCGCCGCTGCTCGTGCTGGGTGCTGAGCGCGATCATCTGATCCCGCCCTCGCTGGTGCAGATGACGGCGATGACCTATGGCGTCGAGGCCGAAATCTTTCCCGATCTTGGGCATGGGTCCATGCTCGAGCGGGACTGGCTGCTTGTCGCCGAGCGCATTCGTGACTGGCTCGAAGAACAGGAGATATGACCATG
>CAZAOQ010000215.1:0-4222 GCA_964486795.1 uncultured Rhodocyclaceae bacterium
CGAGTACCATGATGAACCTGTACTCGGGCACCACGTGCCCGTTTAGCCATCGCTGTCGCATCGTTCTTTACGAAAAGCAGATGGACTTTCAGGTGATCGATGTCGATCTGTTCAATAAGCCTGAAGATATTGCGGTAATCAATCCGTATAATCGTGTTCCCGTGCTTGTTGATCGCGACCTCGTTCTCTACGAGTCAAATATTATCAACGAATATATTGATGAGCGGTTTCCGCATCCGCAGCTCATGCCACCGGATCCGATCATGCGCGCTCGCGCTCGTCAATTGCTGTTTACGATGGAACACGAGTTGTTCAGTCACATCGACGTGCTTGAAAAGAATCTCAAGTCGGCAGAGAAATCGCGTCAGCACGTGCGCGACCGGCTCACTGAGCTGGCACCAATCTTCATCAAGCAGAAGCATATGCTTGGCGACGAATTTTCGATGCTCGATGTGGCGATTGCTCCCTTGCTCTGGCGTCTCGATCATTACGGGATAGAGCTTGGCAAGGCTGCAGCACCGTTGATGAAATATGCGGAAAGAATCTTCAGCCGCCAGGGCTTCATTGATGCGCTGACACCATCCGAAAAGGTTATGCGTCGTTAACTCGGCTTCGGTCGATAGTTATTGTTGACGAGGCAGGTACTGGCAATGAGCGGCACGGAAGAAGCGATCCCCGAAATCAAGCCTTATCTTGTGCGCGCCATTCATGAATGGTGTGCTGATAATGGCTTCACGCCTTACCTTTCGGTGGCAGTCGATGCCTTCACGCGTGTGCCACGCGAGCATGTAAAGGACGATCAAATCGTCCTCAATCTAGGTTTGGATGCCACGCACCAGTTGACGATTGGTAACGACCTGATCACCTTTTCTGCGCGTTTCAATGGCGTAGCTCAGGCATTGTCGATTCCGATCGATAACGTGGCGGCGATCTATGCGCGCGAGAACGGTCAGGGGATGGCTTTCGAGCCTGTTGTGCATGAAGGCGAGCCGGAGCTTGTGGTTGACGACCCTGCCGTTGAAACCGAGTCCAAGCCTGTATCGGTACCGACTGGCAAGTCGCATCTGACCCGAATCAAATAAGCCCGCTCCAGAAGCGGCCTGTCGTTGGCTTTTCGGTTACAGAATTAGTTGGCCGCCTTTCAATGTTTGTGCTTTTTCCAGGCGGCTGATTGTCGGTCGAAAATCTAGTCCCATTGTCGTTTTTAGCGAGATGGCGCGCTTACGCATTTCGTCCAGTGTGATCTCAACCGTTTGGCCGGCGGCGGCGAAGGCAATGGCATTGCCGCTGTCGAGTGAGGGGAACACGAGTGCACGTTGCGTGAATGCCCTGCGGATGCGCTCGATGCTGGCGAGAAAGCCACGGCTGCGGCCCAGCAGATTGCAGATCATCAGTCCATTCTGTGACAAGCGCTCACGGCAGGCGATATAGAAGTCGGGACTGTCAAGCGGTCCCGCACGCCCATCTGGTCCGAAACCGTCAACAAAGATTGCGTCGTAGCGACCCTTTGCCTGGTTGATGTATTCGCTACCATCCGCGATAACGAGCTTCATGCGTTGAGGATCGACCGGAAGACTGAAGTGCTGTTGGGCGATAGGGACAAGTCGCTTGTCGATCTCGACGATGGTGATCTTTGTCTCTGGCAGATTTCGGTAGATGAACTTGGCAAGCGATCCGGTACCGAGGCCGATCAGCAGAACTCGACGTGGCCAGTCGACTTCGGATTCCTGCTTCAGGAGCAGGCAGGCCATCATCTCTCGGGTATACGCGAGCTCAAGTCTGAACGGCCGACGGATGCGCATTGCACCTTGGATCCAGTCAGAGCCAAAATGCAGGTTGCGGACGCCGGCTTCCTCGCTGATTTCTATAGGGTGCTCATGATTGGCCATAGCTGCCTTCAGATGGCGCCGGACGTGGTCCCCCCGACAGGAATCGAACCTGTATCCCACGCTTAGGAGGCATGTGCACTATCCGTTGTGCTACGGGGAGTTGGTAGCGGCCAGTCATTTTAGCGGCTGGCGTATAATCGCGCCAGATATTTCCTGAACTAATGCCAGCCGGCTGGTCGTTGTCTGTTTGCCGCCTTGTTTGCACTCTTCCCTGACTGAGTTATATGGGAATTTCGTTCGCAGAGGGTCGTTAGAGACGCCGAACTATTGCCGTATTTCCCCGCGGAACCCGCTATGCCCCTGCTTACCCTGGATAATGCCTGTCTGGCCTTTGGCCATGTAGCTCTGCTCGATCATGCGGCCTTGCAGGTTGACCCGGGTGAACGAATTGCACTTATCGGGCGCAACGGTAGTGGCAAGTCATCTTTGTTGCGAGCACTCATGGGTGATGCGGCGCTCGATGATGGCACGGTTTGGGTTCAGCCTGGAGCGCGTGTCGCCTATGTGGCTCAGGAGCCGGACTTCGATCGCGAACAGACAATCTATCAGACCATCGCCGCAGGTTTGGGTCAGGTAAGTCAACTGCTCGTGGCATATCACGAGTCTGCTCATGTTGTGGCTCATGATCCGTCAGCAGAAAATCTCGAGACCCTTCAAATGTTGCAGGAACAGCTCGAGCATGCTGATGGGTGGCGAATCCACACGCGTGTCGATCAGGCAATCACTCGCCTTGGTCTCGATCCAGAGGCACGCATCGGTGAGCTTTCCGGCGGTGGAATCAAGCGTGTTGCACTGACTCAGGCACTTGCCATTGAACCGGATTTGTTGTTACTCGACGAGCCGACCAATCATCTCGACCTCGACGGTATTCTTTGGTTGGAAGCGTTGGTCCGTGATTTCCGCGGAGGTGTCTTGGTGATCACTCACGATCGCAGTTTCCTCGACGCTGTATCGACGCGCGTGCTCGAGCTAGATCGTGGTAGGTTGAGCAGTTATCCGGGATCGTTCTCAGCCTATCAAGCCCGCAAGGCCGATGAGCTGTCTGCGGAGGAGCAGCAAAATGCCAAGTTTGACAAGTTTCTGGCGCAGGAAGAGGTCTGGATTCGCAAGGGAGTTGAGGCACGACGAACGCGCAACGAAGGTCGCGTGCTGCGTTTGGAAGGATTGCGCCGTGAGCGCGTAGCGCGGCGTGACCGTGTTGGCAACGTGGAGCTGCAGGTGGTGCGTGGTGATCAGTCGGGGAAGTTGGTCGCGGAGCTTGACCATGTGAATAAGCATTTCGGCGACCATGTTGTGGTGCGCGATTTTTCCTGCCGCATTTTGCGTGGTGACAAGATCGGTCTGATTGGTCCGAATGGTGCCGGAAAAACGACGTTGCTCAAGCTAATTCTTGGTGAACTCGCGCCGGACTCTGGCAGCGTGAGGCTTGGCAGTCGAATTGAGGTTGCGTATTTCGACCAGTTCCGCAGCAGACTTGACGAGGAGGCGGTGCTCGCGGATGTCATCAGCCCAGGTTCTGATTTTGTGGATATAGGCGGGCAGCGCAAGCATGTGATCAGCTATCTGGGCGATTTTTTGTTCGCGCCGGAGCGCGCACGTTCTCCGGTCAAGTCTCTTTCAGGCGGCGAGCGCAATCGCCTCCTTCTGGCGCGTTTATTCGCTCGTCCGACCAATGTGCTGGTGCTGGACGAGCCAACCAATGATCTCGATATCGAGACGCTCGAGTTGCTCGAAGTGTTGTTGCAGGAGTATTCGGGAACTCTCTTTCTTGTCAGCCACGATCGTTGCTTTCTCGACAACGTGGTCACTCAAAGTATTGTCGCCGAGGGGGACGGCGTCTGGCGGGAGTATGCCGGCGGTTACGAGGACTGGCTGCGTGCCAAGGCACGGGCTCCGCGAACACGCGAGTTGGAGGAGTCCGCGGCATTGCAGGTAAAGTCGCCCACCCCAGTGCCAGATGCTTTATCGCGCCACGAACCCAAGAGCAAGCTCAGTTATCGGGAGGTGCAAGAGCTTGCGCAATTACCGGATCTCATCAGTACCTTAGAGGCCGAACAGGTGGGTATTGTCGCCGTACTTATGGGTGGCAGCATATATCGCGATAAGCCGGATGAGGCGAGGGCGCTTCAGGCGCGCTCAGGGCAGATTGATGGTGAATTAGAGGCGTTGATGCTGCGCTGGGAGGCGCTGGAGAGTCGTGCGGCCTGAGACTGGTCGCGTGCTTATGACAATATGCCTTCTTTGTGCTTAATGGGGCGAAGTTTTTGATTTTTTACCCTGTGGTGGTGAAATGCGCGAATGTATCAGCTAGTGTGGGACGATGGTGCAGGGCT
>CAZAOQ010000216.1:0-4222 GCA_964486795.1 uncultured Rhodocyclaceae bacterium
TAAAGCGCTGCAAGGTCGTCTTGCGCTTGATCTCGCTTCACCCGGTCGTCAGCGGAGGGCCGGCGTGGCCGTGGCCGGCACACTCGATGAACCGCGTTTCGGGGCACCCTGAAGGTCGAGGGTGGCAAGGGGCGCTTTGTCTGCGGGTGACATGGCCTGAAAGCTAATATCCATGCGGTTCTTCGTGACACATGCGTCAAGATCAAGTATTGGTGCGGTTCTTCACGGGTATAGGTGCTGGGAGCAAGCACTGGCGCGGTTCTCCGCTGTTTGTTGTTCATGCCCTGGCCGTATTCAAGCCTGTGGTCTTGCGCACCGCGCACGGGCGGATGGAGGGCGTGGAGAGGGGCTTTCGGGCATAATTCACCTTTGGCCTTCGGCCGCATTTTCCCGCCATGCTTTCTGTTTCCAATCTCGCCTGTGTGCGCGGCGACCGCCGCCTGTTTTCCGGACTCGCATTTTCGCTGGAGGCGGGTGGGCGTCTGCATGTGGGCGGCGAGAATGGCGCGGGCAAGACGAGTCTGCTGCGCATCCTCTGCGGGCTGTCGCCAGCCGAGGAGGGTGAGATCCGCTGGCAGGGGAAATCGCTCCGCGAGCTGGGCGATGAGTACTTTCAGTCGGTACTGTATCTGGGTCATCACAATGCGCTCAAGGAAGATCTGACGGCGCTGGAGAATCTGCACATCTCGGCAGCGCTGGCGGGCGTGCGGCTAAGCGAGGGTGAGGATGAGGGTGTCGACCTGTTGCGTCGCGCCGGCCTGCTCGGACGCGAGGACTTGCCGGTGCGTGTGCTGTCGCAGGGGCAGAAGCGTCGTGTCGCGCTGGCGCGCCTGCTGTGCAGCCGGGCGCCGCTGTGGATACTCGATGAGCCCTTTGTTGCGCTGGATGTGGCGGCGGTGGGATGGTTGGCAGGAGTCATCGGCGCGCATGTGGCCGGCGGCGGCATGGCGGTACTGACGAGCCATCAGGATGTCGAGATTCCGGGTGGCACGGCACAGATGCTGAGTTTGTCCTAATGAGCGCGGCAAGCTCACCTGTGTCCCCCGGCACCTTTGCAATCTTCGCGACGGTAGTGCGCCGCGATCTGTTGTTGGCACTGCGCCGCAAGAGTGAGGTGCTGACGTCGCTGTTCTTCTTTGTCATCGTCGTCAGCCTGTTTCCGCTCGGTATCGGCCCGGAAATGGCGCTGCTGCGTGTCATTGCACCTGGCGTGCTGTGGGTGGCAGCGCTACTGGCGGCAATGCTGTCGCTGTCGCGCCTGTTCGCGGCCGATCACGCCGACGGCACGCTGGAGCAGATGCTGCTCACACCAGCGCCGCTGGGACTGCTGGTGGCCGGCAAGATCTTCGCGCACTGGCTGGTGGCAGGGCTGCCGCTGGTGCTGATCGCGCCACTACTGGGCTTGCAATACGATCTTTCTCCCGAAGCGCTTGGCGTGCTGGTGGTGTCGCTGCTGATCGGTACGCCGTTGCTCAGTCTGATCGGCGCGATTGGCGCGGCGCTGACGTTGGGCGTGCGTGGTGGTGGTGTTTTACTGTCGCTGCTGACGCTGCCGTTGTATATTCCGGCGTTGATTTTCGGCGCTGGCGCCGTCGAGGCACAGGTTTCCGGGCTGGGTGCCGGTGGGCATCTGTCGCTGCTGGCCGCACTTCTGGCGCTGTCTGTTTTTTTCGCGCCCTGGGCGACGACGGCAGCATTGCGCATCGCGCTTGAGTAAGTATTGAGTGAGCAGGAACATGAGTAACCAAATAATTCAATGGTTCAAGTACGCTTCGCCGCAGAGCTTCTATCCGCTGGCGGGTCGCATGATTCCCTGGTTCGTGGCACTGGCCGTGCTGTTCGGTATTGCCGGGCTGTGGGTGAGTTTTTTTGTGGCGCCGACGGATGCGACGCAGAGTGAGGCGTATCGCATTATCTTCATCCACGTGCCAACCTCGTGGCTGTCGATGTTCATCTACCTGATCATGGCGGCCTGGGCGGGTATCGGCCTCGCGCTCAATACGCGGCTGTCGTCGATGATGGCGAGTGCGCTGGCGCCCACCGGCGCACTGATGGCCTTTCTCTCGTTATGGACTGGTGCGCTGTGGGGCAAGCCGATGTGGGGCACCTGGTGGGTGTGGGACGCACGGCTGACGTCGGAGCTGATCCTGCTTTTTCTCTACCTTGGTTTTATCGCCCTGCAGGCGGCGATCGACGATCCACGTCGTGCCGACAAGGCCGGCGCCGTTTTGGCCCTGGTCGGTGTCATCAATGTGCCGGTGATTTACTTCTCGGTGAAGTGGTGGAACACGCTGCATCAAGGGGCCTCGGTGTCGATGACCAAAGCGCCAAGCATGGCGCAGACCATGTTGCTCGGCATGCTGCTGATGGCGCTGGCCTGCTGGATGTACTCAATTGCCGTGGCGCTGTTGCGCGTGCGCGCCATCATCCTCGAACGTGAGCGGCAAACCGAATGGGTGAAGCATGCAGTGGAATAGTCTCGGCGAGTTTTTTGCCATGGGTGGTTATGCTTTCTATGTCTGGGGCAGCTTCGGCGTTACGGCGGCGGCGCTGCTGATGGAACCTTTGTTGTTGCGCAAGCGTCGAAGCGAGGCTTTGCGCAGCATCCGTCGCGAGAAGTCCGCCGAGCGCTACGTCACAGCTGCGGCCCAGCAGCCCACTCACTCCAGTTCTCTGCCTCTGAAAAAATGAAACCTCGTCAGAAACGCATCGCCATCATCCTCGGCGGGCTTGCCGCACTCGGCATCGCCGCCTATTTCGTGCTCAATGCGCTGAACAGCAATATCGCGCTGTTCTATACCCCGACCCAGGTGGCGGCCGGCGAGGCGCCCAAGGACCGTGTCTTCCGCGTCGGTGGATTGGTCAAGGAGGGTTCGGTGCAGCGTAACGACATGACCATTCGCTTTGTCGTCACCGATACGGCTCAGGAGATTCCTGTTGCCTACACGGGCATCCTTCCCGATCTCTTCAAAGAGGGCAAGGGCGTGGTGACGCAGGGCCGGATGGGCACCGACGGCCAGTTTGTGGCGACTGAGGTACTGGCGAAACACGATGAGAATTACATGCCGCCGGAAGCGCAGCATGCCGTCGACCAGGCGGGCAAGACCGCCAATACACTAAAGCAGTAAGGACGCCGCTCATGATTCCCGAACTCGGGCACTTCGCCCTGATACTGGCCTTGCTGGTCGCTGTAATGCAAGGCGTGCTGCCGCTGGTTGGCGTGCACCGCAAGCACGCCGCCTGGATTGCCTTGGCGCGGCCGGCGGCCCAGGCGCAGTGGTTGCTGTTGCTGATCTCCTTCACCTGTCTGACCTGGGCCTTTGTGGCCAACGATTTCTCGGTTTCCTATGTCGCCGAGCATTCCAATTCCAAACTGCCGACCGTGTATCGCGTGGCGGCAGTGTGGGGCGGTCACGAAGGGTCACTCCTGTTGTGGGTTCTCCTGCTGGCGACGTGGACGCTGGCGGTGTCAGTGCTCTCCAACGCCCTGCCGGAGGCGATGGTGGCACGCGTCATCGGCGTACTGGGCCTCGTCTCATGCGGCATGCTGCTGTTCATCCTGCTGACGTCGAGCCCCTTCGAACGCTTGATGGATATTCCTGCAGACGGCAACGACTTGAATCCGCTCTTGCAGGATCCCGGCCTCGTGTTCCATCCGCCGCTGCTTTATATGGGCTATGTCGGCTTCTCGGTGGCCTTCGCCTTTGCCGTCGCTGCGCTACTTTCGGGTCAGCTCGATGCCGCTTGGGCGCGCTGGTCGCGGCCCTGGACGGTGACGGCGTGGATGTTCCTGACATTGGGCATCGCGCTCGGCAGTTGGTGGGCTTACTACGAACTCGGCTGGGGCGGCTGGTGGTTCTGGGATCCGGTCGAAAATGCATCCTTCATGCCTTGGCTGGTCGGTACGGCATTGATCCATTCGCTGGCAGTGACCGAAAAACGCGGCGCCTTCAAGAACTGGACGGTGCTGCTGGCGATTGCGGCCTTCTCTCTGTCGTTGCTCGGCACCTTCCTGGTCCGTTCCGGTGTGCTGACATCGGTGCATGCTTTCGCCACCGATCCGCGCCGTGGCATCTTCATCCTGATCTTTCTTGCCGTCGTGATCGGCAGCTCGCTCCTGTTGTTCGCCTGGCGTGCGCCCAAAGTTGGCCTGGGTGGCCGTTTTGCGCTGATGTCGCGGGAAACCTTGCTGTTGATCAATAACGTACTGTTGGTTGTGGCC
>CAZAOQ010000217.1:0-4179 GCA_964486795.1 uncultured Rhodocyclaceae bacterium
ACTTGGCATCGTCAGTCAGCTCTTGGCGGCGCGTTTGCAGGGCGAAATAGGTCTGACCGTTGGCGATGACGGGCTTGCCCGGATCACCGTTCTGCACAATCAGATAGCAAGCGTAGCGGGACAGGCGCACATCCTCGACTTCACGCAAGGCACCCGAACCGATCTCGACCATTTTGCGGAGATCCGCAAAATGGTCTTCCACCGGCTGCCCACTGTTACGGCACGCCTCGCGCGCTTTCTCCAGCACCGGGACAAAGTTGCGCCATTGCGGGTAATCCAGCAGCGGGGCGAGATCGCGCGCCAACCAGAACTCGACACCGCTGTCGTCGTTCTGGCGAATGCCCTCGAAGGTGGCGTGGTGCTGTTGGGTGATTTTCCTTTCACTCATGATCATCTCCCTGTTGGTTAAAGGCTTGCGCGAGTACACGGTTGGGAAGGCGATTGATATCTTCCAGCGCTGCCTTGCTTGAATTTTCCAATGCGTTGATTTCGGTCAATATCTTTTTCAGCTTTGCAACGATTTGCTCCTGCTCAAGCAAACTTGGGAGCACAACAGGAATTGACGTGATCACGCCTTGCGAGATGTTGCGCATTGAATCACTCGTACCAGTCGCGAAGTGCTCTATATGTTTGCGTGCCAAGGGAGCGCGAAGGGCATACAGCAGATACTCTTTACTCGCTTGTGTTTCATCAATTACAAGGCGCAGGGTCTTGTCCGAAAGTAATCTGTTCGGATAGTCCTTATCCACCAATACCACTGCCCCGACCAGCTCCTTGGTGTTTGCCCGAGAGATGATGAAATCTCCCGTGCAGACTCGGTGATGACTTCCAGGCTCATAATCTCCATTTAACGCCTTCGCTTGATCGGGTCGAAAATTTGACCAACTGACTGCGCTGACTTTGAGCACGCCAAGTTCATTCGGCTGCGCCAATATTTCGGACGTCTGAAAACTCTTGCCAGCCTGAATGTCGCGTATCACATCGCCCAATACGGAGGGCTCTATATCGATGCCATCGAATGTTTCAGCGATAACGCGATTTCGCAGCAAGCGGGTATCGCGCAACTGCACCTGCGCCGCCTGCCGGGCGGTTTCAACGAAGGCCAGTTGGGCTTTCAGGCGGGCGGCGATTTGGCGTTGTTTTTCGATCCTCGGCTTCGGTATCAAAAGCCGATTCATCATGTTTTGTGGCAACTTCAGCCGCGTTGAACCCGTGACAGATTCTGAATAGTCAGCCCAATTCAGGGCGAAACAGAGAAAATCATCGTCACACACGTCTGGCTTCCCCTTCAAGACGTGCGCATGATTGTTGACCCAGCATTTGCCTTCAACGATGTATGCCTTGCTTTTTTGCGAATCCAGAAATGGCGCGCCATCTTCGCCCAGTAGTACGTACCTACCGTCTTGTCTATATCCATCAATCCATCCAACTTGCCCCGTTGCGCCGAAATAGGGATACGCTCCCTCGCGTTTATTGCGCTCTGTTTGGCTGATTGGTTCTCTGAGGTAATCATGGATATCTGCCATATCAGTCAATGGCACCAAAGGAAACTTACTCATACCCCAAACAACCTCGCCTTAGCCTCGTGCATCACCTGTGCCGGTGCGCCCAAGCCACGCAAGGCATTCAATCCGCCAGCCAGCTTGATCTCCGGCACTTCCCACAGGTTCTGGCTTTCCAGCGCATCGGTGCCGCCTTGAGCAAACTGGTGGCCCAGCCCCTTGAGCACGATGGCGGCTTTGTCGTCCATGCCGCTGAACCAAGGCTGGTTGTGGCTGATGAACAGATCACCACGCTCCGGGCGCTTGAGGGCGCGGGCGTGGTAGCCGTGGTGCCCCAAAAAGTCATACAGGTCAAAATCGTTCATCTGGTCAATTTCGCGGATGACTTCCGGGCTGAAGTTGTCGCCCAGCAGGTGGTCGATCAGTTGGCGGCGTTTTTGCGCTTCGATCCACAGGGCGCGGAAGTCGTCGAGGTTGTGCGCCTCGGATACCACGCGCTGGATCACTTCGCGGCGGTATTCATCCACCGGAATTGGCGTGTCGCGACCATCGCGTCGGCTAAGGATGAAGCGGCCCTGTGCGTTGATGACAACATACTCGCCGCGCATTTCGGCAACGTGGGGCGTGCCACCTCCGTTTCCGCCATCGCCACCATCGTCATCACCTCCACCCTTGCCTCCGCTGCCAGGGCGTGGTGGTTTGGTGATGAAATCGGTGCCGAACAGGCTGGTAACGTCGGTGTAGTCGTAGAGCCAGAATTTGTACTTCTGCGTTTCTTCGTGGATGCGCGTGCCGCGCCCCACCATCTGATAGAACTTGATGGGGGACTGCAGGTAGCGGAAGAACACCACGGCATTCAGGCGTTCGATGTCCACACCCGCTTCGAGCAGGTCGACGGTGCAGGCAATGAAGGCGCGCTCGCCGGAGCCGCGCATCGGTTCGATCATGTCGGAGCCGTTGTTAGGGCCACCCATGCATTTGAAGGCGTAGTGGTCTTTGGGCTCTTGGCCCTGCGCTTTACACCAGCGCACATACAGATTATTCATGTGCTGTTGCACGCGGTCGGCGTGAATTTCGCGGGTGCAGAAGATGATGACTTTCTGTTCCGGCCCGCCGTTTTCACACAGCAGCTTGAACAGGTCTTCGCACATCTTCGGTGTACGCAGCTCGATGAACAGTTCGTCGTCGAAATCCTTGCCGGTGTATTCGTTCTTGGTGAGGTCTTCTGCGGTCAGCGGTTTGCCGGTTTTGATGTCCTTGACGCCGGCCTTGAGGATGTCTTCCCTGGTGAAGGTGGCGTTGTCGATGCTGGCTTTGCGTTTGACGATTTCGCAGGCGGCGAGGTAGCCGTCTTCCTGCGCTTGAATCAGGGTGTATTCATAGACCGGCTCGCCAAAATACTTGCGGTTGTTGGCGGTGATTTCATGATCTTGTTTTGCTTCTGCGCTGGCGTTTTTCGATTCTTCGAGTTTGCGCGGCGTGGCGGTGAGGCCGATGTGAATGGCGTTGGGGTTGCGTTTCAAGACCTCAGACCAGCGCCCCCAGGCCGAACGGTGGCATTCGTCGATGATGATGACGCTGAAGGCATCTTCGCCATAATGCTCGGTGAGAAAGCTGGCAAAGCCTTCGTCGCTGCCTTTGTCATCGTCTAGCCCCAGCGTTTGGTAGGTGGCAATGTGGATGCGCGCATTGGCCGCTGCGTTGCTGCCTTTTTCGGTGCGGACAAGGCGGGCGTTGTCGCCAAAAGCGGCCTTGAGCTTGGTGTAAGCCTGCTCGCGTAACTCATCGCGATCGCACAAAAATAGCGCGGGTTTGGGTAGTTGCCCGGCTTGACTCATGCGCCACAGCAAGTTGGTGGCGATGATGGTTTTACCGGCACCGGTGGCCAGCGTTAGGAGCACGCGGGGAGGCGTTCCGGCCTGTTGATCAAGCAGGATTTTTTCGAAGGCAGCGCGGATGGCCGCATCTTGGTAGTAACGCGAGAGCGACCACGCCGGGCTGTCCGCCTGAAACAGCATCGCGGCCTCGGGCCGGGCCATGTCGATGCCGGTGTCCTTGGCGTAGCGAGTGGTCAGATCCGGGTGTGGCGGGAAGTCGGCAAAGGGGAACGGACCACCCTGTAAACGAGTGAAGCAGTCGTACTCACCATACTTGTGGCCATTGGTCGAGAAAACGTATTTGACGTCGAAGCGCTCGCAGTCGGCATAACCTTTGGCCTGCTGCATGCCCTTGAGTGGGTCTTCGCTTTCTTTCTTGGCTTCGAGCACAGCCACGGGCAACGCCTTGGGCATATCACCCACCTGCACGCAGAGCAGATAGTCGGTGCGCCCCGGCCCCTTGCGGCGGCGGCCTTTGGCGCCGCTGGGCTCGACCGGTGCCGGGGTCAGGATGGTTTCGAGTGTGATGCGTTCATGACTGACATAGCCCTTATCACGCAAGACCGGGTCAATCAGGTGATAACGGGTATCCGCTTCGTTCATGCTCATGGATTTTCCCGATCATCTTGCCCCGTTGGCGCTTCTTCCGCGGCTTCCCCGCGTTCGGTTTCGAGTTGCTGTATGTTCATTCAGTCGTTCTCATTTTTTGTGCTGGGTGATTCAGGGCATTGCCCGGAGAAGCGCGCCAATGCTTGCTCTCCGAGCATGCATCGCTGAAACCCGCGCCAGTGCTTGATCTC
>CAZAOQ010000218.1:0-2923 GCA_964486795.1 uncultured Rhodocyclaceae bacterium
AATTTCCTCGGCGATGCGGCCACCGAAGAGCACAGCGATAGTCTGCAGCAGGCGCTCCTTGTCCTGGCTGTAGCGATCCGTCTCAGGCAACTGCATGGTCACACCCAGCGCCCGTCCGCGCGGGATGATGGTGACCTTGTGCACCGGATCGGTCTTGGTCAGCATCTTGGCGACGAGGACATGGCCGGCCTCGTGATAGGCCGTATTGCGCCGCTCTTCTTCGGGCATCACGATGGTCCGGCGTGCCGCACCCATGATGATCTTGTCTTTGGCACTCTCGAAGTCGTCCATGTCGACGAGGCGCTTGTTCTGGCGCGCGGCAAACAACGCTGCCTCGTTCACCAGGTTGGCAAGATCGGCGCCGGAAAACCCCGGCGTGCCGCGCGCGATGATGTCGGCCTTAACGTCCGGTGCGATGGGTACTTTACGCATGTGCACCATAAGAATCTGCTCACGGCCACGAATATCGGGCAGTGAGACCACGACCTGGCGGTCAAAGCGGCCCGGACGCAGCAGCGCAGGATCAAGTACATCGGGGCGGTTGGTGGCAGCAATCACGATGACGCCTGAAGTACCTTCGAAGCCGTCCATCTCGACGAGCAACTGGTTCAGCGTCTGTTCACGCTCATCGTTACCACCACCGACACCGGCGCCGCGCTGACGGCCAACCGCATCGATTTCGTCGATGAAGATAATGCACGGTGAATTTTTCTTGGCGTTTTCAAACATGTCACGCACTCGCGCCGCGCCAACACCGACAAACATCTCGACGAAATCCGAACCGGAAATCGAGAAAAACGGCACCTTGGCCTCACCGGCGATAGCCTTGGCGAGCAAGGTCTTGCCGGTACCGGGACTGCCCACCATCAGCACACCACGTGGGATACGACCACCCAGTTTCTGAAACTTGGTAGGGTCGCGCAGAAATTCGACGAGCTCGGCGACATCTTCCTTAGCTTCATCGCAACCCGCGACATCGGCAAAGGTAATCTGATTGGTCGACTCATCAAGCAGGCGCGCCTTGCTCTTGCCGAACGAAAAAGCACCGCCCTTGCCGCCACCCTGCATCTGACGCATGAAGAATATCCAGACGCCAATCAGCAACAACATGGGGAACCAGGAGACGAACAGGCTCATCAGGAAAGACTGCTCTTCATCGGCCTTGGCCACCACCTTGACGTTGTACTTGAGCAGGTCGCTGACCATCCAGAGATCGGCCGGCGCATAGCTGATGATTTTCTTGCCCTCGGTGGTTGAGGCGTCGAGCGTGCGGCCCTGGATCACGACCTTGGCGATATGACCCTGCTTCACCTCATCGAGGAACTGCGAGTAGTCGATCACCTGCTGAGCGGGTTGGCGCGCGCCGAACTGGTTGAACACGGTCATCAGCACAATGCCGACCACCAGCCAGACCGCCAGACTCTTAAACATATTATTCAAGCTCACCACTCCTTTCGGCTGAATTGCCGAAATATCGGAAAATCAAAAGAAGATTGTAGAACCGTTCACTAGCGGGCGCAAACAAGCTATTAATGGAACGACGATCTTGTCACAACCCTGCCACACCCGCACATCCCTGCTACGCACGCTTACCGCGACCAAGCAGGAAATTTTCAGCGCTACGACCGCGCGAAGCCGCTGGCTTGCGCACAAGAAGCACCTCAAAAACCTCACGCATCGACTCACGCAATTCCATATACCCCGTGCCCTGAAATACTTTGACCAGCATGTCACCGCCCGGTTTCAGATGCTCGCGGGAAAAATCCAGCGTCAGCTCAGCCAGATGCATGACCCTCGACTGATCGACGAGCTGAACCCCTGACATATTGGGGGCCATATCCGACAATACAAGGTCAACAGCACGGCCGCCGAGGCCAGTCTCGAATCGGCGCAGCACTTCTTCCTCGCGAAAATCGCCCTGGATGAAGGAAACACCCGCCAATGGCTCCATCTCGAGAAGATCGAGGGCGAACAGCAGACCGCTCGGCTTAATGCGTTTGACGGCGTATTGCGCCCAGCTACCCGGTGCCGCACCGAGGTCGACGACGACCATGGCAGGCTTGAGCAATCGATCCTTCTCGTCGATTTCCATGAGCTTGAAGGCCGCACGCGAGCGCCAACCCTCTGCCTTCGCGCGCTGCACATAAGGATCGGTGACGTGCTCGTGGATCCACGCCTTGTTAGTCTTGTGCTTTTTCAATGTAAATCAGGGGGAAGCGATGAGGTTTCGATTAAAATACGCCGATGAATACACATGATAACCAACCGGCCGCCGTACCGGTGCTTTCCACTGCACGCCGCAGCGAACTGCGCGCCGCAGCCCACGGCATCAACCCTGTCGTCAGCATTAGCCAGAAAGGCCTCAGCCCGACGGTACTCGACGAGATCGAGCGCTGCCTGAAGTCGCACGGACTCATCAAGATCCGCGTCTTCGAAGCCGACCGCGCAGCGCGTGACGCGTTACTCGTCGAAATCTGTACCTCCGTCGGGGCCGCACCAGTACAACATATCGGCAAGCTGCTGGTCATCTGGCGCGAGAAGCCCGCAGAAGATGCCTCGGAATCCGCGCCTGCGCGCGCGCGGCGCAATCCGCCGCGCCTGACCAAGAAGGCCGCCGCCGCAAAACCTGCCCAGGCCGCGCGCGCGCGGCCGATCGAGAAGGGGAAGCCGCGTCGACCGACGCGCAAAGCCTGACCTGCCCAACCAAGACCGCTCAAGGCAGCGACTGCCCTCCCCGCGCTCCGGAGGAGAGGCAGGCGTCTCAGATGTATTTGACGTCGAGAACTTCGTATTCGCGGATACCGCCGGGGGTATTCACCTCGGCGACGTCACCAGCAAACTTGCCGATCAGTGCGCGCGCCACCGGAGAGTTCACGGAGACCTTGCCGAGCTTGATGTTGGCTTCGTCGTCACCGACGATCTG
>CAZAOQ010000218.1:2933-4152 GCA_964486795.1 uncultured Rhodocyclaceae bacterium
TAGGTCACGGTTTTGCCGCCCTCGAGGTCTTCCATTTCGACCGTGGCACCGAACACCACGCGACCGTCGGCATCGAGTAGTTTGGGATCGATAATCTGTGCGTTACCGAGCTTGCCTTCGACTTCCTTGATGCGCCCCTCGATGAAACCCTGACGCTCCTTGGCGGCATCGTATTCGGCATTTTCGGAAAGATCGCCATGCGAGCGCGCCTCGGCGATCGCGGCAATGACATTCGGCCGATCAACGGTCTTCATACGCTGCAATTCGGCACGTAACAGTTCTGCGCCGTTGATGGTGATGGGAAACTTGCTCATGTGCTCAGACTCGTTTCAGTTCCGCGTGCAGGTCTTGCAACGCATAGGTTTCGAAGTCAGCCAGATGGCGCATGCCGGCACAGGCCGCACGGGCGCCCTCGATGGTTGTAAAAACCGTTACCCGCGCGGCCAGTGCGCTGGTACGGATTGAGCGCGAATCAACAATCGCCGAGCGCTTTTCCTCGACGCTGTTCACGATCAGGCTGATCTCGTTGTTCTTGATCATGTCGACAATGTGCGGACGCCCTTCAGCGACCTTGTTAACGATCGTAACGGGAACACCTGCGGCGCTGATAGCTGCACCCGTGCCACGCGTGGCGACCAGGGTAAAACCGAGCTCATGCAGTTGGCGTGCCACGTCGATCGCCTTCTGTCGATCCGTCGGCTTGACGCTGACAAAGGCACGGCCGCTACTAGGCAGTTTGGTGCCCGCAGCGAGCTGACTCTTGACGAAAGCCTCACCAAAACTGCGACCGACGCCCATCACCTCACCGGTAGACTTCATTTCCGGCCCGAGGATGGTGTCGACACCGGGGAACTTGCCGAAGGGGAACACAGCCTCCTTCACCGAGTAATAGGGTGGAATCACTTCACCGGTGACACCCTGATCAGCCAGCGAGCGGCCCGCCATGCAACGTGCGGCGATCTTGGCGAGCGGCAGGCCGGTCGCCTTGGAGACAAAGGGGACGGTACGCGAAGCACGTGGATTCACTTCGAGCACATACACCACGGCATCGGCACCCTGACCCTGGATGGCAAACTGCACATTCATCAGACCAACGACGTTGAGGCCCATGGCCATCATCGTGGTCTGACGACGAATTTCATCCTGGATTTCTTTGGACAGCGAATACGGTGGCAGCGAGCAGGCAGAGTCGCCGCTGTGCCCCCCGGCCTGTTCAATG
>CAZAOQ010000219.1:0-4057 GCA_964486795.1 uncultured Rhodocyclaceae bacterium
GGAAAGCCGTGTGCGGGAGAACCGCATGCACGGTTTGATGAGGGAGGGCAGGCGAAAGCCTGTTCTATACTCTACCCTTTGACCCCAATTATTTTGAGCGTTTGAATGCCCGCAGGGTCTGGGTGGAGAACATCTGGTTACGGCCCACCAGATGGCTTGGAACGAGCTTGCCGGACTGGACATAGCGGCGCAGCGTCGGCACAGAAACCTCAAGGTACTCCGCCGCTTCCCCTGCGGAAAACGGTTCCTGCTGCAACTGGCCGAACACCTGCTCGTGAGTGAAGTCATCCTCGCGGAAAGCGTTGCTGGTCAGCAGCGAAAAGAATTTGACGCGCTCCCCTGTAGGCATGCGTTTCATTTCAGAGAACAGGTCTTCTGCTGTCAGTGCGTTGCTCATTTTGTCGCTCCTTTGCTGCTCCCTTGCCGCAAATAGTGTTTCAGTTCGTCGTAAAAATTCTCGTGTGATCCCACCTGATAGAAATCAATGATCAAAAACTCGGGAGGCAAATCACCCTTTGGTGGCCGGTAGGCCATCAGGTATTCTTGGCGGTTGAAACGGAACTTGTAAACCCGTATTCCCGCCAGATCACCCGCCTTGAGTTCGCCGATTCCCGGTGTCTCGCAAACCAGCTCCACCGCATCCTCGATCGCCAGCTGCAGGGGTTTGTGCGCTTTCTTGACGTACTGGGCGAAAGCGCGTTTGTAATTCGGCTTCATGCGCACATATTAACCAAATAATGATATGATGTCAAATCACGAAATTACAGTGTGTCGCACCTGCCACAGACAAGAGAAAACCCCGCCTCCTTGTGAGATGCGGGGTTTTGAGTTACACCACCCTCGGTCAGCTGAGGGCTAGGGGCGGCTCAATTTTAATTGAACCTGGCCCCTTTCTTTTTTTCTTTTTTTTCGCACGTAGCTTTTTTCGCATTCCTCGCGAACAATCAAGCAAACGCCAACACGAGATGGCCCACGGATGTTGCGGCCGGTTTAACCTTGATTTCGATGTCATAACCGAGTCGACTCAGGCACTCCATCAGCTTGTGCTCGGAAAGATGAGTGAAATCGCCGCGCATCATACCCGAGACCTTGGGTTGGGTTATGCCCATGCGGTGGGCGGCTTCGGCTTGCGTCAGGCCAAGCTTGCGGATTGCTTGGGTGATTTCGATCACCAAGCCGGACTTTATCTTCAACCGGTCGGCTTGCGGCAGATCCAGATCGGCAAACACATTGCCAGAGCTGTCCTCAATTTCGATGCCGTCAATCAGTCGTTTTTTCATTGCGTAGCTCCTCTGCCCACACTTCGGCCACTTTAAGCCGTGCGCGGATGATGTCCATGTCCTCTTTAGGCGTTGCGATGCCGCGTTTGCTCTTTTTTTGAAAGCAGTGCAGCACAAACACCGCCTCGGCGAATTTCACGGTATAAACGGCGCGATAAGTGCCACCGGAATCGTCTTCTAGCACTTCAAGTACTCCGCCTCCGCCAAATCCCTTAAGTACCTTGGCGCCTTCGTGCCGGTCACCGTGCTGAGCAAAATCCAGCGCATGGCCGATAAATCGTCGCACCGAAGCGGGAAGTGCTAGCAAATCCTTTTTGCTACCACCAATCCACTTAAGCGGTTTTTCCTTGGTCGTCATTCTGCGTATTATGCCGGAACAGGTATAAACGGGGAAGACTCACTCTAGCCACGGCACATTCAGCCACTAGTGCTCGGCCCGATGCGGATGCGCGCAACGGACGTTACGTTAAATAACGCGGGCGTCCTTTGGTTTCTAGGAATTAATTCAGCCTGACCCCTTTTTAATTTTCGAGATATCAGGCGAACACGACTTGCGTATGCCCTTGCAGATGACTGCGTGGCGCCTTGCGCACAACGATTTCGACATCCCGCCCGAGGCGATTCAAGCACTCGATCATCTTCGCCTCGCTGATGCCGCGAAACTGCCCGCGCAGCAGCCCAGACAGTTTTGGTTGCGGGATACCCAGAATCTCGGCGGCTTGCTGTTGCGTCAAGTGACGGTGGCGAATGATGTCACCAATCTTGCTGGAAAGTCGTGCTTTAACATACATCGCCTCGACATCCGGCGTCTGCAAGTCGGCGTACACGTTGCCGCTGCCTTCTTCGATCTCGATCATTACTGACCTCCTAAACTGGCCACGATGGCCTTTAAGCGTGACTTGATCAATTCCACGTCCGGCTTGGGCGTAGCAACGCCCTGCGTGGATTTTTTCTGGAAACAATGCACCACATACACCGTCCCTGCGTAACGTACGGTATACACGGCTCGGTACGCACCCCCCTGAAAATCCTCAACCACCTCGAGAACGCCCGCGCTACCAAAGCCTTTGAGCGGTTTGGCATCAGGATGTTTCTGGCCAATCTGCGCCAAGTGCAAGGCGTAGCCGAAGGTGTCCTGGACATCTTCTGGCATCGCCATCAAGTCTTTCTTGCTTGAAGCGACCCAGCGTAATGGTTTAGTTGGCGTTGGCACCCAGACATTATGCCCAGATGGGTATAGGAATGCCAGTGCCAAACAAAATTAGCGAAACGACTCATCACCCCACCAGCAACACATTCATCTGTTTTGGAGAAGAAAAGTCGGCGCTGGCGGGACGGCAACACATCAGCCGGCGTGCAATTCCTGCCGAATGGTCTGTCGCACCACTTCGGCCAGCGTCACACCTTGCGCCGCATCCCGCAACGCCTGATTGATCAGCGTTTGATAATTACCCCCGGTCATTTCCGCACGCGCTTTGAAAACGGCCAGTGTGTCATTGTCCAATCGCATCGTTACGCGCGACTTCCCGCCATGCTCAGCTTGCAATTTGGCAAGTGCGAGCACAGCAGATACGGGCTTGGCATCGCTGAAATCCATGTTGGCATAACGATCGAACAGCGGATCAGAATTGTTGCTCATAGCACCTCCGTTGTGGCTGATTGGCCTTCCAGGCCGAAATGATGCGGAGTCGCTCACCACGCAGCGCCCACACCGCCACCAAAATCCATCCTTTGCCACCCATCCCCAAAGACACAAACCGTTGCTCACCCTCAGCATCCGTGTCTTCCCGCGTCAGCGCATAAGGATCGAGCAGAACCGACTTCGCCTCCTCAAAGGTCACCCCCTCATGGTTGATCGGGTTGGCTTTAGCTTTCTCGGAATCAAATTCGATTTCCATTTAGTGAGGGTATGCACATTTGTCGGCCATGTCAATTTCGCGCAATTGGGCTTTACTTTATGTTAAACAAAGTGTCCTGTTGTTTGTTGACTTCAAAGGGGCAGCGGGAACAGCAATTTAATTCAGCCTGGCCTCTTTGATTTAGACCATCTTGATGACCAGTCGCTTGCCACAGGCATGTGCGTATTTGCGCAGTGTGGCGAACGAAGGAGAATGGTTTTCGCTGCGCAGCGATGCTTCCAGACGCGACACGGCACTTTTTGTTGTGCCCATGCGAGCAGCAACTTCTTCTTGCGTCAGACAGGCCTGTTTGCGCGCCTGCAGCAGCTCGTGGAGTGCGGCATACTCTTCTTCCAATCCATCCCATGTAGCCTTAAATCCTGGCCGCAGCAAGGCTCGGGCAAGTTCCACCTTGGTGTCGAGACGAATCGGCTTGAATTGCTCACTTTGCATGTTTGACCTCCTTCAGTCGCTTGCGGGCTGTCTTCAGTTCCTGGGCAGGTGTTTCCTGTGTTTTCTTAATGAAGCTGTGCAGGATTACGATCTCTCAGCCAACCATCGTGCAGTAGAACGCTCGGCCAATTCCTTCCGCGCCCTTGCAGCGCAACTCGAAGAGTCCGTCACCCATGGCCCGTGAGTGCGGTAGACGCAGGTCGGCTCCCTGCTCCTCCATCAGCAAGATTAGGCGCAGGTAGTCGGCGTAGATGCCGACTGGCCATTCAGTAATGTCACGCTGCACGCGCTCGTTGAAGTAACTAACGCTCCAGATCATAGCTCGAATGTTAGCGAACTTGCTAACCTTTCGCAACTACCCCGTCACAGACAAAACAGAAGAACACCCACTTTGCTTTGATTTGCTCGCGTATCGTGCATATAACG
>CAZAOQ010000220.1:0-4004 GCA_964486795.1 uncultured Rhodocyclaceae bacterium
CAACCTGGCCAGCCAGACGCTGATCGCACTGCGCGAGCGCAACAAGCTCGACACCGCTCTTGTCGAGGACGTGATCCTTGGCTGTGTGACGCCGATTCATGAACAGGGCGGCAACGTGGGCCGTATCGCGGCGCTGAACGCCGACTACGCGTACACCGTGCCGGGCATGCAGATCAATCGCTACTGCGGTTCGGGGCTCGAAGCCGTGAATCTGGCGGCGGCCAAGATCGGTGCCGGACAGATCGACCTCGCCATCGGTGGCGGCGTCGAGTGCATGTCGCGTGTCACCATGGGTTCGGACGGCGCCGCCTGGGCGCTCGACCCGGCCGTGGCCTTCAAGACCTATTTCGTGACGCAGGGTATTGCGGCCGACCTGCTGGCCTCCAAGCTCGGTCACACGCGTGAGCGCGTCGACGCCTACTCGGTCGAAAGCCAGAAGCGCGCTGCCAAAGCCTGGGAAGAAGGCCGCTTCGCACGTTCCGTGATTCCGGTCGTCGACATCCTCGGCGAAGTGCTGCTCGACCGCGACGAAACCGTGCGTGGCAACACGACCATGGAAACGCTGGGCAACCTCGCGCCAGCCTTCACCATGCTCGGCCAGGCTTACGGCTTTGACGCCGTGGCGATGCAGAAATATCCGGAAGTCGAGAAGATCATCCACATTCACCACGCCGGCAACAGTTCGGGTGTGGTTGATGGCGCCTCTGCCGTCCTCATCGGCAGCAAGCTGGGTGGCGAGCGTGCCGGCCTCAAGGCCCGCGCCCGCGTCGTCGCTACTGCGACGGTCGGCTCCGAGCCGACCATCATGCTCGACGGCCCCGCCGCAGCCGCACGTCGCTGCCTGCAGAAGGCCGGCCTGAAGGCCACAGACATCGATCTGTACGAACTCAATGAAGCCTTTGCTTCCGTGGTGCTGGCCTTCATGGATGAGCTCGATGTTCCGCACGACAAGATGAACGTCAACGGCGGCGCGATTGCCATGGGCCACCCGCTGGGCGCCACCGGTGGCATGCTGGTCGGCACCGTGCTCGACGAGCTTGAGCGCCGCAATCTCCGCTACGGCATGGTCGCTCTTTGCGAGGCGGCCGGTATGGCCAGCGCGACCATCATCGAACGCATCTAAGCATTCCAGACTTCGAGGACACAGACAGATGAATCAAATCTTCCAACTCACCGTCGATGCCGATGGCATCGCCACGCTGCTGATCGACAAGAAAGACAGCACCATGAACACCATCGATCAGGTGTTCATTGACGAGCTGCGTGAAAATATCGACCGCATCTCCACCGATGCCGCGATCAAGGGCGTGATCCTGACTTCGGGCAAGGAAGCTTTCCTCGCCGGGGCCGACCTGAAGGGTATCGAGGAGCGTTCCGAGAACGCGCCGAACGTGCCGAACAAGGTCATGCTCGAGCAGATCATGTCGCTCTCCACCCAGTTCCGCCGCATGGAAACCTGCGGCAAGCCCTTCGTCTGCGCCATCAATGGCACGGCGGTGGGCGGCGGCACCGAAATCGCGCTGGCCTGTCACTACCGTATCGTTGCTGACGACGCCAAGATCAAGCTCGGCCTGCCCGAAGTGCAGATCGGCCTGTTGCCCGCCGGTGGCGGCACGCAGCGCCTGCCGCGCCTGATCGGTATCCAGGAGGCGCTGCCGTTGCTGCTGCAGGGCAAGTCGCTGAACCCGCAGAAGTCGCTCGCTGCCGGTTTCATCAACAAGGTGGTGCCGGCTGATCAGCTGATGGCCGAAGCCAAGAAGTGGCTGATGGAAACACCCAACGCCGTGCAACCGTGGGACAAAAAAGGCTTCCAGATCCCCGGTGGTGCCGGTCCGTCGTCGCCGAACGTCGCACAGATGCTGGTGGTCAGCAACGCCATGCTGCAGGCGGGTACCTTCCACAACATGCCGGCTCCGCAGGCCATCGCCTCGGCCGTCTATGAAGGCACGCAACTGCCGATGGACACGGCGCTGCGTCTTGAAGCCAAGTACATGGTCGGCCTGATGAAGGGCCCGGTCTCGCGCGGCATGATCCGCACCTTGTTCATCAACATGGGCAAGGCCAACAAGCTGATGCACCGTCCGGAAGGCGTGCCGAAGACCGAGTTCAAGAAGATTGGCATCATCGGTGCTGGCCTGATGGGCGCGGGTGTCGCCTTCGTTTGCGCCAAGGAAGGCGTTGAAGTCGTGCTGGTCGACCTCAAGCAAGAAGCCGCCGACAAGGGCAAGGACTACAGCGTCAAGAAGCTCAAGCGTGATCTCGAAAAGGGTCGCACCACGCAGGAGAAGGTCGACGCCATCCTCGCGCGCATTCACCCGACCACCGACTACGCAGCGCTCAACGATGCTCAGCTGGTTGTCGAGGCCGTGTTTGAAGATCGCGGCATCAAGGCCAAGGTCACCCAGCAGCTCGAAGCCGTGCTGGGTAAGGATGCCGTCATTGCCTCGAACACCTCGGCGTTGCCGATCAGCGATCTGGCTGCTGCGGCCACGCGTCCCGAGAATTTCATCGGCATGCACTTTTTCTCGCCGGTTGAGCGCATGCCGCTGATCGAAATCATCTGTGGCAAGAAGGGTAACGACGCCGCTCTGGCGCGCGCCCTCGACCTGGCCGCGCTGATGGGCAAGACGCCGATCGTCGTCAATGACGGCCCCGGCTTCTTCACCACCCGCTTCATCGGTGCTTACATCACCGAGACCATGGCCATGGTGATGCAGGGTGTGAGCCCCGCGCTGATCGAAAACGCTGCCAAGATTGTCGGCCTGCCGATCGGTCCGCTGTCGGTGTCGGACGAAATCGGCCTCGATGTCGCCCACCACGCCGCGCAGCAGCAGGCCAAGGATCTCGGCGACCGCTTCAAGCCGAACGCCGCTTCGGCGGTGGTCGATGCCATGGTCGAGACGCACGGCCGTCACGGCCGCAAGAACGGCAAGGGCTTCTTCGACTACGACGCGGAAGGCAACAAAACGCTGTGGCCAGGCCTCAACGAAATCTGGCCGCAGAAGCCGCAGAACGAGCAGCCGACGGCGAAGGAAGTCCAGGCGCGCATGCTCTACCCGCAGTTGGTCGATGCAGCCAAGTGCATCGAAGAAGGCGTGCTGTTTGATCCGGTTGACGGCGATCTCGGTGCCATTCTCGGCGTCGGCTTCCCGCCCTATACCGGTGGCCCGTTCAGCATGATGGATGCCATCGGGATTGCGAATGTGGTGACCGAGATGGAGCGTCTGGCGGTGGCCTATGGCGACCAGTTCAAGCCGCCGCAACTGCTGCGCGACATGGCGAAGAACGATCAAACGTTCTACGGCTCGAAGCGCATCAAGCTGCCGCTAAAGAAGTAAGCAGGACCGCATGACCGCACCGGCTGTACCGAGTTTATCCAGCATCGACGACGAGTCACATTACGATTACATCGTCGTCGGTGCCGGTTCGGCCGGTTGCGTTTTGGCCGCGCGCCTCAGCGAAGATCCTGAGGTGCGCGTGCTGCTACTCGAAGCCGGCGCCCCTGGGCGCGACCGAGATTTCCTCGTCGACATGCCGGCGGGATGGGGCAAGATTACCGAGGACGAACGCTTCTGCCAGCTCTACGAGAGCACGCCGGAGCCGCACGTCAATCGTCGTCGTCTGCCGTTGCCACGCGGCCGCTTGATGGGTGGCTGCTCGTCGGTGAATGGCATGGTGTATATCCGTGGTCACGCCGCCGATTACGATGGCTGGGCCAATGATTGCGGAGCGCCGGGCTGGAGCTGGCATGAGGTGCTGCCGTATTTCATTCGTGCCGAGAACAATGCGCGCATTCGTAATGCGCTGCATGGCAATGCCGGTCCGCTCTATGTGGGCGACCAGTCCGAACGCAATCCCGTCAGCATGGCCGTGATCGAGGCCTGCGCGGCGGCGGGCATTCCGCGCAACGACGATTTCAATGGCGCCACGCAAGAAGGTGCCGGTCTGTTTCAAGTCAATATTCTCAAGGGCCAGCGCGTCTCGGTGGCGCGCGCCTACCTGCG
>CAZAOQ010000221.1:0-3692 GCA_964486795.1 uncultured Rhodocyclaceae bacterium
GCTCGCCATTACGGAAAGCCTCACGTGCTGCGAGAAAGCGTTCGTCGCCCGGAACGGCCTGTGCAAACGCAGGCAAAAGTAAGAGCAAGCAGAGCCAGAATTTCATGTTTATAGTTGAGCCTCTAATCGCCACAAGAATAGCACATGACACCTCGCCAACCCGCGCCAAATCTCACGATTGGCCCAACCGACCCGGCAGATGGCGATGCCGGCCATTACTCCGCCGAAACACGCCACACGCTGCGCCGCGCAAAAATTGCCGAGCGCGAGGCCTTGTCCGCCGCCGAACATGACCGTCTTTCACAGGCACTCGAAGCGCATCTTGAAGAACTGCTGCGCCACTGCCAGCCTCGCGTACTCGGCTTCTGCTGGCCATTCCGCGCCGAGTTCGACTGCCGTCCGCTAATTACACGCCTGCTCGCCGAATACAGCCAACTACGTACCTGCCTGCCCCGCGTCGTTTCAGCCAATGCCCCTTTGACTTTTCGCGACTGGCGCCCTGAATCGGCGATGAGCACCGACCGCTACGGCATCCAGTACCCGACACACGGTGATGAACTCACACCCGACGTGCTGCTAGTCCCCGTTAACGCCTTCGATGCGCAGGGTTACCGCCTTGGCTACGGCTCAGGTTACTTCGACCGCACGCTGGCTGCGATGGTTCCAACGCCACTGGCCATCGGCATCGGCTTCGAACTGGCGCGCATTGCCAGCATCGAGCCCGGGAGTCACGATATACCGCTCGATGCCGTCGTGACAGAAGCTGGCGTCGACATCTTTTCGCCGCGCATGCCTCTTTCTTGCAGAGACAAATAAAAAGCCGGCACCTTTTGAGTGCCGGCCTCCCCTGTCCGCTGTAGCAGACGAGGTGTAGAACGCTTAGAACTGATCTTCTTCGGTCGATCCGTGCAGCGCGGTCACCGATGAGGCGCCACCCTGAATCACGGTGGTGACATCGTCGAAATAGCCGGTGCCGACTTCCTGCTGGTGCGAGACGAAGGTGTAACCGCGATCGCGTGCCGCGAATTCCGGCTCCTGCACTTTTTCGACATAAGCCGACATGCCGCGCTGAGCGTAGTCCTGCGCGAGGTCGTACATGTGATACCACATGGAGTGGATGCCCGCGAGGGTGATGAACTGATACTTGTAACCCATCGCGCCGAGTTCGCGCTGGAACTTGGCGATGGTCGCGTCGTCGAGGTTCTTCTTCCAGTTGAACGAAGGCGAGCAGTTGTAGGCGAGCATCTTGTTCGGGTGCTTGGCGCGCACCGCTTCGGCACACTTCTTCGCAAAACTGAGATCCGGCGTGCCGGTCTCGCACCAGACCATGTCGGCATAGGGTGCGTAGGCGATGCCACGGCTGATCGCCTGCTCCAGACCTTTCTTGGTCTTGTAAAAACCTTCCGGGGTGCGTTCGCCAGTGACGAAGGGCTTGTCGTTGGCATCCACGTCGGAGGTCAGCAGATCAGCGGCCTCGGCATCGGTACGCGCGAGGATCAGGGTCGATACACCCATGACGTCAGCGGCGAGACGTGCGGAAACCAGCTTTTGCACGGCCTCCTGCGTCGGCACCAGAACCTTGCCACCCATATGACCGCACTTCTTGACGGAAGCGAGCTGGTCTTCAAAATGCACACCGCCGGCGCCGGCGCGAATCATCGCCTTCATCAGTTCGAAAGCATTCAACACGCCGCCAAAGCCAGCCTCAGCATCAGCCACGATGGGCGCGAAGTAGTCGATATAGCCGGCATCACCCGGATTGACATTCTTCGCCCACTGGATTTCATCAGCACGCTTGAATGAGTTGTTGATGCGCTCAACAACCGTCGGCACGGAGTCGACTGGGTACAGTGACTGATCCGGATACATCGAAGCATAGCTGTTGTTGTCGGCGGCAACCTGCCAGCCAGACAGATAGATGGCCTTGATGCCTGCCTTGACCTGCTGCATTGCCTGGCCGCCGGTCAGTGCGCCGAGGCAATTGACGTAGGGCTCGTGATTGACGAGATCCCACAGCTTCTCGGCACCGCGACGAGCAAGCGTCTGCTCGGGAACCAGCGAGCCACGTAAACGAACGACGTCCTCGGCGCTGTAGGGGCGCTGGACACCTGCCCAGCGGGGATTCTCGGCCCAGTCCTTCTTTAGTTCGGCGGCTTGTTGCTCACGTGTCTTCATGATGTTCAGTCCTTATCGGTCGGAGAGTTGGATGTAGCGCTGCTTTTTGGCATCACCGGCGCGCCTTGAGGGCGCACTTTGGTCGATGTCCATCCACGTGGTGGCCAGAGATCGGATCTGACGAACCATTCAAGGCGACAAGGGTTGTGGCCGCCTTCTACGGACCCGGGAGCAACGGTTGCCACCGCCGGGTTCGTGTTGAAAGAAGTATAGGAGAAATCTTGCAGAGCACCATATAAAACGAGCGTTTTAAATGGTTTTTTTTGATATTTACAAATCAGATAGTTAAGACGCGCTTTTCACATTACGAAAAGCATTTCTCATCCGTGAAATGAAAACCATGTTGCGTCGCCACATTTTTGCTTTCAGACCAGCGTTTCGCGACTGACGATCACCCCGTCCTCGTCGGCATAGAGATGATCACCGGCCACGAAGGTCACGCCACCAAAGGTGACAGCAAGCCCCGCCTCACCAACATTTTTCTTGATGCTCTTCAGCGGATGCGTCGCCAGTGCAAAGACACCGATATCCATGTCATCGATAGCACGTGAATCGCGGATACAGCCATAGACGACGATACCGGCCCAACCGTTCTTGACGCCGAGCTGCGCCAGTTGATCGCCAACCAGCGCACAGCGCAGCGAGCCACCGCCATCGACCACCAGCACACCACCGTTTCCCGGCTGACTGAGTGCCTGACGCACCAGCGAGTTGTCCTCGAACAGCTTGAGCGTGGCAATCGGCCCGCCAAAGGCGGCACGGCCACCATAGGAGCGAAACATCGGTGCAACCACACGCAGCGTACCTGCGGCGATAAGGGCTTCGTTGGCATCAAGCAGGTCGGCGGTCTGGATAGTCATGGTGGCGGTCTCAGAAAATAAAAACGGCGACCATTTTCAGGCCGCCGCAGTGTTTGAATCAAGTCATTCTGGAATCAAGGCATTCGGACTGCTCAGACGACCTCGGCCGGCTCCTCGGCGAAACTCAGCTTGACCTTCTGATTCTCGTCGATGTCGATCGTCACCCGGCCACCGTTGGCAAGACAGCCGAACAGCAGCTCGTCGGCCAGCGAAGCACGGATCGTGTCCTGGATCAGACGCGCCATTGGCCGCGCACCCATGACCGGATCGAAGCCCTGCTCGGCCAGCCAGGCCTTGAGTGCATCGGTGAACACGGCCTCCACCTTCTTCTCGTGCAGCTGTGCTTCGAGCTGAATGAGAAACTTGTCGACCACTTGCAGGATGACTTGTGCATCGAGTGCGGCGAAGGAAATGATGGCATCCAGACGATTGCGGAACTCCGGGGTGAACAGGCGCTTGATCTCACCCATTTCATCCCCTGCCTGTTTGGAATTGGTGAAGCCCATGGTCGATTTTTGCAGCGCCTCGGCACCGGCATTGGTCGTCATGACGATGATGACATTGCGGAAGTCGGCTTTGCGCCCGTTGTTGTCCGTCAACGTGCCGTGATCCAGCACCTGCAGCAGGAAGTTGAAAATATCGGGATGAGCTTTCTCG
>CAZAOQ010000221.1:3702-3877 GCA_964486795.1 uncultured Rhodocyclaceae bacterium
GCTTCTTGGTGACGGCCTCGGTCAGCAGGCCGCCCTGGTCGAAGCCCACATAGCCCGGGGGCGCGCCGATCAGCCGGCTGACCGCATGGCGCTCCATGTATTCCGACATGTCGAAGCGGATCAGCTCGATGCCCATGCAGTAGGCGAGCTGCCGCGCCACCTCGGTCTTGCCGAC